>JBATPX010000174.1:0-25703 GCA_049291695.1 Defluviicoccus sp.
GGCGCCCGCTCGATCACCATCGGCAACGGCAACAACTACGACTCCGGTGGCGTGATCGGCGAGAATGCGATCGCGATCGGCTCCGAGTGCGACGTCTCCGCCGACAGCGGCATCGCCATCGGCCGGAGCTGCGTCGTGGCCAAAGCCAACGCGGTGGCGCTGGGCAAGGCGCAGACCGCCTCCAACCCCGGCGAGCTCGCCTTCGGTACGTCCGCCAGCCACGGCATTGTGACGTACGTGCTGGCCGCCACCACCACCGACGTCTCCACCGTCGAGCTCACTACCGATGGTGTGAATTTCATCGCCATCCCGGCTGGCAAGGTTTTCTGCTTCGAGGCGTTCCAGACCACCTGGAATCGCACGGACGGCGCGCATCAGGTCTGCCGGTTCGCGGGCGGCGTCATCAAGAACAGCGCTGGGACGACGACGCTGGTGAAAACGCCAACCGTGATCGCCAGCGACGGGGCGGAAAACCAGATCGCCTTCGCTGCCGACGACGCCAACGACCGCCTCGCGGTGACGATCACGGGCAAGGTCGGCAAGACCATCGAAACGCGGGTGATCGTTACGGGGGCGTTTCTCGGCCTTTAAGCCACGACAGCCGGCGGCCTGGTTCATTTCTTCTTTGGCTTCGCCACCATTGGCTTCGGGTGTTCGACCGTTTCCGTTCCGCCCGCAGGCTTCTCCCCGCTCTCAACGGGCTCGTGCGTTGCCGCAGCCGCAGCCGCTGCGGCCTCGGTCTCCGGCTCCGTGGCCTTCTCCGGTTTCCCCCCCGGCGTCAGCCTTTCCGCCGCGGCCCGCATCGTCGCCAACACTTCCTTCTCGGCGGCCAGCCAGTACTCCGTGGCGAGGCCCTGCAGTCGTCCGGCGGACTCCCACATCGAGTGCGCAAGGTCACGGATCCGATCCTGAATCTCTTGGCTGTATGTCTTGTCGTCCTCGCCCATTCGCCCAGCTCCCAAACAGTGAACGCCGATCTGTCGCGCCAATCTACAGAGGCCATCCCACCGAAGGCAAATTCCGCGCGTGGCTTGCCCCGATGGCTTCGCTCATCAACGAGAAGAAGACAATGATCCGAGCAAATATAGTGCCGCTCCGGTGTCTGTCGCTGCTATGCTTGGGTCAACGCGTGAGTGCGCGTTAAACGAAGGCGAGACAGAACGCGGAGTTGGGCGCCGGCCCTGGGTAACCGCGGGATCGGCGCGAACGAGCCGCGAGCGTATCGCTCGGGCGGGACGGAGGGGACAGATGACGAGCAAACTGGATTGGAAATGGATCGCGATTGGCATGTTGATCATGGTCGCTCTCAATCTTGTTGCCGGCTTTATTCTGGCGCTTTCTTTGGGACCGGCGCTTGAGGGCGCCACGGACGTCCAGAACGTGACGTTGAGCGGCGGGCAGATCGCGTTCGTCGGCGCACTCAACTTCCTGGCGTTCGCGATCGGCGGCTTCATCGTCGGTCTCAAGTCCGCCGGCCGGACGATCCTCGAGCCGGGCATTTCCGCGGCCCTCGCGGTGGTGCTCGCTCTGCTCATCTCGGGCAACTTCACGGTTGGCAACATGATCGCAGGCGGCCTAGTGCCGTTTGTGGCGGGGGTGCTCGGTGGCTGGCTTGGCGAGCGTAAGCAGGGAACAGCCTGAAGAAGCTGGCTTGCCTGAACAACCCCAGGTCAACCTCCTCCCGACGCGCACCCAGCAAGTGTTCCCCGACGATGCGCGAGCTGCGTCCATGGCGAGTGACCGCGAGAACCTCGCCGGCCTCGTCGAACGCGTCACCTTCCACAACGAGGACAGCGGCTTCTGCGTCCTCAGGGTCAAGGCCCGCGGCCAGCGCGATCTGATCGCCGTTATCGGCCATGCCGCGGCGATCGGCGCCGGCGAATTCGTCCAGGCCAGCGGCCGGTGGATCAACGATCGGACGCACGGCGTGCAGTTTCGCGCCGACTTCCTGCGCTTGGCTCCACTACCCTGACACAATTGGTCAGCCGAAGCTCTCTATCTGTGGGGCGCCGTGCGGCCCAACCTGCTGGTCACGCGGGTCGAGACCGCCATCGACGTCGCCGAGGCCACCGCGATTCCTTGGGTGCTCATCCGCGATCCGCGCACGCAGCCGCCGCTGGCGCTTCATCGCCAGGGCTTTCGTGCGCACCCCTCGCAGCGCCCGCACCGCAACCGGCAATTCATTTCGGCGGGCGGGATGCGATGCGGCTCGCGCGGGCCGGTCGGTCAGTGGAGAAGCCACAGGGTCGAAAACCGACGGCCCACCGCCAAGCCGATTCCAAGAGCCGCCTCCGATGCCGACACAGAACCTCTCATAATATTTCCCGCAAAGCATGTTTGGCCTTATTGAAGTTTCTTGGAACCTGGGGGCAGTCGGTGACCGAGATGCCGAAGGACCACACAGGCAGCCCCGCGGACGTCCGCGCTGTCATCTTGGAGGGCATCGATTAGGGGCCGCACCGCGAGTTCATTCCCGAGTTCTCCGAGAGCGACAGCCGCCTTCCTGCGAACGTCCGCGTTGTCATCCTTGAGGGAATCGATTAGGGGGAACAACGCTAGCATATGCCCGAGTTTTCCGAGTCCGACAGCCGCCATCCCGCGAACGTCCGCGTTGTCATCCTTGAGGGAGTTGATTAGGGGCTGCAGCGCCCGTGCATCCCGGATTGCTCCGAGGGCGACAGCCGCTCCCCAGCGGACGTCCGCGTTGTCAGCCTTAAGGGAGTCGACGAGTGGCTGTACTCCGGCCCCGATTTTCCCTAGGGCGAGGGCGATAGCCGCCACCTTACGGACGCGCCAGTCGGCATCCTTGAGGGAGTGGATCAGAGGCTGCACCGCGTGTGCTTCCATTTTCCCGAGGGCGACGGCGATAGCCGCCACCTTGCAGACGCCCCGCTCATCCCTGAGGGAGTGGATCAGAGGCTGCACCGCTTGTGCCCCGATTTTCCCTAGGGCGACAGCCGCCCTCCAGCGGACGTCTCGGTCGTCATCTCCGAGCGCGGCGATCAGTGGCGCGATGGCGATGAACCTTACTCGATACCCCAGAAGTTCCCGGAGTTCCCCGTCAGCAACCAAACTGTGAAGCTTTATACCAGCCTTGTTGGAGCACTCCAGTTCCAAGATCACGCTGCCGGCAGATACCCTTTTAATAGAGAGCATAGAATCCCCCGACAATTGACGCAGTAAGTCTTGTAGTTTCGGAACGAGCGGCAGTATCTCTTCGAGCTTTGCCTCGATTACGAGCAGCCATTTATTATCACCCGCCGCAGGAGCGGCCAGCTGAACGTCGAGCGGGCGCGTAGTCGCACCGAATGGTTTCCCGCTGTCAGTTTTCGCGTACAGCTCGAAATCCGCATAGCCGCCCGGACCACTTGGTGGGTTGCGGTCGACGATCCAGGCGTTGTCCTTCCACATGCGGAAGCGAATCCGCACCCTTTTGCCTGGGCACGACAGCTCGACCCACTGGAAGGCGTTCGGGAAGTCGCTGCCCGCATAGACACAGCCGGTGGCCAGCTCAAGACACCCGCGTTCCGGGTCGGTCGGGATCACGTATTCGGATAGCGGCTCGTGCAGGTGACCGCGGAGGGAAAGATCGCACTTTTGGCGAACGATCGAGCGCACTTTTTTCCGGTCGAATGGGGCAAGGTCTTCCCACGGGTGGTGTAATAACGCGATACGCCAGTCCGGATCTTGACTGTCGTCGGCCGGTTCCCCAGCAGCGTCGACCGTCTGAGTAATCTGATAGTGCCCGATGAGCAGCCGCTCGTGGTCTTCGTCTCCGCACGCCATCCAGGCGGAATCGAGGCCGGCGACGTGCACGCGGCAGCCGCGGATCTCGATCACCCGCTGCCACCACGGCAGGTCTTGCGGCGCACCGAGCCAGGTTGCGACGAAATCGAGGTAAGAGGCGTGGCGCTTGAGCAGGACTTCGCGCTCCTCGCCGTCGCTGAGCACCTTGGCGATCTCGTCCTGCGATTCCTTTGCCAGCAAATCGTTCTGACTGAGCTTGGCCATCCGGACGACCTTGCTGCGGTCGACATCATGGTTGCCCGGCACCAACAGCAGCCGCTCAGGCGCCAGGCCGCCCAGCTTCGGCCACAGGTTATCAAGCCATTTGCGGGCGAGCGCGTACTCCTTGGCGATGCCAGCGAAGGTGATGTCGCCGGTGATCGCCACCAGGTCAGGCACGAGCCCCCCGCGAACCTCCTGCTCGATGAAGCCGGCCAGCGCTCGCAGCACCGGGTCGGCGTCCCAGGCCGTTCCGGCCTTGAAGTGAAGATCCGATAGATGCAGAAGGCGAATGGGCTGATCTGTGTTCGTGGCCGGCATCCCCCTTTGCTCCCTGCTTGAGTTTTTTCCTTGCCCGCAACCGTAACCGGCGCGAAGCATGGATGGCAACTGCGGCGGCGCATCAGGGCCGGCATCAAACCGGAGGCTTCCTTAAGGCCGGTGACGCCGGCGTAACCGTGACGGGATGCGCCGTCGAAACCTTCCGGGCGCGCTGTCAAGCCGAGGAAGCACTTGAGAGGTTCATGACCAGACCCGGTTTCCTCAACAATCCAGAGGTGATCGCCTGGCTCGACGGCATCGAGCCGGCATGGACGCTGCTCGACTTCGACAGCATCAGTTCGCTCTCCGACCACGATCCGATCGAGCGCGGCGCGATCGCTTTCGACTTGACGCTGCCGGCGGACGCGTTTGCGGGCTCAGCGCTGCTGCGGAATGCGGGGTTACTTCTGGGCCACGCGGCGGCTGAGGAAGGCCTCGCGTTGACCGCGACGGGAAGCCTTACACGGCGGATCGTCGCCGCGATGACCACCGCGATAACGTGGCCTGGTTACGACGTCCAGGAGGTGCTGCGCTTCTGCAAGGTGGTCAACGAGCGGGACGTCATGCCGCTGCATTTCCTGCGTCTCCTCCTGCAGGAGGCACGGCTGCTGCGCAAGTCCAAGGACAGGCTCGTCCTCACCAAACGAGGCCGGATGCTGGCCCAGGCGGACAACGCCGCGGCGCTGCAGGCGGACCTGCTGGGGGCGACGTTCAACCGCTTGAACCTCGCCTACTTCGACCGGCTGCCGCTGGAGGGCTGGCCGCAGTCGCATTGGGGCCTTGCCGCGTGGTGTCTTGCCGTCGGTGCGCATGAGTGGTCGACACCGGCCCGGCTGATGCGGCTCGCGACGATACCCGTGAGCGGCGTCCTCGAAGCCACCTGGGACTTTCCGCGTACTGCCTTCGAGGCGCGGATTTTGAGGCCATTGTGCTGGTTCGGCCTGCTCGAAATGCGAGCGCGGGAACAGAGTGCCGACGATCGCTGGCCGCGGCCGGACTACCGCGTGTCACACCTGCTGCCGCGCTTCGTCCACTTCAATGTCGCCATCGAGCCCGAGACGGGGCTCCAGCATTGAATATGAGAAAAGGGAACGTCTCTCACGGCGCATCTGACGTCTTCCTTTCCGAGCAGCCGGCGGGATGGAAGTGAGATGCAACAAGCACCACAGCTCGCAAAGGATCGCGAGAACCTCGTCGGCCTCGTCGAACGCGTCACCTTCCACAACGAGGACAGCGGCTTCTGCGTCCTCAGGGTGAAGGCACGCGGCCAGCGCGATCTGATCACCGTCGTCGGCCATGCCGCGGCCGTCAGCGCCGGCGAATTCATCCAGGCGAGCGGCCGGTGGGTCAACGATCGGACCCACGGGGTGCAGTTCCGCGCCGACTTCCTGCGCTCGGCGCCGCCCACCACCGCCGAGGGCATCGAGAAGTACCTCGCGTCGGGCATGATCAAGGGCATCGGGCCGATCTACGCCAAGGCACTGGTGAAAGTCTTCCGCGAGCAGGTCTTCGACGTCATCGAACAGAAGCCCGAACGCCTGCAGGAGGTCGACGGCATCGGGCCGAAGCGCGCCGAGAGCATCGTCGCCGCGTGGGCGGATCAGAAGGCGATCCGCGAGATTATGATCTTTCTGCACAGCCACGGCGTCGGCACGTCTCGCGCGGTCCGCATCTTCAAGACCTACGGCGCCGATGCCATTCGACTGATCTCCGAGAACCCGTACCGGCTCGCGCGCGACATCCGCGGTATCGGTTTCAAGAGCGCCGATCAGATCGCCCAGAAGCTCGGCATCGAGAAGACATCGATGATCCGTGCGCGTGCCGGGATCGCGTATGCGCTCACCGAGGCGATGGACGAAGGGCACTGCGGGCTGCCGCGTGATGAACTGCTCGCGATGGCCGCCGGGCTGCTCGAGGTGCCGGCCGAGATCATCGAAACGGCGCTGGAACTGGAACTGCGCGACGGCGACGTTGTTGCCGACACCGTCGATGAGACTCCCTGCATTTTCCTGGCCGGACTGCATCGGGCCGAGCGCGCCATCGCCGGCCGCCTGCGCGCACTGGCTGTCGGTTCCCTGCCATGGCCGGCGATTGACGCCGATAAGGCCATTCCCTGGGTAGAGACCAGGGCAGCGATCACGCTTGCCGACAGCCAGCGCGAGGCGGTGCGGCTGGCGCTCCAATCCAAGCTTCTCGTCATTACCGGCGGCCCCGGCGTCGGCAAGACGACGCTGATCAACTCGATTCTGAAGATCCTCGGCGTCAAGGGTGTGCGCATCGCGCTGGCAGCACCCACCGGCCGGGCGGCGAAGCGCCTTTCGGAGAGCACCGGCCTCGAGGCCAAGACCATCCACCGCCTGCTGGAAGCCGATCCGGTACACGGCGGCTTTCGTCGCCGCGAAGACAACATGCTGGAATGCGATCTGCTCGTGGTCGACGAAACCTCGATGATCGATGTGCCGCTGATGCACGCCCTGCTCAAGGCGGTGCCGGATCCTGCGGCGCTGATCCTGGTGGGCGACGTCGATCAGCTGCCGTCCGTTGGTCCCGGTCAAGTGCTGGCCGACATCATCGCGTCCGGCGCGGTGCCGGTGGTGCGGCTGACGGAAGTGTTCCGCCAGGCGGCCGAGAGCCGGATCATCGTCAACGCGCATCGCATCAACCAGGGCCTGATGCCGGAGTGGGTGCAGGACCCAGCGAGCGACTTCCATTTCATCGAGTGTGCCGATCCCGAGGACGGTGTCACCAAGATCCTGCAGATCGTTCGTGAGCGCATCCCGGCACGATACGGCCTCGATCCCATCCGCGACATTCAGGTGCTGTGCCCGATGAACCGCGGCGGCCTTGGCGCGCGGTCGCTGAACATCGATCTGCAGAAGGCGCTCAATCCACCAGGTGAGCTGCGGGTCGAGCGTTTCGGCTCCGCATTCGGCATCGGCGATAAGGTGATGCAGGTCGAGAACGACTACGACAAGGAGGTCTACAACGGTGATCTTGGCGTGATCCAAAGCATCGATCCCGAGGCATCGGAGATGGCAATCGCGTTCGACGGCCGGCCGGTGACGTACGGCTTCGGTGAACTCGACGAGATCGTCCTCGCTTACGCCACCACTATTCACAAGAGCCAGGGCTCGGAGTACCCAGCTGTCGTCATCCCGCTGACCACCCAGCACTATCCGATGCTGCAGCGGAACCTGCTCTACACCGGCGTCACCCGCGGCAAACGGCTCGTCGTCATCGTCGGGCAGAGGAAGGCGATGGCGATCGCGGTGAAGGGGAAGCAGACGCGGCGGCGGTGGTCAAAACTGAAGGAATGCCTGGACCGCTGCCCGAGCTGATCAGTCGCCGAGACAAGCCGGCAACGGCCACCGGCGGCACCATCGTCTGCATCATCGCCGGCTGAATCGATTTCACCCGGTGGGGGAATGCAGCCGCTTGCGGTAAACAGCGCCAAGACCCGAATTTCGTTGGATGACGATGCGTTTTCTTCCTCCTTCGGCGACGCCGACGGCGAAGCTGATCCTGATCACGCGCGGAATGCGTTCGATTGCCGACGGCTGCATCAGTGTGCTGTTGCCCGCCTACCTGCTCGGTCTCGGTTTTGATGCCCTGCAGGTCGGTGTGTTGACCACGGCAACGCTGTTGGGATCGGCGGTGCTGACGCTGGCCGTCGGCTTCTACGGAACCCGTGCCGGCGTTCGGACGCTGTTGCTGGCGACCAGTCTCCTGATGCTGGCGACGGGGATGGGGTTCGCTGCGGTCACCGGCTTCTGGCCGCTCATGCTCGTTGCCTTCGTCGGCACGCTCAATCCCTCGGCCGGTGACGTCAGCGTCTTCCTGCCGCTGGAGCAGACGGCGTTGAGCGGTGCCATCGCCGACCGGGAACGCACCGACCTATTTGCCCGCTACAGCATGGTGGGCTCGCTGCTGGGCGCCGGCGGTGCCCTGTTGGCAATCGTCCCCGACCACCTTGCCGGCCTGCCCGGCGCCGATCGCATCACCGTGTACCAGCTGGTGTTCGTCGCCTACGCCGCGGTCGGGCTCCTGGTCGGGTTGATCTACCGCCGGCTGCCGGCCGATCCCCCGATGGCGCAGGCGAAAGCGACCACACCACTCGGCCCGTCACGCGGCATCGTCTTCCGGCTCGCCGCGCTGTTCAGCGTCGATGCCTTCGCCGGCGGGCTTGTCATACAGTCGCTCCTGGCACTGTGGTTGTTCCAGACGTTTGGCCTGTCGCTCGCGGCGACGGCGAAGATCTTCTTCGCCACCAACCTGTTGTCGGCGATCTCGTACCTTGTTGCGGCGCGCATCGCCGCCCGCATCGGCCTGATCAACACAATGGTGTTCACCCATCTGCCGGCCAACGTCTGTCTGATGATCGTGCCGTTCGTCGACGATCTCGGTCTCGCGGTGGCGCTGCTGCTGGTTCGCAGTCTGTTGTCACAGATGGATGTTCCGACGCGGACGTCGTACGTGATGGCGGTGGTGACACCGGCAGAGCGCCCAGCGGCGGCGAGCGTCACCGCGGTGCCACGCAGCCTTGCATCGGCGCTCGGGCCAACCCTCGGCGGGCTTCTCCTGGCCGCCAGTGGCTTCGCCTGGCCGCTGTTGCTCGGCGGCGCGCTCAAGGCGGCCTATGACCTGACACTCCTCCTGATGTTCCGGCACGTCAAGCCGCCCGAAGAGCGGTAGTCCCGCCCACCCCGCGTCCGCCGCCGGCCGCGATTTCCCATTCCCCTCATCGACAGCGAAGACAGGGAGGCATGGTTACGACCCCTGAAGACCACACCGCGGCCATTCACGCGCTGCAGACCGACGTCTCCGAGATCAAAGCGATCCTGAATAACGGCATCCGCACCATGGTCAACGACCAGAAGAGCGAACTCGCCACGGTCAAGGACGACATCCAGCTGATCCGCGACGCGCTGACCAGCCACGTCGCCAAGGAAGATGTGATTTATGAAATCTTCAAGCGGGTGATGAACACCGGCGTCACCATCACCGGCGCCTTGATCGCGCTGCTGCTGTCGATCATCGGCTACCTGCTGGTCAATCCGGTCGGCTTGCACTGACACCACAGCACCATCGCGCCTTTCTGCGGCCGCCTTCGGGCGGCTTTTTCATTTCCAATGGAGGTGACCATGACTGCTCAGACGATGCTGCCGCGGGGCATCCGCAACAACAACCCGCTCAACATCCGCCTCGTTCCCGACAACCGCTGGCAGGGACGGGTGCCGCCGAGGCTGAACTCGGACGGCGCCTTCGAGCAGTTCGAAGATCCGATCATGGGCCTGCGGGCGGCGGCGGTGCTGCTGATCGCGCATTACGACCGGCGTCACCTCGATACGATCCGCAAGCTGGTGCAGGTGTGGGCGCCGCCCAGCGAAAACGATACCGAGGCCTATGCCCGGTTCGTGGCCCGGGCGAGCGGCATCGGCATCGACGAGCCGCTCGATCTGCATGACCACAAGTGCCTCAAGCCAATCCTGACGGCGATGATCCGGGTCGAGAACGGCCGGCAACCGTACACCGAGGCGCAGATCGATGCCGCCTTGGTGCGCGCCGGGGTGATGCCGCCCGAGCGCTCGCTGCAGCAGACGCGGACGGTCAAGGGCGGGAAGGTGGCTGCCGCCGGCACCATCGCTGCAGGAGCGATCGGCGCCGTCCAGGAAACGGTCGGCCAAACGCAGGACGCGATCGTCGGCCTCGTTCCCTACCTCGATGCGGCCAAGTGGGCGCTGCTCGCCATCACTCTGATCGGCATCGGCGTAATGCTGTGGGCCCGCATCGATGACCGGCGCAAGGGACTGCGCTGATGTGGCCGGTCCTGCATGGCTGGCTGCTTCGGAATGTCCTGGCGCTCCTGGGGCGGGTTGTCGCCGCGGCGAGCGTTGCCGCGGTGCTTTTCGGCGCCCGGCAGGCCGGCCGCAATGCCGAGCGCGTCGAGTCCATGCGGCGAGCCGTCGAGGTGCAACGTGATCAGCTGGAAGCCGCTACTCGCCGTCCTCGCGATCGCGACGATCTCGCTGAGCGGCTGCGCGACGGCCGGTTTTGAGACTGTCGGGCTCGAGGCTTGTCCGTCTGTCGTCGCGTACGGCCGGGAGTTTCAGGCGTGTGCAGTCGAAGAACTGGCTTCGTCGCCGAACGTTCGGCAACTGCCGAGATGTCGAGCGACTACGCATTCACACGCGCGCAGCTGCGTCGGCAGAAACCTCGCTTTGAAGTCCCAAGCTGAGACTTAGAAGCTGCCCGCGGATCGCGCCGCTTTCGGCAGCGAGATCTACGGTGGCGAAGCGGATGGAATGCCCCTGTACTGTGATGGCCTCGTCGACCGTTTCACCGATGGCAGGGTGCAGCAGCAAGCCCTCGGCGCTGTCGGCCAGCGGATCGCCACGTCCCGCCTGCGACCGGAGGTAGGCATAGATCTGGTAAAGGTACCCGCTGCGCAGCGTCGTCTCGCGCCGCCAGCCCGCCGTCACGATGGCGGTGAACTTGGTGTCGATCACGATACGGTGGCCCGCCAGTACATGGTCGAGCACGATGTCGGTCTGCATGCCCGGCAGGATGTCGCGCGCGGCCTCCGTCCACCAGTCGATCGGCCAGTCGAGCGCAACGCCCGTGCGCACGTGCCAGCGCTCAGGCCGCAGCACAGTGCGGTAGAAGCCGCCGACGGCTCGCTCGAACAGCCTCCGCGCCCATTGCTCCTCCCGATCCGGCATCGGCAAGGGCCTGGGGCCCGCCCGCTCGGTGGGCAGAACGAGGTCCATCGCCAGCTTCGCCGCGGCTAGTGCGCTGACTCATTCGGAAGATACAGGTAGGCGGTTGAGCTTGGCGAGGATGGTTTCGGCGGGTTTCGTCCAGACGAAGGGCTTGGAGGATCGATTGTGCTCGCGGATGTAGCGGCCGATTGCCTCCTGGAGGTCGGCAACGGATTTGAATACGCCGCGTCGGATGCGTCGTCTGGTGATGGTGGAGAAGAAGCCCTCGACGGCATTGAGCCAGGATGCGGATGTCGGTGTGAAATGGAAAACCCAGCGCGGATGGTCGGCGAGCCAGTTTCTGACCTTCGGATGTTTGTGTGTGGCGTAGTTGTCGGCGATGGCATGGATGATCTTGCCGGCCGGCACGGCGCGCTCGACGGCGTTGAGGAACTTGATGAATTCCTTATGGGTGTGGCTCGGCATGCAGCGTCCGACCACGGTGCCGTCGAGGATGTTGAGGGCGGCGAAGAGCGTGGTGGTGCCGTTGCGTTTATAGTCGTGGGTCATCGTCCCACACTTGCCGGGTTTCAGCGGCAGGCCGGGCTGGGTCCGGTCAAGGGCCTGGATCTGGCTCTTCTCGTCGATCGACACGACGACGGCATGGGCGGGCGGGTTCATATAGAGGCCGACG
This sequence comes from Defluviicoccus sp., assembly GCA_049291695.1. GTDB lineage: Bacteria > Pseudomonadota > Alphaproteobacteria > Rhodospirillales > Defluviicoccaceae > Defluviicoccus. Next base: position 11,719 of record JBATPX010000174.1, read on the forward strand.
ACGTCCTCGACCTTGTCGGCGAAGGCCGGATCGTTGGACTTCTTGAAGGTGCGGATACGGTGGGGCTGGAGACGGTTGGCTTCCCACAGGCGCTGCACGGCCCGCAGGCTGACGCCGGCGGCCTTGGCAACCATGCGGCCCGTCCAGTGCGTGGCCTGCCCCGGCGGCTCGCTGCACGGCAGTGCCAGAATCTTCGCCACCGTTTGTGCAGGCAGCGGTGGCTTGCCGGGCTTGCGCGTCTTGTCGCGCAGCAGCCCGGCCACTCCCTCCTCGGCGAAGCGCTGCTGCCAGCGCCACACCGCCGGGCGGCTTACCCCGGCCCGGCGTGCCACCTCGAGGGCCGGCAGCCTGTCCGCCGAAAACAGAACAATGTTAGCCCGCTGAACGTGCTTGTGCGGACGATTCCGATCGCCGACGATCGCAGCCAAGCGCGTGCGATCTTCAGCCCCAACAAGGATACATACGGTCTGTGCCATGCGACGAGACTCGCATATTTCAGACCCACCGTGAATCATATGTTTGTGTCAGTGCACTAGGGGGCTCGTTTGTTCTCTGGTCACGTCCCTGGACGTGGTGTAGGAGCTGTGGGTAACCCGCCCGCCGGAGCGACCGTCCCGAGTCTGGCGCAGGCGGGCGGGTTATCCACAGCGGGGGTCATCGCGATGTCCGGTTAGGGTTGGGTTGCAACACTCAACTCGAAGCAAAGGACGATCACGATGACCGATCCCATGATGAGCCTTCAGAGCCTTCTGGAGAAGAGTTCCGACGCCGATCTCTTGCGCGGGATGATCGGGTTTGCCGCCCAGCGCCTGATGGAGCAGGAGGTGGAGGGGCTGACCGGCGCCGGCCGAAGGGGCCCGCACGCCGGATCGTCTCACCCACCGCAACGGCTATCGCGACCGGTCGACAGCGCTGCTGTCGACGGGAGACCCGCGCCGGCACCGTCGATCTGAAGATCCCGAAGCTGCGCAAGGGCTCTTATTTTCCGGGCTTCCTCGAGCCGCGGCGGCTGGCCGAAAAAGCGCTCACCGCCGTCATCCAGGAGGCCTACATCCATGGCGTCTCGATGTGTTTTGTCGACGACCTGGTGCAGGCCTTAGGCATGACCGGCATCTCGAAGAGCCAGGTCTCGCGCCTGTGTGCCGAGATCGACGAGAAGGTCCAGAGCTTCTTGAACCGCCCACTGGAGGGCGATTGGCCGTACCTCTGGCTGGATGCCACCTACGTCAAGGTGCGAGAAGCCGGCCGCATCGTCTCCAAAGCGGTAATCGTCGCCGTTGCCGTCAACACCGACGGCCGCCGCGAGGTGCTGGGCCTAGCCATCGGCCCGTCCGAGACCGAGGCCTTTTGGACGGACTTCCTGCGGGGCCTTATGCGGCGCGGCTTGCGCGGGGTCCGGCTGGTGATCTCGGACGCCCATGAAGGCCTGAAGGCCGCCGCCGCCCGTGTCTTGGGCGCCACCTGGCAACGCTGCCGCGTCCACTTCATGCGCAACCTGCTCTCTTATGCCGGCCGCCAGGGACGGCGCGTCGTCTCAGCCTTCGTCGCCACCGCCTTCGCCCAAGATGATGCCGCCGCCGCCAAGGCGCAGTGGCGCCAGGTCGCCGACCAGCTCAGGCCCAAGGCCAAGCAACTCGCCACGATCATGGACGAGGCCGAGGAGGACGTGCTGGCGTACATGACGTTCCCCAGGGAGCATCGCACCAAGTTGCACTCCACGAACCCCCTGGAGCGCCTCAACGGCGAGATCAAGCGGCGCACCAACGTCGTCGGGCTGCGCGGGCTTACGCCGCCTTCGGCGACGGTCCTGCTCGCTTCCGAACGAGGCCGCCGTGACCCGTCTCGTCGGTGCCATCCTCCTGGAACAGAACGACGAATGGGCCGTCCAGCGGGCCCGTTACATGAGGCTGGAAACGACGCCCGCGCTCGGCGATGATGCCCTCGTCAGGCTGCCGGCCACAACCACCTGACCCAACCGGCGCAACCCGCCGGACACCGCGCGGCTCCCACCGCTGTTACACCACGTCCAGGGACACAATCTGTTCTCTCTATCGCCCCATTCTCCGCCCGGTGAGAACTGCGCCATGTCAGTACCCATCTCACCTTCCCAACATTCTCAAGGGGTTAACCGGCTCCTTGCCCGGGTGCCTTTCGAAAGCAGCACTGGGCAGGAAAAATATCCTGGATCGAACTGTGCCATTCGGACAAGCTGTTGATATTGTGCATGAACCTAGGCGATCATCCGAACCTTGTCGGAGATGGCGAATGTTGAACAGTGGATGGGCGCGCACGCCAACGAATTAGAGTTTGCGTGCCCTTCACGGGCGCGCAGGCTCGGTTGAACGGACGCGTCCGACCACGAGTTCTCGGAAGGGTGGAAGGACAGGCTGATGGAGGTTTCTACCGCCGCTTGTGGGCGACAACGTGGCGGAGCCGGTCGAGCGACAGATTGAGGGCGAACGTGAGCAGCGGTGTTGGGCTGCCTGAAGCGCCGATCGTGCGGCTGCAGCGCGGTCTTTTGCCGATTTTCGAGGGCACGGGAATAACGATGGGCGTGAGTTGCCGATCCCGCGCCAAGGTGGCGGGTGGTCGGACTGTCGGAATGATCGGCGTCCGGATCGGCACCATCAAGGCCCTCGTGGCTGTACAGGGGATAGTCGGCGCAACAGGGTCAGATGGCCGGTCTCGCAATGCGGGCAGCGGCGTGGCGATGGCGAGGCCTGGGGGTCGGCGGAAGGCTCGGGCACCTCGGTGACGGCCCGTTCCGCCGGCGGTTCGGCTGGTTGCTCCAGCAGAAGGGCATTCCTCAGGTTGCGGGCATGGTCGCGGCGGGAGGCATGCCACAGGCCATAATAGCGAACCTTGTGGAAGCCGGCTGGCAGGACGTGCTGGAGAAAGCGCCGGATGAACTCGTGGCCGGACACGGTCTCGTTGCGATGGCGATCGGCCGCCCGGTCCTTGTAGCGGAAGGTGACGGTCTCGGCGTCGACGGCCAGGATGCGGTTGTTGGTGATGCTGATGCGGAAAGCGTAGCGAGCGAGATAATCGAGCGCGGCCTGCTGTCCCTCGCCCCACGGCGTGATATGGACGACCCAGGGTGTCCGCCAGACATGGCGCGGCAGATCGACATCCGGGCAGAGCCTGGCGAAGGCGTCTTAGGAAACGGGCGCGGACCAGGGTGGCGAGCGCCGGCTTGGGGAACAGGAAGGTCTTTCCGGCGGGATGCCAGGTGGCGCCGTCGCTGGACAGGCCGCCGCCGGTGACCAGGCAGTGAACGTGGGGGTGGAAGATGAGCCGCTGCGTCCAGGTGTGGAGCACGACCAGTACGCCGACCGTGCCGCCGACGAGAGCGCTTAGTCGCGGGCCAAGTCGATGATCGCGCCGGTGGTCGTCTTCATCAGTGCACCGTAGCCGTCGATCTGATGCCGGCGCAGGGCGGCGCGCAGTTCCTCGGGCACGGTGACGGTGACGTGGAAATAGGGAACGGGTAACATCTCGGCTCGACGCTGTTCGAGCCAAGCCTGCGTCTGTTCGCCATGACACTTCGGGCAGGCGCGGTTGCGGCAGGAATGGAAGACGTGCAGCAGGGTGCCGCACACAGCACCACTGCTGTCCGCCGAGAACTTCGGTCCGGCAGGCGATGATGTCGGCGATGGCGCGACGATGCGATGGCAGCATCGCCGCACCATGAGCCTCCAGATAGCTGCCCCCGAAGCGACGGAAAACGTCCGCCACCTCGGGCATGCGTCAGAAGCCGCTCATCATCTTGTCGAGCAGCTTGCGCAAGGACGCCCGCGTCGGTTCCGTCAAGTGCGTGTATATCGTCGTCGTGGCGATATTCTCGTGGCCGAGAAGCACCTGGACAACGCGGGTGTCCACCTTCTTCTCAAGGAGCCTGGTCGCGTAGGCGTGACGCAGAGTGTGCGGCGTTGCCCGCCGCGCGGCCGGGAAGATTCGCCGCCTTGACGGCGTCGGCGAAAGTGCGGACCAGGACGCCAGGACGTTGGTGGGGTGGTGACGGGACCGGTGCGCCAGCTGTTGGGGAAAAGCCAGTGCCGGTCGCGGTGATCTTCTGCCTGCCACATCCGGCGAAGGCTCTCATGGATCGGCTGCGGCACCGGAACGAGCTGTTCCTTGTTGCCCTTGCCGACAACCCGCAGAAGGCCGCTGGTCTTGTCGATGGCGGTGACGGGGAGAGTGGCGGCCTCGCTGATCCGCAGGCCGCAGCCATAGATCAGGCTGAAACAACCCCGGTGGATCGGATTGCGGACGCCATCGAGAATGCGCCGCACCTCAGCATGGGAAAGGGTCTGCGGCAGCCGCTTTTGCTTCGGAAGCCGGATCTTTTTTTAAAGAGCGCCCAGTCCTTGCCCAGTGTGTTCCGGTAAAAGAACTGAATACCGTAGTGACAGGTCTTGAACGTTCCCCGGACGCCCCTCTCCCGAACATCGAGAAGATAGCGGCGCACCTCTTCCTCGCACAGATCTTCCGGAGGCCTGTTGCCGTAATGCTTTACCAGGGCGCTGACCGCCTTGAGATAAACCTCTTGTGTCTTGGCGGCCAAGCCGGCCAGCTTCATGTCCTCGATCATTCGCTTCCGCAACGGTGTCATCGTCTGCTCCTTGCTCCTTGACGACGGGACCACCCCGTCTCAACGCAGACGATACCTCCGCCACGGTCGCTCAGGCGATCCCGCCATCCCCTACGGCGCAGCCGTTCCGTTCAACGCCGCCGCGACCGCTGAGGGCCTTGTGCCGGGGCCATCCACCCCATCAGTTCAGTGGTAACGGCGAGGGCGGTACTGCTGCTCCTCATTCACTGTGAGAAAGGGGCGGTGGACAAGATTCAATGTTGCTGACCATGCGCCGGCGTCGGTAGTCATGCAGTGTTACAGTAGATTGACATAAATGTGACATTCTTGCACGTTCAGGCCGGATAGTTCTCGGCGCCCTCGTAACAGTGTGCACTGCCAATCACATTTTCGAATGCGCAAGCTCTCACTGATGGCCTTGAGACCCGCGCTTTACCTTGACCCGTATCTGGCCATCTTGATATTTCTCTCGACTATTAAGCGGTAAAACCAGATTCAACCGGGGACGTGGACATGATGCGCATTGCCTACGCGACCTTAGCGGTGAGCGTGATGATCGTCTTGCTCATCTTGTCGACGCGCTCGGAAGCACGCGACAACATCGAGGTGGTCGGGTCGTCAACGGTGTTCCCGTTCACGGCCCGTGTTATTGACCGCTTCGTCAAGACCAGCGGCTTCAAGGTCGTCAATCGGAGCACGGGCACCGGCGGCGGCATGAATGCCTTCTGCGCCGGCCTTGGTGCCGCCCATCCAGACATTACAGCCGCCTCGCGGCCGATGACCGCCGCAGAGCGGGCTCGCTGCGCCGCCAACGGCGTGAAAGAAATCGCAGAGATCAAGATCGGCAGCGATGGCATCGCCTTCGCCAGTTCCGTCAAGGTCCAGGGGTTCGGCGTCACCCGCCGGCATTTGTTCGAAGCACTGGCGCGTGAGGTGGTTCGCGACGGCAAGCTGGTGGACAATCCGCATCAGACATGGCGAGACGTCGATGCCGCGCTACCCAACCGGCCGATCGTCGTTCTCGGCCCACCGACGACATCAGGAACGCGTGATGCCTTCGTCGAACTGGCAATGCTGCCGGGGTGCGAAGGTGAGCCAACGATCAAGGCACTGCCGGCCGAGCGCAAACTGCGCGTGTGTTCGACCATACGCAATGGGGGCCACTACGTCGACATGGGCGAAAACGACGTCGACATTGTTAAGCGTTTGCAGGTCGAACCTGACGCTTTCGGCCTGTTTGGGTTTTCTTACGCGCTTGAAAACAGGGGTGCCATCGTCGCCAATCCGATCGAGGGTGTCATTCCCTCCGAGGAAACGATCGCCGATGGCACCTACCCGCTCGTCCGTCCGCTTTACCTTTACGCCAAGGTTGACCACCTTTCGGTCGCGCCCGGAATGAAAGATTTCTTGATCGAGTACACGCGGGAACTGGCGATTGGTCCAGACGGTTATCTCGCCGAGATCGGCCTGGTGGCCTTGTCCGATGCAGCAAGACAGCAAGCGCGGGAAAGCGTTGCCGGCCTTGGTGGCTCTGCAACCGCGCGATGACCGGGTCTGCCAACAAGGGCGAAGCCGAAAGCAGACCGTCGCTGTCAAGCGAATCCCTCGACGGCGTTTAGCCAGGACGCCCAGGTAGGCGTGAAGTGGGAGACCCAGCGGGGCTGGCTCGCCACGCTCTTCCTGATTTTAGGATGCTTGCGGGTAGCGTAGTTGTCGGCGATGGTGTTGATCACCTTGCCGGCCGCCACCGCACGTCATGATACAGTGCATCCTATGTCCCATGATGCAGCATCCTCCCTGCCCCCGCCTTCCGACGGTAACAGCGCAGGGCCAGAGGTTGAGCCGAAATCACCGTCGCTGCCCGCGGCCGTGCGAATCCAGTCGGTGGCGGTCTCCGGCCTGTTCGTTCTTGCCGCGCTCTATACGATCTATTTTGCCAAGGCGATCTTGATGCCGTTGGTCGCGGCGATGATCCTTTATTTTGTGCTCTGGCCCGTGGTGCGCTTGCTGACGCGGCTCCGCATCCCGCCGCCGCTCGGCGCGCTGATCGTTGTCGCCGGACTGCTGGGCGCGGGCGGAACGGGCATTTATTTTCTTGCCGACCCCGCCTCGGCGTGGATGTCGCAAGCGCCCAAGGTGTTGAGCCAGATCCAGGCCAAGATCAAGACACCGATCAAGGAGTTGACCGAGGCCAAGGAGCAGGTCGAGGGATTGATCGAGACCGGCAAGCGTGGAAGCGCGGAGGCGGCGCAGAAGGGTGGCGGTCCGAGTGTCGGCATTGCCGACGCCGCCGTTATCGTTCTCGGCACGGTCCAGCAGGTCGGCGTCACCTTGCTGATGATCACCGTCTTGCTGTATTTGTTGCTGGCTTCCGGAACGATGTTCCAGGAAAAGCTGGTCCGGTCCCTGCCGCGCTTCCGTCACAAGAAGCAAGCCGTCGCCATCACCAATCAAATCCAGAAAGACATCACCGGTTACCTCGGAACGGTCACGCTGATCAACGCCGGGCTGGGGCTGGCCATTGGCCTGGGGCTCTTTGCCATCGGCCTGCCGAACGCGGCCCTTTGGGGGACGATGGCGGCGCTGCTCAACTTCATCCCGTACATTGGTTTCGCGGTGGGGACGGCGATCGTGTTCATCGTCGGGCTGGTGACGTTCCCAGCGCTTTCCGATGCGCTGCTGCCGCCGGCGATCTACATCGCCTGCCAGGTCGTAGAGAGCAACGTCATCACGCCGATCGTGCTGAGCCGCCGGCTGACACTCAATGCCGTGGTCGTCTTCCTCGCCGTCGTCGCCTGGGGATGGTTGTGGGGTATTTCTGGCGCGCTGATGGCCGTGCCACTGCTCGCCGTGCTGAAGGTCATCGCCGACCGTGTCGACGGATTGGCCGGGCTCAGCGAGTTCCTCGGCGGCCGCGAGCCGGCGCCGGATTGAAATAGCGGACCCCGCCCGCGAGCTCCTGAGTTCTCGGCGTGCAGGCGATCGAATTCGGGCTTGTCGGCCGGCTCCTTAAGCCATTGATATTGCGACGGAGAAGGTTGGAACCGAGGTCGCTTCCCTCACCTGGAACCGCACCATGGCGCGCATCAGGTCTGCCGGTTTACGAGCGGCGTCATCAGTAACACCGCCGGCACGGTCACGCTCCTCAAGGCGCCAACCGTGATCGCCAGCGACGGGGCGGAGAACCAGGTCACCTTCGCCGCCGACGACGCCAACGACCGCCTCGCCGTGACGATCGCGGGCCTGGCCGCCAAGACTATCGAAACGCGGGTGATCGTTACGGGGGCGTTATTCGGCCTTTAAGCCACGACAACCGGCGGCACACAGGTTCATTTCTTCTTTGGCTTCGCCACCTTCGGCTTCGCCACCTTCGGCTTCGCCACCGTTGGCTTCGGGTGTTCGACCGCTTCCGTTCCGCCCGCAGGCGTCGCGCCGGTCTCAACGGGCTCCGGCGTTGCGGCAGGAGCAGCCGCAGCCGCAGCCGCAGCCGCTGCGGCCTCCGCCTCCGGCTCCGTGGCCTTCTCCGGTTTTCCCCCCGGCGTCAGTTTTTCCGCCGTGGCGCGCAGGCTCGCCAGGACTTCCTTTTCGGCGGCAACCCAATACTCCAGGGCTGCGTCCTGCTGGCGCCCCGCCCACTCCCACATCGAGTGTGCAAGCTCGCGGATCCGATCCTGAATCTCCTGGCTGTATGTCTTGTCGTCCTCGCTCATTCGCCCAGCTCCCAACAGTGAAACACGATCAGTTGCGCCACTCTACAAAAGCTGCCCGAAGGAATAAAGACTCCGGACGTGGCAGGTGACCACCTGACCACCTGACACCCGATCTCGCTGCCGAGATCTCCTTAGGTTAAGCCCGGAGCGCCCATTCTCGCCGCAGCGAGCCGCACCCGGCTCGGATTTCAATCAATTTGTCGCCATCATCGATTCTGGCGCCGGTTCCGCTCGATGCCTTACGGACAGCCGCGGTTCACCTCAACTCTTCTCGATCGTCTCGCGAACCGCGTCCTTCACGCCGCCGACGGTATTTTGAATCTCGCCTTCGGTCTTTTCAGCCTTGCCTTCCGTTTCCGTCTTTTTGTCGCCGAGAAGCTTGCCAACAGCTTCCTTGATGCCGCCAGTAACTTGCTTGATCGACCCTTTGATACGATCTGCGTCCATGACCAAGTCTCCTGTCTTGTTAGGTCAGATGTCGCTACCGGCCGATCCGAATCGCGTCAGCTGACCCAAGGACTCCAAACGCACTCAACAGCCAGAGCACGACCGCAATGACCACCACGATGTTCATGATGGTTTTGATCTTGCTGTCCATCGGGATATATGTATTGGCTGCCCATAGCAGCACGCCAACGACGATCAGGACGATAACCAAACTGATTAGAGACATGCATCTCTCCTTTTAGGTTCATAGAATTGCGAGTTTCCCGCCGCCCTCCCCGAATGACTGAGCTGAGGCGGGAGCCGTTGTGCCGCATAGAAGGCCATAAACCAGAACATCACAGCAACCACAGGCAGGACAACGACCAACAGAGTCCACAGCAGTTCTGCGTTCGTCTATGCTCCGCTCGCGAGCACATTGACAGTACCCAAGATAGATAGAGCCTGTATCACAAGCGCGAATAAAAAATATCCCATGTCCAACCAGAGTGTGTGCTCATGTCAGAACGCTTACCGCTTATCATCACTCTACCGTGTACTTGAATTCTGGTAATGACTTCAGAGTGTCCTTGGAACCACCGGGCAGCATCACTCTGTTGCCTTCGATCCGGAGACTGTTGAACGGCACGACGACCAATTGCTCACCAATGCCGAGGAATCCGCCCACCGACAGCACGGCGAACAGAACTTTGTCGTTCGGCTCAACGAGGAGATCTTCGACCTCGCCGATCTTCTCATTGCCGTCGTTGACGACGGTGCTGCCGACGATCTTCGACGAGCGATACCCAGCCGCTAGTTTTTGAACATCAACGTGCTCGATGCTGACCGTCTGCGGCACGCCTTGCGCCCTCACCGGCGCCGCTAGCAAAATTGCGCTGAGAATGGCCGCGCTGGCAACGAAAGACTGGCTTTTCATGTTTGCTCCTCTGATCCGTACCGAAAGATCACGCCCGCTCGCCAAAGCTCTGGCCCTAGACTTAATCTTTCCATGAAAAATGAATAGTTTGACTGTACGCATTCGGGGAGGATCGCGCACTAACCCAGGTCAGTATCAGAGTCACCGATGGACCTCACTTTGAGACCTCTGTGATGCAAACTGAGCGACTGCCCACTACCCACCGTCTCGCAGCCGAAACTTAAGGCTTCTCGTATTCGCCGCGAGGAATCCTGCTGGAATGCGCGACATCTTCGAGACCGTCGATCGCGTCAAGCGAAACAAGCAGCGTCGCCACCCGATGGGCCGAGGAGCGCCAGTCCGCCAGACGGGGATAGTTGTCGACGAGCCAATTTAACGCGGCCTGGACCGTAAAGAACGCTGCCGTCGCCTGCGTGACCTCGCCCAGTGTCATCATGCCGGCCAGATACTTCGGCGCGCAGAGGATCAACCCGACGAGCGGACTGAGAAGGGAGTTTGCGTGCGAGATCAGTGTTGTCCGCATGAGTTGCGCGCAGAGGTGCCGCCACTGCGTGATCACTTGGCCCAGAGCGGTTCCGACGGCAGACTCCATGACGCTGTTCTCTTGCCAGTCGCCGTCCCGAAGCGCCCGCTGTTGCAGGCGCGTGGCCGCATGCCGCAATTCCGCTTCGGCCTCGTTTTTTGCTTCGACAACGGGACCCAAACGGCGGCCGATGAGAAGCATCGCCGACGTAGCCAACGCCGCGTATACGACCGCCGCGATCACCAGATATCCGGGGACGACAATCATCCGACCGGAGGCGTTAATAACGAGGTCGCCGCCCACGACCCAAAGAACATTGATGAAGGTGATTGCGATCAGCACTGACTGTAGCAGGCCGACGGCGAAGTCGATGGGCGCGTCTGTGGCCACCCTTGCATCTTCGGCAATCCGGTACTCCGGATTCTCGTGGTCGCCAGGAGCGAGGTGAAGCCGGTAGTAGCGGCCATTCGCGAGCCAGAGCGCGATCAAGTGCTGGCTCAGCCAATCGCGCCATTTGCGCTGGGCCGTCATGCGGCTCCACACCCCGAAAATCGCAATCGTCGTGCTGGCGACGACGAGCGGTACGAACACCAGCGCTTGCTGCCCGAGCTCTGGCCCGTCCTTGCGTTCGAGTGCGTCGAAAAAGTCGCGGTTCCAGATGTTGAGGCGGTACTGCACCAGCAAGCTAAGAAGGACGATGATCACAAGCAACGCAACCAAACCCCAAATCCTCAGGGAGCCCCGCCAAAATCCCGAGGCACTCTGCCAGAAGCGAGAGGACAGGCTCTTGCGCTGCGGAACCGAGATGGTATGGCGAGGCATGCTCAGGTTACTCTCGTCAAGAGCAGGCACGTGGTGCGCATTCGGCGCCTGTGGCGCGGGACGTGGTGGAGCCACCAGCGTAGCGGACTCTCCCTACGCCGCAAGGGTGGATCCGCGGCATACGATGACGCAACGCCGACACACGTCGTTTCCGGCGTGCCCATTCGCTTGTGCTTGAGTCAGGGCTGCCGCTCGCCGGTCTCTGACCGATCGAGGGCAAGGAGCGAGGGCAAGGAGATTATCGCCCGCTTCGATGGCGGTGCGCGCCTCGCATGCCACAGACCACACGCAGACCAAGCGAGCGGCGCGCTCCTTATCCTGCCGCTGTTGTGGTCCATGGCCGATGTAACGCCATCGACCGGAAGGGGGCAGAGCGTCGGCCGCAGCGCGGCAGCGGTCAGTTCCCGAGCAGGCGGCGCACGGCCTGACGCAGCCGCGGGCTGACCCCGTAGGCGAAGCCGGCCGCGAGCGCGGCTGCGACCGCTTGCTTTTTATGTGCGAGGACCCAAAGCTCAACGTCCTTCGCCACGTCTTGGCCGAGGGCGCGGCGCCCTTGTGCTGCGAACCCGGCCGCTGACGGGGAGGTGGTCCGCTTTCTCTGCCCGCCTGTCGCTCCCAGCACAAGGGCGAGAGAGACGAGCAGCGCCACGCCGCCGGTGATCGCCGGCGCCAGCCAAGGTTGCCCCAGCGGCAGCACCGCGAGGTAGACCGCCGCCAGAAAGAAACCGGCGGCGGTCAACCCCAACAATGCCGCGAGCATGATCAGCCCCGTGGTGATCAGGGCACGGGCGAGGATCCGTTCCATCATGGCGCCCCACGCAACGGGCTAAACCGAAAGCGAACGGGTCTCAGTGCCAGCGGCCGAAAAGAAGGCCCAGCACCAGACCGATCACGAACGAGATCCCGATGCAGGCGAGCGGCCGCTCTTCGATCTCCTTGGTGACCGCGGCGTTGGCTCGCTTCGCCGTCTTGCTAACCGCGTCGGCCGCGGCCGAGCCAGCGTCGGATGCCAGATTACCGGCGGTACCGACGATCGAGCCTAGGTCGGCGCGAAGCCGCTCAACCTCTGCCCGCAGGGTTTGCATTTCCTTGTCGAACTCTTCCGTACTCGACGCCATGGCTGTTCTCCTTATCCGCTCACTGAAACATGATGGGTCGCCGCGCGTCCCTTTGGTGGGGTCGAGTGACATGCCGACACCCCACCGAAACCGCATCACACCAGAGGGGCGTGCGGACTGTTGGACCCGCGCCAATCCCGCGTTCAATTGAAGTATTCTACGGAGGCGATAACATGGTGCACTGATTCAGATCAGTTTGCCACTATTGCCACGCGACCATGCGTGATCATGGCCATGATATCTGAGCATTTTTTGCATACCAGCCGTCACTGCGGCAGGCAGTGTCCTATCCTGATAACCCGTGGAGCGTCAGGCCGCTTGCCGTTCAACGGGTCGCGGCTGTGGGTACGGCTGCAATGTCTTGGTGAGAAGCTCGCGAATGCCCCAGACCAGCGAATTTGCACAGTCGTATGCCAGCAAACCGTTTTGCCCGTGGACGATGCCGCGGATGTGCGCCGCATGCGTCGTCAGAACCGGCTTGCCAAGAGACAACGCCCGCTCCGGTAAGCCGCTGTCCTGGCGTTCGCGGGCAGGAATAACGACAACATCGCACGCTGTAAGAAACTGGTCGAACTCGGCCGGCGCCAGGTCGCCGGTAAACCGGCAATGGTGCGCAAAACCGGCACGCGCCACCTGCGCCTCCATGGTGCTCTTCAACGGACCGTCACCGACAAGAACAAACCGCGCGTCCTGCTGACACTGGCAGATGACAATCAGGGCCTCGGTCAGGATATCGATGCCCGCGGCGTAGGACATCTCGCCGGCAAACAGAAAAACCGGCACTCCCTCGCCCAGGCCAAGCGAGTCCTTTAACCTGGCCGGCACCGCGCTGACGCGTTCGGCAATGGATGGCGTCTCGTCGCGCTCGCAAGCTGTGGGTTCAGTGGGTTCCTGTGCCGCATGGGCGGAGAACGGCGGTTCGGGCGAGCGATCCGGCGCGCCGGTATCCGTCACCACCGCCTGGAGGTCCGCCGGCCGCGCACCTGCGGACAATGGTTCGCCGCGATCGAGCGGACCCGACCCTTGCGCGCCAAGTGCTGAGCGCCGCAACAGCAGTCCGAGAATGCCCTTTGCCGATTCGTCTCGTACGCGAAGCAGTCGAAGCCGCTTAAGCAGCCGCGATCGCGACAGCCAATGCCGCAAGCGCCGCCCCTCCGCATCCAGCTCCGGTCCGAGACGTACCACCGGCGGCACGCTCGGCGGCTCGGGCGTTTGCGCATCCGGGAGGTTATCGACCGGTTGCTGCGGCGGTTTCGGCAGCAGCTCGACGGGCTCATCGCCCGTCTCGTCGAGCATAGCGCCGTGTTCGGCCACGACGTCTTCGATTTTTGCGGATGGCACCCTCTGCCACCAATCGCCGTCTTCGTGCCCGCGCGCCGGATCGAGCCGCACCGCCCCGGCGCTGGCACGCGTCAAAGCAAACGCGATCGCTGGGGAGACGCCGGCATCGAAACCACGCGCTGGATCGAGCCGAACCACAGCGGCGCCCGCCGTTGCGGTCGCCCGGTCGTCGTCCGCGTCAGACGCATCGAACGCCTGACGGGCCGCAACCTTGCCTACGATGCTCGATAGCACCGTTTTTTCCCGCGCAAGACTACGACTTAAGCCTTCCTGATGAAACGCGATCTGCATGTCCCGCTCCTGCAGTCCTCAGGCCCCGACTGTTTGCAGCCGTGGGACCTTCGTCACGACAATACTGCCTCAGTGTCATGCAAACGGGACGCGGTTGCACTAATCCAGGTCAGCATCTCGGAACTTTTTTTGACCCGGGGCACGACTCCGGGGATGGCGCTCGGTCGTTATCGCACCGGTCGGTCGCCATTGAGGTAGGCACTGTCGTACCCGGCCAGCTCCCTGAGAC
>JBATPX010000175.1:0-5145 GCA_049291695.1 Defluviicoccus sp.
CCCCGCCCCGCCGCGCCGAACGATCGGCCGGCGGCCGCCGGTGGTCAGGGTAGCGGTCGCGCGCCGCCGAATCCAGCCGACCGGCCGGCCAGCGCATGAAGGCGACTCATCGCATTGGCTGTATTGAAAAAGTTGTTCTGCCCGGAGCCATTGGCGCTTTCGGTCGCAGAGTGTCGGCGTCGTGCATCGACCGTCTGGCCGCCCGCCGCCAGAAAGCGCTCGAATGGCAGCAGATCATCGATGACCTTGATCTCCATGCCGAAGCAGCGTCGGCCCGACTTCTCGGCGGCGATGATGGTGCTGCCGCTGCCGGCGAACGCCTCGTACACCGCATCGCCGCGGGCACTGTTGTTCAGCATCGGCCGCAGCATGCATTCGACCAGCTTCTACCAAGCCGTGCGCCGTCGCGGCGTTGGCAGCTGCGTGTTGTGTTTGGCAGATACTCGGGTTGCTATGGCAAACGTATTCATCCACGGTCCAGGACGCTCACCGCAGGTGGGCGTGCCGGTGATGGGCGGCAGAAACCGCTGGGGGCGGGAAGGCATCGATGACGACGAGCCGTTTGACCATCGTCATGATGAAGTTGATGGCGGTGCCGGCACTGGCAGGCTCGCCGCCAGTGGCGGTCGCCGAAGATCCGCTGAAGCCGGGCACGGTGTTTCGCGACTGTGCCGAATGCCCGGAGATGGTGGTGATCCCCGCCGGCAGTTTCATGATGGGTGCCGCGCCGGGCGAAGAGAAGCGTGAGGGCCTGCGGTTCAGACTTCGCAACCTCGCGCAGCCGCAGCATCGGGTGAGCGTCGCTGCCTTTGCCGCCGGCAAGTATGAGGTGACACGCGGCGAGTACGCAGCGTTCGTCAAGGCGACCGGCCGCGGTGCCGGCGACGGCTGCTGGATCTGGACCGGCCAGCGTATCGCCAAGGATCCCGACAAGAGCTGGCGGGATCCAGGCTATGCTCAGGACGACCGCCATCCGGTGGCTTGCGTCAGCTGGCAGGATGCGCGGGCGTACACGGACTGGCTCAGCGGCACAACCGGCAAGCGCTATCGGTTGTTGAGCGAGGCGGAATGGGAGTATGCGGCGCGCGCCGGCACGACGACGGCGCGCTTCTGGGGCCAGGACCCGAACCAAGCCTGCGCCTATGCCAACGGCGCTGATCAGACGGCCAAGGCCGGAATCCCCGGGGCGGCGGGATGGGATGTTGCCGGCTGCACCGACGGCTACGCCTACACGGCGCCGGTCGGCAGCTTTCACGCCAATGCCTTCGGTCCTTTTGACACGCTCGGCGACGTCTTCGAGTGGGTCGAGGATGTCTGGCATAACAACTATCGAGGTGCTCCCGCTGACGGATCGGCCTGGACCGACGGCGAAGCAAGAGACTCGTCCCGCGTCCGGGTCGTCCGCGGTGGTTCCTGGGACTACGTTCCGAGCGACCTCCGCTCGGCCAACCGTGGCAGGCGCAAACCCATCGACCGTGGCAGCTATAAAGGGTTCCGCGTTGCCCAGTCCCTTGATTAGGACCGTGTCTTTGCTGCTTTACCCGTTGGGGCTTGCAAAGGAGCGAAGGAAGCCCGAGGCAAAATCTGGAGCGGACGAACAGGAAGCGGATAGAAGGCCGCTGCGATGGGGTAAGTCGGCAATGGACGGCGAGGCTCTCCAGACGGATCGTGTCAAGAGCGCGAATTGTAGTGCCGTGCTGCGGGCGGGATCGTGCCTGAATTGATCGCAGCCTGCCCAGAACCGATGCGGCGAGGGTGGGAGTTGCTGCCGTTTCAGCCGCTTCCGTCAGCCGCGTCCGCGCGCGACAGCGCCGCCGCGATGCATTTCAAGAGACCGTAATCGTAGCGTCCATCGAATCGCTCGAACACCGGCTTCAGTCGTGCTTCGCCGGTCGCCTGCTGTTCGCGCAAGGCGGCGGCGATGTTAGCACGGTCCTCATAAGGCAGCGTAATCACCGCTTCGGGCGCGACCAGTCCATAGGCAATGGCGTCGGCGCAGTGGCCGTAAATCGTGGACTCCTTGAGGCCGCGGCGGGCAGCGATCGCCGCGACGCTCAAGCCTTCGTCGAGCATGAGGTGCAGGCTGAGGCTGGCGGTCTCGCTCAGCCCGTCATAGAGCGGCGCGGCCGGTGGAGGCGCAGGAGTGGGGAGAAGCTGCGTGCTGTCCTCAGCCGCCACCAACCCGCGTTCGGCGGCATGCGCGCGGCAAATCTCCAGAAGTGCCGTTCCGTAGCGTTCCAGTTTCGCGGCGCCGATGCCGGGGACATCGCGCAAACGCGCGATGCTTTGCGGGCAGGCGCGCGCGATTTCGAGCAAGGTCGCGTCGTGAAAGATCACGTAGGCCGGTACGGCGTTGGCCTTTGCGGTATCGCTCCGCCAGACGCGCAGCCGCTCCCAGAGTGCGCCGGCCGCCGCATCGAGGCTGGCCGCGGGTATCGTGGCGCGCGCGCGTGCCGGGCGGGCCTCGGCCTGTTTTCGCAGCGTCACCGTCTGCAGGCCCTTCAGTACCGCGCGGCTGGCCTCGGCGAGTTTGAGGGCGCCGAAGCTGCCATGATCGACGTCCAGCATGCCGAGCGCGACCAGCCGGCGAAGCACGGCGCGCCATTCCTTCTCGCCCAGTTCCTTGCCGATGCCGTAGGTGCTCACCCGATCGTGCTGCCATTGGCGGATGCGCTCGGTGTCACGGCCCAGCAGGACGTCGATGACATGCCCGGCACCAAAGCGCTGTCCGGTGCGATGAACGCACGAGAGCGCCTTGCGTGCGGCCACGGTGCCGTCCCACGTCTGCGGCGGGTCGAGGCAGACGTCGCAGTTGCCGCACGGCGGGCTTGCCTCGCCGAAGTAGGCGAGGAGGCGCTGCCGACGACAGGTGGCGCTTTCACACAAGGCAAGCAGCGCGTCGAGCTTGCTGTGCGCCAGGCGTTTGAAGGTCTCGTCGGCGTCCGACAGATCGATCATGCGCCGGTGCAGCGCCGCATCGCCAAGCCCATAGGTCATCCAGGCATCGGCGGCCAGGCCGTCGCGGCCGGCGCGGCCGGTCTCCTGGTAATAGCCCTCGATGCTCTTCGGCAACTCCAGGTGGGCGACGAAACGGACATCCGGCTTGTCGATGCCCATTCCGAAGGCGATCGTCGCCACCACGACGACGCCGTCATCGCGCAAGAAGGCATCCTGGTTACGCCGGCGGGCGCAGGCCTCCATGCCGGCGTGGTAAGGCAGTGCGCGGACACCACGGCCCACCAGCCGGGCGGCGGTTTCCTCGACCTTCCGGCGCGACAGGCAATAGACGATGCCCGCTTCGCCGGCATGCTCGGTGCGGATGAAGTCCAGGAGCTGGGTGCGGGCGCTGTCCTTGTCGACGATGCGGTAGCGGATGTTGGGCCGATCGAAGCTGGAGACGAAGATGCCGGCCGCATCGAGCCGCAGGCGGGCAACGATCTCGTCGCGCGTTGCCGGATCCGCAGTCGCGGTCAGCGCAATGCGCGGCACGTCAGGAAACCGTTCATGCAGAACGGAAAGTTGGATGTACTCCGGCCGGAAATCGTGTCCCCACTGCGAGACGCAGTGCGCCTCGTCGATGGCGAACAGTGCAATGCCGGGCCCCGCCACGGCGCGCGCCAGCAGCGCCATGAACCGCGACGTCAACAGTCGTTCCGGTGCGACGTACAGGAGCTTGAACGCGCCCGCCACGAAGCGGCGCTCGACAGCGGCTGCCTCGTCGGGCGAGAGCGATGAGTTGAGACACGCCGCTTCGATGCCGAGTTCCCGCAGCGCCGCCACCTGATCGTGCATCAAAGCGATCAGCGGCGAGACGACGATCCCAACCCCCTGCCGCGCCAGCGCCGGGATCTGGTAGCAGAGAGACTTGCCGCCCGCCGTCGGCATCAGCACCAGGGCATCGCCGCCTGCCGTCACGTGATCGATGATCGCCTCCTGCCGGTCGCGGAAGGCGGGATAGCCGAAGACCTCACGGAGAATGGCGAGCGGCGCGGACATCGCCCGGATTATAGCGGCTGCGCGCGCTGCGTCTCAGCATTCAGGCGCCGCTGTGTCACGCCGTGGCTTTTGCAGGTCCCTTTATCGCGACAAGATCTACGCCTTCGCGCCAGCTTCGGAGGCCAGCGCAGCTCCATCAACACCGGCTCAAGCGAGAGCTGGGTCGAGACTGGCGAGGGCGAGGCGCGTGCCCGCCATTGGTCCGAGGGCTGCGCCGAGCGATTGGCAGCGACCTTCGAGAAAACAAAGCGGCGCTAAAGCGATGGCGTGGACCATGCCGAACTGGACACTCTCAAGCGCGCGTACGCCTCCGGCACCTTGCGTGTCAGGGTTGATCAGGCCGCCCGCGGCTTCACCGCGGCGTCGATCGTGGTGCCGCTCCGATCGCGCGCCAGCTCCAGATCATAGGTGGTTTGCATGCCGAGCCAGAACTCGGGCGTCGTACCGAAGTAGCGCCCGAGGCGCAGAGCCGTGTCTGGGGAGATGCCGCGCTTGCCGTTGACGATCGCGCTGATGCGCATCTCGGGCACGCCCAAGGCCTGAGCCAAAGCATACTGGCTCATGCCTAAGGCCTTCAGGAAGTCCTCGCGGAGCACCTCGCCTGGATGCACCGGCGGAAAATCAGCCATGAGATGTCAATCCGTTGCCGCCCATGGGGTCCAGTCACGTGTCAGTGGTAATCGACGATCTCCACATCGAACGCATCGCCATCGCGCCAAACGAAACAGACCCGCCACTGATCGTTGATACGGATGCTGTGCTGCCCCGCGCGGTTTCCAGCCAGGGTCTCCAGACGGTTGCCCGGCGGCGCCCTCAGGTCGTCGAGGGAGCGTGCGTGATGCAGCTGGACAAGCTTCCGCTTGCCGATCCTTAAGACGTCCGGTGGCACACCCTTGATAAACCGTCGCTCCCAGGAAGCGCGTGCGGCTTCGTTGCGGAACGATTTAATCACACCTCAATCTAACGCCAAGCGATAGCTAACGCAAGACGATAAACGATGCGTGGATCGCCATCCCGGCAGACGGAGCGTCAACCACCATGAACCTTCTCGATCGCGCCATCGGCCTGGTGGCGCCGGGAGCCGGCTTGCGCCGGGCGCAGGCTCGTGCGGCGATGGCGATGCTCGCTCGCTCTTACGAAGGCGCGCGC
>JBATPX010000176.1:0-33594 GCA_049291695.1 Defluviicoccus sp.
CGCCACGCCGCCGCGGCAGGCCACCCAAAAACAGGAGCCTCGATCAACACGCCGGCTGATCACCCACCCCGCCGACCAGGGAATTTTCGCCCGGCACTTTCGGGGAATTTTCAAGCGGCATTGACAGATAACGAATGGCGCCGGCAGATGACCTCGACGCACCGCCCAATGTAGCCGTTGATATAGTCGTCGAGGCTTAAGTAGCGGTCGGCGCCGTCCGGATAGCCCCAGTCGATCAGATACACATCGAGCCCGGCTTCCAGCAGCCTGCGGATCATCGAGCGATCCTCCTGCAGGTCGGCCATGTACGGGCGATTGACCAGCGCATAGACCACCAGCACGGGGATCGCGAATGGCCGCTCGACCAGCGGCTCGAACCGATAGAGAACCAGCTTGTCCTCGGCATGGACGGCCGTCTTGGCGCTGGCGCCGACGTCGATCGGGCCGATCTTGCTGAGCGTCGTGAGACCTCGGACGATCTTGTCATTGAAGGTGGCAACCTCCTGCATGACCTGGTCGGGACGCAGCATGAAAGGAAACATCGATCAGCCCTCCGTGTTCTCGAGCTTGGCGGCCCGCCCGGCCGCTGAGGCGCGCGCGGGCTTGGTCCCTTTGGCGCTCTCGCTTTTCTCGCCGCCCCGCAGGTCCGCGACCTCGGCGCGCAGCGCCTCGACTTCCCGACGCAAGGCATCAAGCTCGGTGCTGTCCGCTGCGGCCGGCACCGCGCTCCGGGAGCGCAGCTCGTCTTGCAGCGCCACGAGCTGACGGCGCATCGTCTGCCCCTGGCGGTGCTGGGTGTCGAGTTCGCGCCGGGTCGGCAGGTTCGCCGCGTTGGCCGTCTCCTCCATCGCTGCCTGGGCATGCCGCTTGAGCGCTATCGCCGCATTCATCAGCTCGGCGCTGACTTTGCCGAAATCCGCTGCCGTCACCACCTCTGCGTAGGCGTCCTCGGCGCAGTCGACGAACAGATCGTAGGCCTCGCGCAAACCTTGGATCGGCTTTGCCTCCGCCGCACGCGCAGCGAGGCGCTGCGAGACGACCTCCCCCGTACGCACCGCGATGCGGGTGAGGATGCCGAGATAGGCACCCTGGGCACGCTGGTAGGCGAGCCAGTCGCGGCTGGCCTGTTGGCCTTGCTCCTGCCACTCGCGGGTGTAGCCAAACGGCGGGATGGTCAGGAACCTTTCCAGCGGAACCGGCCCGAGCGCTCCCGGCTGGCTGATGCCGCCGGCCTTGAGGCCAAGCGCCGCATCACCCGGCAGCGCCGACAGCGACGAGGTCAATCGGCGCCACATGTCGATCGGCAACCCCCAGAACGTACCGATCCCGCGCATCAGGGCGTCCTGCGGGAAGCCTGCCGTCCCCGCGCCGGTGGCAAAGGGGGTGAACGCGTTGGTAAACGCCGCGATCCAATCGGCCGCGGGCAGCGCGGCCGTCGTTGTCCCCTGCCGCCCGGCGGCCAGCGAACCCAAGAGGCGCAGCGGTGCCGACCAATGCTCGACGAACCAACCGCCGAAACCGGGAGCGGCCGGCGAGACCGCCGTTTGAATCAGCCGCAGCCACTGGGCAGGGCCGTCCTGCCAGCCGGCGGTCGCACCATCGCCGGCCGCTGCCTGCGCCGCGGCGGGTTGCGCCAACGCCATCCAATTCTGCCACAGGCGTTGTTGCGCCTCCGCCCATGTCGCCGCCCAGTTCCCCCAATCTCCCCACGCCCCTGCGCCTTCAGCTGATCCAGCCATTCTATTGTCCCTTCTCATTCACTCAACGCACGACCACTGGCGCTGGCTCGCGCCGGCGCGAGCAGGTTCGGTGGTTGGCGCTGCTTGACAAGGCGCGCGCGATCGCCCCGGCTCACACAGCGGCGAACATCGCCTCGACTTCGGCGAGCCGTTGGGCGCGCGTTCCCTCAGGTGTGCCGCTCGCCGTCACCACCGCGCGGATCTGCTCGACCGCTGTTTTTCGCGCGGCGGCATCCTTGGGCAGCATCGCCGGGATGGCGGCAAGGGCAGCCTTCTGATCAAGGATTAGGGCGAAGAACTGCTCGCGCAGCAGCATTTTGAAGTCAGCGAGGCTGAGATCGCCGTACGCGCCGCGGATGTCGTTGAGGACATTGAATACCCGCTCGTCGATGCCGGGTCCCGCCAGGCCGATGTAAACCAAGCCGCGCATCACGGCTTCGCGCAAGCCACCGACCCCGATCCTCGCCTTGAGATCGGCCAAGCGGTCTTTGATGAAGCTGATCTCCTCCGGCTCCAGGCCGGGCCGGCGCCGTGGTTCGTCGTCGGTGGCGCGCAGACCGACCATCGCCTGCAACACGGGGTTGCCATAAACGGCGAGGAACAGCTGCTCCAGTGATTGGTCCCGGAAGTCCCGCCACGCATCCAGGGCGGCCACCATTTGCCGCGAAAAGGCCTCCTGGAACTGGACAAAGGGATTGTCGGCGGATGTCGGGGCACGCTCGGCGCGCACCTGTTCGGCGAGCCGCGCGACCTCCTGCATCAGCGGATTCTTGTCCGAGAACAAGAGGTACGGCAACTCGGTCATCTGGGTCTTGTTCAAGCAGTCGACCGTCTGGTCGTTGGTCCATGCCTTAACGAACGGCTGCAGCATCGTCCGGTAAAGGCCGAGGTTGACCTCCGAAACCCGGCGCACGGTAGCGAAGCGACGCTCGTCCTCGGCGTTCGGCTGGACGATTGCCCGCACATCTGCCAGCGTCCGCCGCTCGAAGCGGGAAATCCACTCGCCGTAAACATAATCGCCCCCGGCAGCCGTGGCCGACTTCGGAGTCAGGACCAATTCGTACAGCCCGGGAGGCAACACATCGATCAGGTCGATGTTGGAGGCAAACTCCTGATGCTCTTTATTGGCGACGCCGCCAGAGACAAAGATGCCGAGGTGCCCGGTGCTCTTGTGGATGCAGTACACGATGGTCTGGTTATGGGCCTTGAGGTCATCGTCGCGCTCGTACAGGTCTACGATCCAGCCGAGTGCCTGCTGTGGCGGCGTGATATTGTCCCCTTCCGAACAGAAGCAGACGATAGGCGAGCGAATGTTGCTCAAGTCGATGCGGACGCCGTCGCTGGTCGTAAGCTCGCCGGTGGCAAGCCGATTGCCGATGAACAGCTGATCGACGATCCACTGGATCTCTTCGCCATTGAGATTGACGTGCGCGCCCCACCAGCGCTCAAATTCGAGGAAGCGCTCGGCCTCCGTGTCGACGTTTGACCATATGTTGTAGTTCTTGCTCCAGTGCGTGTTCGAAGGATTGAGGTTCTCGAAGTTGCTGACAAGGTTTCTGCCGTGGAACTTGCCCCCGGCGAGGTCGCTGGCCATCGCGGTGAGCCAGCTGCCGCCCATCAGGCCTCCGGTGTAGCGCATCGGGTTCTTGCCCTTGACGCCGGCCCAATAGGACAAGGGCGAGCCCGGGACGATGATTGGCCCGAACAGCTCGGGCCGCACCGCGGCCAGCATCATCACCGCCCAGCCAGCCTGACAGTTGCCGATCACGCAGGGTTTGCCCTCGGCGTCGGGATGCAGTTTGTGGATCTTCTCCAGGAAAAGGGCTTCGGCATGCATGATGTCTTCGATCGTCTGCCGCGGCACCGGCTCCGGGTAGAAGCCGACGAAGTAGCAGGTGTGGCCGGCGCGCATGGCAACGCCGAGCTCGCTGTCCGCCTTGAAGCCGCCGATCCCCGGCCCGTGTCCCGCGCGCGGATCGACGACCACGAACGGCCGCTTCTTGGCATCGAGGACCACACCCTCCGGCGGCCGGATCTTGACGAGGATGTAATTGACCGGCCGCGCGAACGTCCGCCCGTCAAGGATCACATCGGCGTCGAACATCAGCACGCTCGGGAGGCTCTTCTCCCTGTGAGCGTAGTAATCCGCGCTGCGCCGGCGCAGGACATCCCAAAACAGGATGGTGCGCTGTGCGCAATCGGTCAGATACTCTCCGAGTGGACCGCCGAAGGCCATCGCGCTCGGCGATGGCAGTGGTGCAGCCGCTCCGCCCAGCGACGACGGGGAGAAGGGCATGGCAAGCGGCTGGAACGCCTTAGACATGAATTCGGCCCACGGTGCGGCGAAGGGAAACAGCGCCATCTCCTCGAAGGGCTTCTTGGCGCCGGTCGCAGGCGCTCCACGGGTGTCGCGAATGTCCATTGCCCGCTCCTTTCCAATCACGTCGTCACGGCAGCAGTCGTTAGCGCGACATTGCCCAGCAACGCACGATAATTGAGACAATCTGAGCAAACATAGCGTACTGGTGCTTTAGGTCGCCGCACGCTTAGTCGTTTTCCGCCTCGACCGTTATCTGCTATGCACCAAGGCTGGCAAGCGGCTTGTTTGTGACTATTTTGTTTAAATATTTTGAACAAGCCGCAAAAGCCTTTCATTCCTTGAGTCCTCGCGCCTCACTGCCTTACGCGGCCGGCTTGGCCTCGCCGGAGGCCGGAATCACCGGACGGCGCTCGGACCGACCATCACCGCCTCCCATCGGCCGGGCGCTGAGCCGGACCGGCATTTCCTCGCCGGGTTCGTCCGGCAGGATCATTTGGCGGTGATCGATGACCTGCACCGCAGTGAACCAGGCAAGCGTGAAGGCCTGGATCGCCGTTGGCGTGATGCGGTCCTCGTCGAGATCGGCGAAGACGCGCTTGAAGGTGGCGATCAGATCTTGGCGCACCACGTCGAGTTCGCGCCGGTTCTTTGCGTTCTGTGCTTGTTCGGTCAGTTCGATGATCTTTGCATTATGGTTGTCGGCCCGGTTCTTGGCTCGCCGGTCGCTGCGCAGCTTGATCTGCCAAAGCGTCGACGCGATCAGCATTCCCGCCGACAGAAGAAATCCCATGGTCTCGGCGTAGCGGACCACAAACAGCGGCTTGTCACGGCGGAAATACTTCGCGGCGCCTGGATTGATCGGCACGCCTTCCCGGAACGGATCCTCCACGGGCTCAATCAGCGCAGCGCGCAACTCCGCCGAGACCAATTCCTGGCGCCCCTCACGGATGATGCGCGTGAGGTCGTAAATGTCGTCGGTGTCGACCGCGGGCGTGGTGATCAGAAGCGTGCGTTCAGCGACCGTCGGCAGGTCGGTGGGCGGTGCCGGCCGGGCCCCGCCGTAAGTGCCGGTGGGGATCTCGCCCGCGCGCAATGCCGGCAGCGTCAGACGCAAAGCCGCCGCTTGGTCGATCGGCACCAGCTGCGTCGGGGTCCTGCTCAAAATGCCGGTGATGAACGGACTGCCGAGCGCGATGACGATGAAATACGCATCGATGGCGCCGGTGCGAAGCGCGTGTTCGGCCTCGTACGGCTCGATGGTCATCGCCTTGACGTCCCACTGACCAAGGCCGTAGTGCTGAATCAGCTGCCAGAACACGGTCCGCGAGGTGCTGCCCAGGGGCGGCAGACCCACCACCCGGCCGTTGAGATCGGGTACGCGCGTGATACCCATGTCGTCGCGCGCCAAGAGGTGAAACATCTCGGGGAACAGGAAGTCGACCACCGACGCCCGCCCGTCGAGCATGGTTGAGCCGGCAACCAGGGCGAGTTGTGCCGTGCCGTCGGTCAGCAGCGTCATGTTCTCTTCGGAACCGAACGTTTCGATGACGCGAATGTTCAGCCGCGGCTCAAGAGCGGCAACCACACGCGACAGTGCCAGCGCGAAGTCATGATACTCGCTGAGGCGAGGCCCCGAGGCCAGCACCAGCACCCGCTCGGAGCGATGCTCCTGATGCCACAGCCACGCGCAGCCGGCACCGACCACGAGACTGGCCGCAACCAAACCCGAAGCAATCCGGTGCCGCATACGCGCCCTGCCCTCACCCTTAATGGAGCAATCGAACTCCTCTCGCGCGAAAGGCGTCCGCCCGGTATGTCAAATCAGACGACGTGAATGGCGCGAGCCACCGCATCCAGCCCTCATGATCTTTAGCAAAAATGGAGACGCATGCAAGGCAAGTGCAGATCTCCGGTGCCATGGAGGGCCAATATTCGGCAAAACAGCCGGCATTTTTTGCCAGGAATCGCAGTAACTTCTCTTTTGCTTGCAGATGGGCTTCGCAAAACTGTCACATAATCATCAAAGTCTTGCGATCGAAGGGACCATCGGCGGTGAGTAAAGCTCGGCTTGCGGGCGGTTGCCGCGGGGCGTTTGCGGCCGCCAATCAAGTGCGCGCGCCGTCCGGTGCGCGAGGGTTGCGCGCGTCCGTGCACCACCAAGACCATCGCGGGACAGACACAGCTGTAGGGGCCTTGAGATGCCGACTGCCTCCGAGACCACCTCGAACACCGTCGAAAACAGGACTTTCGACGAAATCGCGGTCGGCGAGAGCGCGAGCCTGGTGCGAGCGCTCGACAAGACCGACGTCGAGACCTGGGCGGTGATGACCGGGAACATCAACCTGATTGACCTCGACCCGGGCCCGGCGGACACCTCGATGTTCGCGCGCGGCGGCGGCCAAGCCGGCTGGGCGGCGGTGCTGTTCACGACGCTCACCGGCACCCAGTTGCCGGGAATTGGTTCGATCGCCGAACACGTCGAGGTGAAGTTCGTAAAGGCCGTGGCGATGGGCATGCCGATGACGGTGCGTGCCACCGTTACGAGCAAGCGCCCGGAAACCAAGACGGTCGTCCTCGACTGCGTCGCCACGAACCCCGCCGGAGAGGTGATTGCCGAAGGCCGCGTGGAGGCTATCGCGCCGGTCGAGAAGATGCAGTTTACGCTTGAGGAGTTGCCGAAGCTCCAGCTTCGCCGCGAAGACCGCTTCGCCGTTCTTCTGAACAAGTGTGAGGGCCTACCGCCGATGCCGTGCGCGGTGGCGCATCCCTGCAGCCCGGACGCCCTGCAGGGCGCAGTGGACGCCGCCCGCCACCAGTTGATCACGCCGATCCTGGTCGGCCCGGAGGCGCGCATCCGCGCGGTTGCCGAGGAAGCCCACGTGGACCTCACGCCGTACCGCGTGGTGCCGACTGAGCATAGCCACGAGTCTGCCGAGGTGGCGGTCGCGCTGGTGCGCAGCGGTGAGGCGCGGATGCTGATGAAGGGCAGTCTGCACACCGACGAACTGCTCTCGGCCGTCGTCAATCGGACCACTGGCCTCCGCACCGCCCGGCGCTTAAGCCACTGCTTCGTCATTGCCGTTCCGACCTATCCGCGGGCGATCATTGTCACTGATGCCGCGATCAACATCGCACCGTCGCTGGAGGAGAAGGTCGACATCATTCAGAACGCCATCGATCTCGCTCATGCGCTTGGCGCCGGCGCGCCGAAGGTGGCGATCTTGTCGGCGGTCGAAACGGTGACGCTCAAGATCCCGTCGACGATCGAGGCGGGCGCGCTGTGCAAGATGGCCGATCGCGGCCAGATCACGGGCGGCATCCTCGACGGTCCGCTGGCATTCGACAACGCCATCGACGTCCAGGCCGCCAAGACCAAGGGGATCGTCTCACCGGTCGCGGGCGTCGCCGATATCCTCGTCGTGCCCGATCTCGAAGCCGGCAACATGCTGGCCAAGCAGTTGACCTTCATGGCCAACGCCGAGGCCGCCGGGATCGTGCTAGGCGCCCGGGTGCCGATTGTGCTCACCAGCCGCGCCGACAGTGCACGCTCACGGTTGGCGTCTTGTGCGGTCGCCGTGTTATACGCCGCCGCACAGCAGCAGGGCGGCGGCGTCCTCAAGAAGGCTGCGGAGTGATCGGCCATGCCGGATGCCAATCTGGTCATCAACGCCGGTTCGTCCAGCATCAAGTTCGCGGTATTCGTGAGCGGCGATGACGTCTCCGCATCGGAGGCGGTGTTCAAGGGACAGATGGAAGGGATCGGCAGTGATCCCGCCTTTTCGGTCAAGGACGGCGCCGGCAACCCGGTTGACGAACGCGACGAATGGCCGCGCGGATCGCCGCTCAATCACGTTGGCGCCATCCGTTACATCTTGGGCTGGCTCAAGGAGTGCGCCCAGCATCTCGACATTGTTGCCGCCGGCCACCGGGTGGTCCACGGCGGCATCGCCTACGTCGCGCCGGTGCGGGTCGATGCCGGGGTCATTGGCCAACTGCGCAAGCTGGTGCCGCTGGCGCCGCTGCATCAGCCGCACAACATCGCCGCGATCGAAGCGCTGGCCGAGATTGACCCCGAGCTGCCCCAGGTCGCCTGTTTCGATACGGCATTCCACAGCACCCAGCCCAAGGTCGCCCGGATGTTCGCGATCCCCCGCGACCTGATCGACTCCGGCATCCGCCGCTACGGCTTCCACGGCTTATCCTACGAGTACATCGCCCGGCAGATGGCGGTGCACGCGCCCGAGGCCCGGCGCGTGGTCGCGGCGCACCTGGGTTCGGGTGCGAGCATGTGTGCGATGCGCGATGGTCGCAGTGTCGAAAGCACGATGGGCTTCACCGCCGTCGACGGCCTGCCGATGGGCACGCGCTGCGGCGCCCTTGACCCGGGCGTCGTGCTGTTCCTGATCCAGGACCGCGGCTACGACGCCAAGGCGATCGAGACGCTCTTGTACAAACAGTCGGGGCTCTTGGGTGTCTCCGGCGTTTCCAACGACATGCGCGATTTGATGGCGAGCCGCGAGCGCCATGCGGCGGACGCGATCGATCTGTTCGTTTACCAGATCACGCGGTTCATCGGCTCGCTGGCGGCGGCGATGGGCGGCCTCGATGCCGTCGTGTTCACCGGAGGCATCGGCGAGCACGCACCCTCGATCCGCCAGCGTGTCTGCGAGCAGACCGCCTGGCTCGGCCTCACGTTGGATTCGGAGGCTAACGCGAGCCGGGGACCCCGGATCTCGGCTGCCGGCAGTGCGGTCTCGGCGTGGGTCATCCCCACCGACGAAGAGCGAATGATCGCGATCCACACCCGCGCGGTGCTGGGTGCGGAGGCTTAGCCCTCCCAGTGCCGCTACCTGCGTGGGGCCAACGAAGGAGGAAGACAATGCAGAACGAACTCACACCCGAGGCGTACTTCGCCAACGTCCGCAAGGAGGTCGAAGGGCCGTACGGGGCGCTCGAGGGCAAGAAGGCGTTCGTGCTCGGGATCGCCAACAACCAGTCGATCGCCTACGGTTGCGCGCTCGCGTTCAAGGCGTTCGGCGCCGAAGTGGCGATGACGTATCTGAACGAGAAGACCAAGAAATACACCGAGCCGCTGGCGGATGCCCTGGGCGTGCGGCCGGAGCTGTATTTGCCCTGTGATGTCACCGCTGAAGGCCAACTCGAAGCCGCGTTTGCCGCAATTGAGCAGCACTGGGGCAAGCTCGATATCGCCTTGCACTCGATCGCGTTTGCACCGCGCGAGGACCTGCACGGCCGTGTCGTCGATTGCTCGCGCGACGGCTTCCTGGCCGCGATGGACATCTCCTGCCACTCCTTCATCCGCATGGCGCGCCTCGCCGAGCCCTTGATGACCGATGGCGGGGTCCTCATCACCATGACCTACTACGGTGCCGAACGGGTGGTCGAGCACTACAATGTGATGGGTCCCGTAAAGGCGGCGCTGGAAGCCTCGGCCCGCTATCTCGCCGCCGAGTTGGGCCCGAAGGGCATTCGCGTGCATCCGGTCTCGCCAGGACCGATCAAGACCCGGGCGGCCTCGGGCATCGGCGGCTTCGACGAGTTGATGGAAATGGCCGCCGAACGGGCGCCGCAGCGGGCGTTGGTCACCATCGAGGACGTCGGACTCGCCACCGCCTTCCTGGCCAGTGATTACGCCAAGTTGATCACCGGCGACACGATGTACATCGATGGCGGCTACCATATCGTTGGCTGATTTCGAACCGCCAAGGATAAGCATGGCGAAACAGGAGGAGGGAAATGGGAATCTATGTTGGTTTCTTTGACTGTTCCGCAGCCCAATGCGAACTCGCGGTAACCAACATCATGAGCCGGCCGGCTGCCTACCGCATGCGCGTGTTCAACCGGGCGGGCGCAAGCCTTGCCGATGAGGAGCGTACCCTGCCCGCGCACGCCAGCGAGCGGGTCCGCCTTAACGATTTGGCGGCGGGAGAGGAAGGACAGATCCTGATCACCCCCGTCGACGATGAGGACGATGAGTTTCCCGCAATGATCATCCTCGCCGATCCGGTAGCCGAAGCCGGCGTACCCAACCGCTTGATGCCGTTGATGCGCATCGAGGAGATGCCGGACGAAAACGAGGAAGAAGAGCACGAGGACGAAGAAAAGGGAGAGGAAGAGGAAGAAAAAAAAGAGAAAAAGAAAGGCAAGAAGGGCAAACAGCACGACGACTAGTGTGCCAAGCGGGATCGGCGCCGCGTGACACAACTCGCGCACTTCCTCGGCGAGGTTGCCGAGGCACTGAAGCTGGTTCTGGAGGGCGCGGCGCTCATCGCCGTGATTTGCGGGATCGTTTCCGCGGCTTCCCTCGCCGCCCGCGTGGCGCATACGCGCTCGGCGACCGCGCTCATCGATCTTCGCATCCGCTTCGGCTCATGGCTGGCCGTCGCCCTGGAGTTCCAACTCGGCGCCGACATCGTCGCGACAACAGTGGGTCCGAGCGCCGAAGCGCTGATCCAACTCGGTTTGATCGCGCTGATAGGGACCTTCCTCAATTTTTTCCTCGGCCACGAACTCGCCGAGCAGGCTAAGCTCAAGAAC
Organism: Defluviicoccus sp.; assembly: GCA_049291695.1. GTDB lineage: Bacteria > Pseudomonadota > Alphaproteobacteria > Rhodospirillales > Defluviicoccaceae > Defluviicoccus. Next base: position 10,618 of record JBATPX010000176.1, read on the forward strand.
GCGATCACCGCGCCGACACCGACAGGAATCTGATCGCAGGACCGTGAACAGGCGGCCTTGCCCTAGGGGAGCCGCCGCCGCTTGATGCGCTCGAGGTCCTGCTGCGCGTGCCGGTAGTCGGCGAGCGCGACACAGGGAGAGGTGGCGATCTCAGCCACCGTTGCCGCAGCCAGGCGCTGGCGACGCAGCTGTTCGCCCGGCACGCGGAGAGAGAGTTCATCCTCGATGGCATGGATGAAGGCGGTCGCCTCATCAAATCGCTCCCGACGCATCCGCATGGTCGGCGCCGTCACGACCCGAGCCCGCCAGCGCTTCCATTCGGCCAGCATCATCCGCAGCGCACGATCGGGCACGGTGACGAACGCATGGGCAGCGTCCGGCCGCTTTCCGTCCGATGCAAACCCACCACATTCGGCCGTCATCGCTCCGATCTCCGCACCTTTCGCCACGCCATCGACCCCAGAACTCCCCCAGAAATACGCCGATGCGAACCCTCTCACAAGGTGGCGCGCTCGGTCGGACCGCACGGAGCGTGTATAATCAAGCCTGAACAAGAACGGGGGCGCCATAGGGCGGAGCTGATGGGCGTCGAGCTGCACGACAACAGGGGGCTGATCTGCGGGTTCCGGTTGCAGTTGGAGGGAGCCTCGGTTGCCATCGACATTGGCTCCATTTCTCCGCTCGAGCCACCAGACCGTTCCGTCTGGCTGCATTTCAACCTCAATGACGGGCGTGCCCGCAACTGGATCGGCTCCTGCGCGTGGCTGCCGGACGACGCTCGAGAGCGTCTCCTGTCCTCGGACCGTAATGCGCATCTGGAAGCGTCAGACAACGCCATCGCCGGTGTGTTCACCGACGTTTTTTCCGACGATCCCGAACGCTTCGGCTTTTTGTCCGTCTATGTGGATCAGCACTGCTTGATCAGCGGCAGGCGCCACCCGCTTTCTGCCGTCGGACACTTGCATAACGACTTGTCGGCGGGGCTCCCGATCAACAGTACGCCGGTCCTGTTCAACCGTCTCTTCAGCCATCTCGTTGCGACCCGTGCCAAGGCCGTCGCGGAATTCGCAGCCGCGATCGACGATGCGGAGGATCGAGTCTTCGCCGGCGAGTATCGCGACGTTCGACTTGGGCAGCATCGCCGCGGCATGGCCCGCCTGCGTCGACAGATGATCGCCGACCGGCATGCCTTTGCCGATTTCTTTACCCATCCACCAGCCTGGTGGCCGAAGTCAGCGACGAAGGATCTGCGCCGTATCGCCGGCAACCTGACATCGAATGTCCAGGATTTGGAACTGGCAGCGGATCGCGCCCGGCTGGTCAGCGAAGAGATCAACAGTCGCCAAGTCGAGCGGACCAACCGCAATCTTTACTTCGTATCCATGGCAGCTGCGGTGTTCCTGCCGATGACCGTCATTTCCGGCATGTTCGGCATGAATGTCGGCGGTTTGCCGTGGGTGGAAGATGCCAACGGATTTCGCTGGGTGATGGGGTGCATGGCCGCCGCGGTCGCGCTTGCCTTCGCGCTGCTCGCTTGGCGGCGGATGTTATAGCCGTCTTACGCGGCCGGCGTAACGGTGCGGCGCAACAGATAGCGATCGTCCGCCTTCTCGCGCAGGAACGCGGCGAATTCCTTCTTCAGTTTCGGGATCCGGAACAGGATGCTGATGGCGGTTTTCTTTGTCTTGGTGATCAGCGTCGATGGATCGAAGTAGCCTTGCGCGTTGTCGACGCTGAGAACAAACGGCGGGCAACCATCGCGCACCAGGATGCAGCTCATGATCAGCGCGCCGGTGCGATGGTTGCCCTCGATAAACACCTGCGGTTCGCTGAGAAGGCGAACATAGACGCCCGCCGCGCGGCTCCATACCGTCTCGCCGCAGTGGAGTGCATACCACGCGGCGAGATCACTGATGGTGCCGCGGTCCTCTTCGTAGAAGCGCCGTTCGGTCGCTTTGAGGTGCGCCTCCTCTCTGGCGCGCTCGTGCGGATCGGTCCCGCACAGGACCAGCGCGTTCAACTCAAGGAAGTGCTTCGAGGCGCCCATGGCGAACAGATCGACGCCATCGGCGGCGAGCGCATCAGCATACCGATACCCGGCCATCATCTTGGTGACGACCTCGTCGTCCAAGCTATCGCGCGGCGTCTTCAGGACGCGATTGATCTCCGAAAAGTTGTGTTGGACAGCGCGCAGCGATGACTCGATCGCATTGAGATCGAGGACGTGCTTTCCCATCCACCGGATCCCCGTTAAGCGCCGCCGGGCGGGGTTGGCTGCGGCTCAGCCTCAGTACCGTACGCTCGCCAGAAACCGTTTCCCCTGCTCGACGGCCGCTGGCGGCAGCGCGAGATAGCCAAGTTCCTGCGCGTAGCGCTGCCCCTCGGTGAGGCCCCATTCGGTAAATCCGACCATTCGAGCACCAACCGCAGCGTTGTCATACTTGCCATACAGCAGAAGCCAACTGTAGGTCACGATCGGATAGGCATCAACGCCTTCCGGATCGCTGATGACGAAGCGCTCCTGCTCGGTTGGGCGAGTGGCCGCTGCAGCCAGCGCTGCCTGGCCGGCCACCTCGGCCGGGCGGACGAAGGTGCCGGCCTTGTTCTGCAAGCTTGCCACCGACAGGCCGAGGCGGTGCGCGAACCCGTACTCGACATAACCGATCGAGCCTTCGCTGATCTTGATGCGTGCCGACACCCCTTCATTGCCGCGCGCCAGCATCGCCGAGCCGGGCCAGTCAATCAGCTTGCCGACACTCGGTCCGCTGCCCTGCCGCCAGTTCGGGTTGATGGCGGCGAGGTGGCCGGTGAAGGCATAAGTCGTACCGCTGCTGTCCAGGCGGGCGACGACGACGATGTTGCGCTTCGGCAGCGTGTGGTCGGGATTGGCCGCCTGGATGCGCGGGTCGTTCCAGCGCGTGATCTTGCCGGCGAAGATGTCGACATACACATCCCGCGGCAGCCTTAAGTCCCTTCCGATCCCGCTGACATTGTAAGCGAGCACGATCATGCCGGCGGTCGCCGGCACCATCACCACTCCGCGGCCGACCTGGGACGCCTCCTTCTCGCCGATCCGCGTGTCGCTTGCCCCGAAATCCACCGACCCGGTGACGAAACGGTTGATCCCCTCGCCGCTTCCGACGGAATCGTAGGTCACCGAAACCTGCGGATTCGCGGCGCCGTAAAGTTTGCTCCATTTCTCATAGAGCGGTGCAGGAAAGGTCGCCCCCGCCCCGCGCAGCCAAACCTTCTGCTCGCCCTCCGCTGCACGTGCCGGTTCAGCGCCAGCGGCCCACGCGGCGAGGCACAGCCCGGCGCAGACGAACACTGCCGCCCCGCGGGCAAAGGTTCGAACGATGCGCATTCTGACCGATCCTTTCCAGACCTAGCTGAATTCGCCGCGGATGTATTCCTTGGTGAGCTGCTCGCGGGGCGCTTCGAAGATCTGCTTCGTTTCTCCCATCTCTACGAGGTAGCCCGTGCGCCCGCCATGCGAGATGTCGACAGCGAAGAACGAGGTGGTATCGGCCACCCGCGTTGCCTGCTGCATGTTGTGGGTGACGATGACGATCGTATACTCATTTTTCAGGTCCAACATCAGCTCTTCAATCCGCCGGGTCGCGATCGGGTCGAGAGCCGAACAGGGCTCGTCCATCAGCAGCACCGCCGGGTCCGTCGCGATCGCGCGCGCGATGCACAGCCTCTGCTGCTGACCGCCGGACAGTGACAGGCCGCTCGCCTTCAACTTGTCCTTGACCTCGTCCCACAGCGCCGCACGCCGCAGCGCGTGTTCCACCCGCTCATCGAGGTCGCCCTTGAAGCGGTTCAGGCGCAGGCCGAAGGCGACGTTGTCGTAGACGCTCATCGAGAACGGGTTCGGCTGCTGGAACACCATGCCGATGTAGCGGCGCACCACCACCGGATCCACCTTGCCGCCGTACACGTCCTGGCCGAGGAAATGCACGTGCCCCTCCAGCCGGAAGCCGGTGATCATGTCGTTCATGCGGTTAAGGCTGCGCAAGACGGTGCTCTTGCCGCATCCGGACGGGCCAATGAAGCCGGTGATCTTGCCCTTCTCAATGGGGACGTGGCTGTCGCGGACCGCTAAGAAGGTGCCATAGAAGATCTTCGCGACATTGCAGTCGATCGCGATACCCTTGGCGGCAGTTTCGCGCGCAGCGGCAGGTCCGGTCGACGCGGGTTGCATAACAGGCATTGTCGGAGGTCCCTTCTCCATCCTCACGCCTTGGGTTTACCCAAGAGGCGGCTCAGCACGTTGAATATCAGCACGATCAACACAAGCACCAGAGAGGCTGCCCAGGCGAGTTCGATCTGATTGTCAAACGGCATGCTCGAGAAATTGTAGATCAGGATCGACAGCGATGCGGTCGGCTCCCGCAGGCTCGACAGCCAGTAGTTGCTGAACAGTGCGGTAAACAGCAGCGGCGCCGATTCACCGGCAACACGAGCAATGCCGAGGATCACCCCGGTGAGGATACCCGGCAACGCCGTCGGCAGCGTCACCTTCCAAATTGTTTGCGTCTGCGTGCACCCCATGCCGATCGCCGCGTCCTTCATCTTACGCGGCACCATCTTCATCGCCTCCTCGGCGGTGAGGATCACGGTCGGCAGCATCAGCACGGCAAGGGCGATGCCCCCTGCGATCGCCGAGTATGTCCCCATGGTCAGCACGACTGCGGCATAAACGAACACGCCGGCGAGGATCGAAGGAAAGCCGGTCAACACTTTGGCGAGAAACCGCGTGATCATCGCGACCCGGGTGTTGGGCCCCAGTTCGGCGAGGAAGGCAGCAGCCAGAATGCCGATTGGAATGCTGATCAGTGCCGCGATCCCGACCATGACCAGGGTGCCGACGATGGCGTTGCCGAAGCCGCCGCCGAGCTCGAACCCGGCCGGCGGCAACTCGGTGAACAGTGTCGTGCTCAGCCGCGCCCCACCCTTCACCACCAGCATGTAGAGCACGGAAAACAGCGGGATGCTGGCGATCAGGGCGACGATCCAAGCGCCCCCGCTCAAGAGAGCACTGCGCAGCCCACGCCGCTCCCCGAGCGTCCTGTTAAGATTGGGAAGACCGGTGGTGGTTGGGTACTGCATGACTATGACTTCCCGGAAATTCTGCGCTGGGTCAGGCTCAGAATGAAGGTGCCGATGACGTTAACCACCAACGTGATAAACAGCAGCACCAGAGCCGCGTACATGAGCGCCTGCACCTCGATCCGCCCAGCTTCCGGGAAGCTCGAAGCGAGGAGTGCCGCGAGCGTGCTCGCCGGGGAGAACAAGGACAGGCTGATCTGGTTGGAATTGCCGATCAGCATGGCGAGCGCCATGGTTTCCCCAAGCGCCCGGCCGAACCCCAACACCAGGGCACTCAGGATCCCGCCCGCGGCGGTCGGTACCAACACCTTCAAGATTGCCTCCCAACGGGTCGCCCCCATCCCAAAGGCGGCTTCCTTGGTCCGATACGGCACCAGGTTGAGGGCGTCTTGAGAGATGGCAGCGACCGTCGGGAGGATCATGATGGAGAGAACGATGATCGCCGGCGCCAGTCCCGGTCCGCTCAACGAAGTGCTGAACAAGGGGAACCAGCCGAGGTACTCGTGCAGCCAGTCGGCCAAAGGCCGGATCGCCGGAATGACGACAAAAATGCCCCACAAGCCGAACACGACGCTTGGGATGGCGGCCAGCATTTCGATGATGGTGCGGAACACCATCGCCAGTTTTGGCGGCAGGAAGTCCTGGGTCAGAAAAATGGCCACAGTGAGGCCGAAGAATCCGGCGATGGCCAAGGCCACGAGCGAGCTGTACAACGTTCCCCAGATCTGGGGCAGTATGCCGAACGTGTCGCTCTGCACATCCCACGTCGAGGTGGTCAGGAAGCTCAAGTGGTGATCCCTGATGGCCGGCATCGCTTGGCCACCGATCTCCCACAAGATGTACGCAACAAGCGCGACGATAATCGCGGCTGCGATCAGCGTCAGGCTGCGAAACGCCCGATCGGATAGATACTCGCCCGATGACGGCGGCTGGGTGATCGCGTCTGCAGGCGTTGCGGCGGCGAACGGGTTCGAAGCCATGATGGCGTTGTCCCTGGTTGGCTCAGTTCGTCATGCCCCGCGCAACGACGCGGCGGAGACGAGAATCACCCGTCTCCGCCCGCCGTTGTTCCGCGGCACTCACTGGATCTGCTGCGAGGCCGCCAGCACTTTCTCGACGACGCTCTCCGGCAGCGGAATGTAGCCCATGCTCGTCGAGATCTTCTGCCCCTCGGTTGCAGCGTACTTGACAAAGTCGCGCAGGAATGCCGCCTTCTTGTCGTCCTGGTCCTTGTAGAATAGCATCCAGGTGAAGGTTACGATCGGGTACGCGTCTGCCCCGTCGGGATCTTCGACCCAGCCGCGCAGATCCGCCCCGAGTTCGGCGGCAGCCAGCGCAGCGACGCCGGTCTCGTCACCGCCGGCGATGAAGTTGCCGGCCTTGTTCTGCAACAGCGCCGTCTCGGCCTTGGTGAGCTTGGCATAGCCATACTCGATGTAGCCAATGGCGCCCGGCGTCTGCTTGATCGTCGCGGTCACACCATCGTTCTTCGGCGCGGCCACGAACTTGTCAGAGGTCGGCCACTGCACGGTGGTGCCGCTGCCGATCTTCTCCTTGAAGGTCGGGCTGATGGCGCTCAGGTGCTTCGTGAACACGAACGTCGTGCCGCTCGAGTCCGACCGCCGAACGACGGTGATGGGCAGATCAGGCAGCTTGATGTCCGGATTGGCCGCCTGGATGCGCGGATCATTCCATCTGGTGATCACGCCGCTGAAGATGTCCGGATAGACATCGCGCGGCAGCTTGAGGCCCTTCGGATTGCCGGGAAGATTGTAAGCGAGCACGATTTCGCCGCCGGTCATCGGCAGCAGCACCACGCCGCTATCAACCTTGGCAATCTCCTCGTCCTTCATCGCGGCATCACTGGCCGCGAAATCAACGGTTTTATTGATAAAATCCTGAATGCCGGCGCCGCTGCCCTTGGCCTGATAGTCGATAGTGACACCCGGCGTCTTTTTGCTGAAGTCTTTAAACCAAGCGGCGTACAGCGGGAACGGGAAGCTGGCTCCCGAGCCCACCATACGAACGTCCTGGGCCATGGACGGACGCGCGGTGCCTGCCGTGACGGCAGCGATCACACACAACGCAGTCAGCGCATGCGTCAGGCGCGCAAACATTCGCATACCCACACTCCCCATCCCGTGGTGTTCGTTAGATCGGGACCATAACGGGGATGTGTTACAGTATGATGACAAACGCGTGTCATTCTCGCGTCACATGCATCAGGTTTTGCGTGTTAGTTAAGCAGACTCGCCACCGGTCCTGCAGCAATGCCCCGAGCGAGAGACCGAGCGTTCGGGAGGGAACCGAAGAAGACGCGAGGCCAGCACCTTTGCTAAGGTTCGCTCGCCGGAGGCAGCTTGCCTCGTAGGCGCGCTCCTGGGCGCGGTCGGCTTGGCGTTCCGACGAGCTTCAGCCGGCCGGCACCGCCGCGAGGTCGACGCAGACCACCATCCCGAGCCGACGCATCAGCATTCCTCCAGTCCGCCGCAAAGCCTTAGCCACGTCACTAGCCCTTCGACCATCCCACGGCATCATCCCGCCGATCGGGCGAGACGAAGCGGAGGGCAGCCCGCGGTGCGACATCAGCAAGCCGCGCATCGGAGACGCGGGCGATCTTCGAAACAGCCTGGTTAAGCATCCCGGTCATCTCGATGATGAGGATGCGGTCCGCTTCATTCGCCTTCAGCCTGATCATCGTCGCTCCCCTCCGTTGTCGCCAGCGCGGTGGCGCCCCTGGCACAGATGGAACATCACCGGGCAAGATGACGTGAAGGGCGCGCGTGGTGTTGGCGTTGGCCGGTCCCCTCTGGACCGCGCCCATTCCGTGCCGTACGAAACCGCCTGGGTATTGGCGATACGGCGTCGGAGGCGCCGAGAAAATGGGCGAGCGGACATCCTCGTTGGCAGCGACGCTGGTGCTCCTCACCGTTGCCGGCTGCAGCAACTTCGGCGCAAAGCAGATCGCCGCCGACCACTTCGACTACAACAAGGCGATCGCACGGTCGATTCAAGAGCAGATGCTCCTCAACGTGGTCCGGATCCGCTATTTCGAGGCGCCCGCTTTTCTCGCCGTCGGTTCGGTCCTGACCCAGTACGCCTGGCAGGGAACGGTAGGCGTCAGCGGCCAAGAGGGCTTCAACGTCGGCGGCGGCCTGCAGGCGTCGACCTTCATCAGCGGCTCGGCCCTGGGGCAATATCTTGAGCGGCCGACGATCACGTATGTTCCGATCGAGGGCGACGATTTCGCCCGCCGGTTGATGACGCCGGTTTCCGTTGAACTGGTTTTGGGGCTGGGCGAAGCCGGCTATCCGACCGACCTGCTGTTACGGGCGGGCATCAATCGGATCAACGACGTCCAGAACATGGCCCCCGGGATTCCGCCTCCCGGGGACATCGATGCCGAACTGCAAGGCCGAAGAGAGCTCGAAAACCTCCAGCGCTTTCAAAGCCTCATCGGCCTCATGATGAAGCTTTACTCCCACAGTGCGTTTGAGGTGCAACGCCGGGAAGAAAACGGTGAGAAATACCGTGTGCTTGTATTTTCACCGCAGCAGAGTCCTGAAGTCGTCGCCCTCGTCGACCAGTTCAAGACCATTCTCGGCCTCGATCCGGCGAAAAACGTGTTTCGCATCGTCGATCGGCGCATGGGGCGCGGCGTCGACGAGATCACGATCCAGACGCGCTCGCTGTTCCAGATCATGGGCTTCCTTGCCCAAGGCGTCGATGTGCCGCCCGAGCAACAACAAGAGACCCGTATGGTGGGCGGAGACGGTGGCGCCAGAGACACGAACGACGGCAAGGGTGTCCCCTTCCGCGTCCGCTGGACCAGGGAACGGCCGGCCAACGCGTTCGTCGCCGTTGAGTACAACGGACACTGGTATTCACTTGCCGGCAATGACATTGAGAGCAAGCGGGCATTCAATCTGATGATCCACGGTTTCCGCCTGCTGGCGCCCGAACGCGCCACCGCCGCACCGGTGCTGTCGCTGCCGACCGGGCCGTAAGCGGTGCAATCCCATCGGCCTGCGGTGGTGGATCACAAGCCATGGGTGGCTCATGCCCCTGACGGTCGTTGATCCTCGGCCGCCGGCTGGCGGATGAAGTCGCCAGGGCTCCACTCGCGCATGAGCGTGTAAAGGATGGCGAGGATCGTCGGGCCCAGGAAGATACCAATGAAGCCGAAGGTCATCGCGCCGCCCAGGATGCCGAACAGCACCAGGAGCAGCGGCAGGGCGCTGCCGCGGGCGACGAACAGGGGCCTGATCACGTTGTCGATGTTGCTGACCAGGACGGCACTCCACACCACCAGGAAGATGCCCCAGGCGATCTCATCGGCGCGGAACAGCCAGATGGCCGCCGGCAGCCAGACGAGCGCCGGCCCGCCCGGGATGATCCCCAGGAAGCCGGTCAGCAGACCCAGGAGGAACGGCGCCGGCACGCTGGCGAGCCAGTAACCGAACGCCGCCAGCATCGCCTGAGCCAGCACCGAGCCGAGCACGCCATAGACCACCCCCTTGAGCGTGCCGTAGGCAACAGCCAGGAGATGATCGGCGCGCTCGCCGGCGACGTGGCGCAGCACGTCGGTTACGCGCTTGAGCGCCGCCTCGCCGTCGCGGTAGAAGAAGAACGCGCAGATGATGCTGAGCGCGAGCTGCCCGATGCCGCCGCCGATCGCGCCGGCGACGCCGAGCAGCCATTTGACGACGGTGCCGAGCACCTCGCGCCCCTCGGCGGATAACTTGCCATCGGCGAACAATTCATTCCACCGGGCCACCAGCCGCGGCCCAATCCGCGGGACCTCGGCGAGCAACTCCGGCGGCGCGAGCCCTGCTTCGACGGCAGCGCGCAGCCGGTCGCCGAGGGTCGCGACGTTGTCCGTCATCACGGTGGCGATCACCGCGACGGGGCCGAGGAGACATACCGCAAGGAGGAGTGTGACCAGGGCTGCGGCCAAGGTGTTGCGCCCGCCCAGCGTGCGTCGGCACCACGCGAAGGCCGGCCAGGTCGCGATCGCCAGAATCACGCCCCATAAGAGCGGCGCCAGGAAAGGCCGCATGATCGCGAATGAGGCGGCACACAGGATGATGACGAAGATCAGGGCAAAGGCAACCGCGATGTACGCCTGCCGTTTATCGTCGCTTCGCGTCATGTCGAAGGCCCGCCTCGATCTGGATCCGTTAGGAGCGCAGTAAACCAGCCAACTGTTCTTTCGAGAACAGGCGCTGGATGGTCAGTCCCTGGACGACGATGGAGAACACCACGACGGCGAACGTCATGTTCAGGAGCAGCGGCTTCCACGACGTCTCCGGCAGCGAGACGACGAGGGCAAGCGACAGCCCGCCGCGCAGCCCGCCCCAGGTCAGGAGCTTGGTGAGGCCGAGGCAATCCGCGCGGATCACCCGGATTTGGTGAAGGCCACTGACGATGATCGCCACCGCGACCGCACGTCCCACCAGCACGGCCACGATCGCGACGAGTGCCGGAACGCCCGGGGTCACGTCGACGAGCGGGTTGATCAACACGACGTGCAGACCGACCAACACGAACAACAGCGCATTGAGGATGTCGTCGAGGCCAGTCCAGAAGGTGCGCAGCGGCGCCTTAGCTTCCTCACTCAACCGCGGTCCGGTGATGTTGCCGCTCAACAGGCCGGCGATGACGGTGGCGATCGGGCCGGAGACGTGGAGCTGCTGGGCGGCGGCGTAGAGGCTTGCGACGGCACCGAGCGTCACCAACAGGCAGGTGTGGTAGGTCGCGGTACGCACCATCAGGACATGGATGACCGCCCAGCCGATGACGCCGAGGATCGCACCGCCCCCCACCTCGCGCACCAGGACGGCCGCGGCACCCCCCCAGCTCGGCGCGGCGGTGCCGACCGCCATGCCGGCAAAGATCGTGAACAGCACCACCGCAACACCGTCGTTCAGGAGGCTCTCGCCGTCGACCACGGTCTCCAGGCTCTTCGGCAGGCCGATCTTGGCCAGGATCGCCAGCGCCGCAACCGGATCGGTTGCGGCGATCAGCGCCCCGAACAGCAGGGCCGGAGCGAAAGCGATGGTGACCCCCAGCGACGACAGCGCCGCGTGCGCGAGGCCGCCGGTCACCACGCAGGCGATGATGGTCCCCGCAAACGCCAGCGATAGAACCAGCCAGCGCTGGGCACGCAGATCCGCCCAGCGGACATTGACACTGCCGCGAAACAGCATGAAGCATAGCACGCCCTTCAACAGCGTGTCGTTGAGGTTGAACGCCTCGGTGGCGTGGGAGAGCCGGGCCACCGCTCCCGACGGTACCACGGCCTCCGCGCCGCGCATCAGCAGCGTCGCTACTCCGGCGAGCAGCAGGAGGCCGATGTCGGTCTGCATATGCAGGTAGCGATCGTTGACGAAGCTCAACAGCGCCGTGAGGGCGAACAGGCACGCGATCGCCGTGAAGACCTCCACGCTCTTCCCTCCCCGCGCTGCCCGCGCCGCGTGCGCGGCGGCTAGATCCCTTCGCGAGCAGTGGCCTTACCAGCCTTGATCGCCCTGAGCAACTGCTGGTGGGGTCGGTCGTGTTTGATGCGGGGGTCAGGTTTCGTCGATGCGTACAACCTCACGCTTTGGGCCATCGAATGACTCGAAGAGATGCCGGTGGACCCGCAACGACCAGGGATCATCGCGGATGTAGTAGCTCTGGACCCACGCCTGAAGATCGGCAAGCATCCGATCTTGTTGTTCTCGCGACGGGTATTTGTGGGGCTCCCAGGGTCGTCTCAGGTTGTTCGACAGGCAGACGGCAACTCCAGGATTGAGAAAGATCAGTTCCGAGCAGGCGGGCAATGCTTGCTCGATCAGTTCTCCGTAGCATCCTTCGATCACCCAAGCCTGATGCCGGGCCAGGAACGTGTCCAGACAGTCGCGAACCATGGCGAACTCACGCATCACCGGGCTCTCGCCGGGCAGCCAGACGATGCTGTCGAGGTCGAGATGTGCCAGCCGGTGTTGTTCTACCAGCCGGCGGGCCAAGGTCGTTTTGCCTGACCCAGAGTTTCCCATCACCAACACGCGCATAAGTGCTCGGACATCTCCAAACACACGCCGAGGCGCCGGAAGACGCCGGTCGACAGCACGACGACGTTGGCGCCGTGATCGAGTAATTCGGCGCCATCCCCCGGCTGGATGCCGGGAGATTTGCGAACATGATACCAAATCAACGGATCGATTGCGCATCGCGTTTCCGATTTCGGGGACGTGATATGCCATCGCTATGGAACCGGTCGTGCCGACCTGCCGTGTGCCCGAGCCGCTTGCCGATCGTCGGCAGGCCGGTCGGCGACCCCCACTATCGGTGAGGCGTCCGTTCGCGACCGTAGCGGACCATCGTCACCAGCAACCACGCCAGCAGCGCGCCGTTGAACAGGTGCCACAGGAAGTGCGTACCGATCGGCACGGCCTCGCACAGCGGCGCATCGACGGACCGAAAGGTCAGCGAGACAATGAACAGTCCGGCGCCGAGAAGCAGCGCGCGGCCGCCGGAATGACCGCGCGCGGCGAGCAGGCCTCCGCAAACGGCAAGGAACAGCAGCGCCGGCAGATAGGCGGTGCTGCCGCTCACCGCGCTTGTCAGCGCCGGCGGTATCACCGCCGTGAGCGCCATCCCGGCCGGCACGAAGCTCGCGCCGAAGAGTACCGCCACGGGCCAGCGCAGCCCGAAGAAACGCCGCATGACGATGCTCAGATAGGTGACGATGAACAGGCCGATCGGCACCACGTCGGCCAGTGCCGCCCAGCGGGTCGCGACGGTGTGGAACAAGAAGGAGCCGAAGCCAATGCTGGCGGTTAGCGCAATCAGCAGAAGCATCGGTCCATCCAGCCGGCCAGCACGGCGCGCCGCCCGCCAGCCGATCACGGCGGCGACGATAAACGCCGCGTTGGACAGCGCGTTGACCGGTTCGGCCCAGAAGTCGGCACTGGTCCGTTCGCAGTAGATGTCGATTGGGATGAGCAGTTCGCTTGCCACGAGGCCCGTCCCGCCGACCGGCTATTCGTTGCGAAGCACGGCAGCGGTGGTGCGGCTCAACTGCCGCCACGTCCCGGCGAACCCGAGGGTAAACGCCAGCGACGTGCCGATGCCGACGGTGAGCACGACGATGTCGCCCTGCGCCGCCCATTCGAAACGCATCAGCTGGGTCGTCACCGCCCAGGCAATGGTGGTGCCCAGCCCCGCGGCGATCAGCGCCGTAACCAACCCCAGCACGGCGTACTCGACTGCCTGAATCTGGGCTATCCGCGCCCGCGTCGCACCCAGCATCTTGAATACCACCGCCTCGTGGTCGCGGCGGGCGCGATCGCCGGCCATGGCGCCCACCAGCACCAGCAGTCCCGCCGCCAGCGTCACCACCGCAGCCGCGCGCACGCCCCAGCCGATCTTCGCCACGAGCCCGGTCGCCGCCTCGATGGCGTCCCGCGTTCGAATGGCGGTGACGTTCGGCAGCTGCTCACCGACGGCACGCTGCAGCATCGTCTCGGCCTCCGGCAGCGCGTACACCGCTGCGATATCGGCGTGCGGCGCGCCTTCCAGGGCGCCGGGCGCAAAGACAATCGCGAAGTCCAACGGTACGGAACGCCACTCGATGCGGCGCAGCGATGCGATGCGGGCCTCGATGTCGCGGCCGAGGACGTTGAGGGTGAGCGTGTCGCCAACCTCGACCCCGAACCCCTTGGCCAGGGCTGCATCAAACGAGATCAGCGGCGGACCCGCGTAATCCGGCGGCCACCAGTCGCCGGCTTCGATGCGCATACCGTCGGGTGGTTCGGACGCGTACGTCAGCGTCCGGTCGCCGCGCAGCGCCCACGCCGCCTCGGGCGCAACCTTCGCCTGCGCGACCGGCACGCCCGCGATCTTGACGATCCGACCCATCAGCATCGGCACGCGCCGAAATTCACCGACGCCCGGAACAGCTGTGACGGCGTTATCGAAGGTGGCGCGCTGCTCGTCCTGGATGTCGAGGAAAAAGAACGCCGGTGCAGTCTCCGGCAAACGATCGCCGATCTGCGCGCGCAAATTGCCGTCGATCAGGGCGACCGCGACCAGCACCGTCAGACCGGCGCCGAGCGAGGTGATGACCGGAGCTGTCGGTGCGCCCGGTCGGTGCAGGCCGTCCACGGCAAGGCGTACCGCGGCACTGCGGGCGCGCGGCAGCCGCTTCGCGGTAGCGCGCACCGCGGCGGCGGTGCCGCGCAGCACCAGGAGGGTGAGGACGGCGCCGGCGACGAACAATCCGCCGAAGATCCGGTCTGGCGTCGTCAGCACAACGAGAGTGGCAAGCGCGAGGGCCGCGAGCGCCGTCGCTGCGATGTAGCCGACGCGGGGACGGCCGGTCGGGCCGGCGACGGTCTGGCGGAACAGGTTCGCCGCAGCGACCTCGCGGGCGCGCGCCAGCGGCCACAGCGAGAACGTCAGTGCCGTCAGCAGGCCGAGTGTCGCCGCCGTCGCCAGCACGCCGGGATAGAGGCCGATCTGCAATGCGACCGGCAGCAGCGGACCCACCGCTGCGACGACGAGCATCGGCAGCGCTGCCCCGAGCACCAGGCCGAGCAAGGTGCCAAGCGCAGCGAGCAGCATGAGTTGCAGCAGATAACTGCCCATCACCAGCCCGCCCGGCGCGCCGACACACTTCAGGATGGCGATCGTCCGCGCCTTGCCTTCGAAGTAGGTCCGCACCGCGCCGGCGATGCCGAGGCCGCCGATGAGCAGAGTGGTCAGGCCGGCAAAGCCGAGGAACATCGAGAGCCGGTCGACGAAACGCTCGATGCCGGGCGCGGCGTCAGCCGTCCCGCGGATCTGCCAGCCGGCTTCGGGAAACGCGACGCGTGCCGCGGTGGTCCAGGCTTCGGCCGTTTCGCCGTCTGCCAGCAGAATGCGGCTGGCGTGGCGGAACAGGCTGCCCGGCTGGACGAGGCCGGTCGCGGCCAGTGCGTCCTCGGAGATCATCAGGCGGGGGCCGAAGGCTGCGATGCTGGCGACCCGGTCGGGTTCACGATCAACAGTGCCGCGCAGCACGAAGCTGGCCGCACCGACCCGGATCCGGTCGCCCGGCGCGAGCCCGAGCCGCGAAAGCAGCGCCGGCTCGGCAACCGCGCCCCAGGCGCCATCGCGGCGCGCCAGCAGCTTCTGAAGCGGGAGCACAGGCGTCAGCTCCAGCCGTCCGATCAGTGGATAGGCCGCATCGACGACTTTGAGCTCGACCAGCGCCGAGCGGCCGTCATCCGTCTCCGGCCGCGCCATCGTCCGCATCTCGATGATTGCAGACGAAGCAGCGGACGTCGCCCGGAGATACGCGGCTTCCGCCGGCGTCGGCAGCTGCTGTGTCAGACGCACATCGAGATCGCCTCCGAGCAGCGGTCGCGCATCGGCGCGGAGCGCATCGGTCACAGCCGCGTTCATTGAGGCGACGGCCGCAATCGCCGCTACCCCCAGCGCCAGGCAGGCGAGTAATAAGCGGAACCCCTTCAGTCCGCCGTGCAACTCGCGGCAGGCCAGCCGAGCTGCGAGGTGCAGGTGGGTCATGTTCCGGCGCCGACTCGCCGGGCCGCAACGCTGCACCGATCGCTACTGATACGCCCATCGCGCATCTCGACGATGCGATCGCACGCCTCGGCCAGGGCCGGGTCATGGGTGATCAACAGCAGTGTCGTACCGCGGCGGCGGTGCAGTTCGAACATCAGGCGGATGACCGCAGCGCCGGTCGCGGCATCCAGGTTGCCGGTCGGCTCGTCGGCGAGCAGCAGGCTGGGCTCGCCGACAAAAGCGCGGGCGAGCGCCACGCGCTGCTGCTCGCCACCGGAAAGCTGAGCGGGGTAGTGAGCGAGCCGTGCTTCGAGGCCGACCGCGGCGAGCTGCTTCCGGGCGCGTTCAAACGCGTGCGGGGCACCGGCCAGCTCCAGCGGCAGTGCGACGTTTTCGAGTGCGGTCATCGTCGGCACGAGGTGGAAGTTTTGGAAGACAATGCCGATATGATCGCGACGGAAGCGGGCGAGCGCGTCCTCGCCGAGTGCGCTGATTTCGTGGCCGACAACCTGAAGCGCTCCGGCGGTCGGCCGCTCCAGACCGGAGAGGAGCATCAGCAGGCTGGTCTTGCCGGAGCCGGACGGACCGACCAAACCGACCGTGGCACCGGGCTCGACGACGAGATCGATTTCCCGCAGGATCGCGATCCTGCCACCCGGGCCGTCGAGTGTGAGATGAACGCCGCTGAGTGCGATCGCGGGCGGGTGGAAAGCGGACAAGGGCAAGGTTGATGATCTTTCGTCGTCAAGCAGCGACTGCCGCGGCTTCAGACCTATGTGGACCGCGCGGCCGGCGGGTCAATGCGGCGCTGGCGGCGGTCGCGGCCGCGATCTTCTGGTTGGCGGCCCTGCAGGCCTTCGCCCAGTCGCCGCTGCCGGTCACGCTTCTGGTGCTCGGCGACAGCCTCACGGCGGGATACGGTCTTGCCCGCGACGACGGATTTCCGGCGCAGCTGCAGCGCACGCTGACCACGCAGGGGTTAGCCGTGCGGGTCCGCGACGGCGGTGTGTCGGGTGATACGAGCGCTGGCGGGCGGGCGCGGCTGGCATGGATGCTGGGCAGCACCCCGCAGCAGCAGCAGCCTGATGCGGGGCCCGATGCGGTTATCGTGCAACTCGGCGCCAACGATGCTCTGCGCGGCGTCGATCCGGACGTCACCTACGCCAATCTCTCCGCCATTCTGAGCGAGCTGAAGGCGCGCGGCATGCCGGTCCTTCTCGCCGGCATGCGGGCGCCTCCCAATCTGGGAGATGACTACCAAAAGCGCTTCGATGCGATCTATCCGCGGCTGGCCGAGGAGTACCGCGTTCCACTCTACCCTTTCTTCCTGGATGGCGTTGCGGCGGTTCCAGCGCTCAACCAGGCCGACGGCATGCACCCGAACGCGAAGGGCGTGGCCGAGATCGTCCGCCGCATCGCCCCTGCGGCGACCGCCGTGGTCGATGCGGCCGCGAAACGGATGCCGGCCCGCAACCAAGTTGACGGTCCCGCCCAATCTGTTCGCCAGCGACCGTAACCTCACGCACGGTGATGCAGCGTGATCTGCTGCGACGCGCGCTGCGTAACCCTGAGGCCCGTGAATAGCGGGATTGTTTCGTCTGATCGGAGACCCGTCATGAAAGCCCATTCGACCGTTTCCAGTGAACACCAAAGTGCGGTTTTCGACGCCCTTGTCGAGAACTGCTTCGATTCGGTGATGATCACCGAGGCGGCGCCAAAGAACCCGATCGTCTATGTGAACAAGGCCTTTACCGACCTTACCGGCTATTCCACGGAAGAAGTGATGGGAAAGTCGCCGGGCTTCCTGCAAGGTTCCGGGACCGATGCATCCGTTCTGAAACGGTTGCACGGGGATATGGCGGCCGGGCGCGTTTTCGAGGGCAAGGCTGTCAACTACCGCAAAGACGGCTCCGCTTTCACGATGTGGTGGCGCGTCATTCCGGTCACCGACAACTCGGCTCAACCCACGTACTTCGTTGCATTTCAGCGGGAGGCTCACCCCTCGTAGGACCGCCCGTCGAAGTACGGCGTACCAAGCTTGCAGCGCTCGTCGGGCAGCGTGGAGCAATTCAGCTCACGCCGCGGAATCGCCGTCTGCACTCATGGCACGCCTACCAGGGCGGTTCCCGGCCGCACGCACTACTGAAGGCGGTGCAGATCAACCGCGGCGGCCTCGGCGCAGTCGCTTAATCCCAATTTTCAGCAGGCCGAGTGGTTCTCCAAGTCTCGCGTGGCGGGACAGTGGGCTCCAGCCGCATCGAGCGACGGATCCAGCGTTGCCGTCCCAGCGTAAGGCTTTGTGGCAAGGAGAACTCCATGGAGACCGTGATCAACGGAACGGGGATTTTCGCGACAGGCATCTTGCTTGGCGCAATGTTGTTTTTCTCCGGCGTCATGGCCCCGCTCATTTTCACAAAGCTCGACGCTGAGGTGGCAGGCCGGTTCATTCGGCAGGTATTTCCTTGGTATTACCTCACAGTTATCACATTGGGCAGCCTGGCGGCGTTTGCGGTTGTGTTCTTTCGCCCTGCAGATGCAATCGCGCTGGCTTGCGTTGCCCTCGCGGGCGTCACCGCACGGCACGCTCTGATGCCGAGCATCAACCGGGCGCGGGATGGGGTGATCGCACGAGAACTCGCCGCCGAGAAACGATTTTCACGTCTTCATCGTTTGAGCGTTTGGATCAACGCGCTGCAGATCATCACCGTTGGGGTTGTTCTGGCGAGGCTGATCCCTTCACCCGCTTGAGTTGGGAGGCTGGCCTTGGCAACTCTTCTTCCCTACCGCGCGACGACGGCAAGCGGGGAACGCTTCGATATCTCGTTCCCCCTTCATCCACAGACCGCATCACCGATGCGCGTGTCGCAAATGCTGTCAGCCATCCTTGGTGTACTCGACGCTGAGGTAAGGCTCGACCCGGGAACGAGCAACGGCGACGTCCTCCGGGCATTGGCCATGGCACTGTCGATCCGCGCTTCGATGATCGAGGCGCCGAAGGAACTCACCGATCGCCTCTCGGTCGATCTCGTGTCCGCAGCCCTTGCCGCGATGAACGATGCCGACCGCCGTTACGCGCACCTTGGACATGCGTGAAGAACGGTGGCCGGTCCCGCGTAATCCAGTTGTGAACGGCATCGGCAGGCGGCAAAATCGGCGAAGCGGTGAGGAGAAAAACGATGGCAGGCGGACACGGGGATATCGCAAAGGCCGCTCTTCTCAGTGTGGAGGAGCGAGAAACAAGCGTCGTGATTTCGGACCCATCGCGGCCCGACAACCCGATGATCTATGTCAGCGAAGAGTTCGAAACGCAGACCGGCTACTCACCCGAGGAAGCGCTCGGCCGAAACTGCCGCTTTCTCCAGGGTCCCGAAACCGACCCGAAGGCAGTGCAGGCAATCCGGGATGCGCTTGCGGCGCAGACTGAGATCACCATCGATATTCTCAACTACCGCAAAGATGGAACTAAATTCTGGAATCGTCTCCGCATTCGGCCACTGTTCGATGACAAGGGAAAACTTCTGTATTTCGCCGGCGCCCAGAACCCGATCCCGGCTGAGGAAGCCCGCGCACATCCGATCGAGGCGGTTTTTGACTCCTAGTGAGGACGCTTTCCGAGCCCACGTGCGGGAGCGGGCGTAATCCGTGACCAAACATCCGATGTCGAAGCCACGAAATCTCCCATCGAAGCCGTGCGTGGCGTGCGGACGACCTTTCCGCTGGCGCCGAAAGTGGGCAAACGTTTGGAACGAAGTGAAATACTGCTCGGAACGGTGCCGGCGACATCGGCCAGTACCTACGCAGCATTGATCGCGCCGGTATTTCCCGTATCGGCCAGATGCCGGTAATCGATCCGGATCCCCGTGGCTCGCAGCGCTTCGGCGAAATGCCGCATCGCCGACAGCACGGAAACGACCTTCTTGACGTGTTGGCGGCCGTACGTGCATTCGCCCACCACCTCGGCCCCCAGCACCACGTCGGTTTCGGGATTGATGTCGCGCTGGCTCGCCAAGCCGGGGCTCAGTTGATCGCCGAGGACGAAGCGAAGCGTTCCGCCGATACCGGGTGCGATCATCGTGAGCCCGGTCTACCGGCGGCGACCATGATCCCTTGGTGCGCGAGGATGGTTTCGGCCATCGCTTGGCCCGAACGAAAGGCGGCTTCGATATTCGCACCCAGGCACCAGTCGCCGCAGGCGCCGATCCGCAGTTCGTCGTCGAACAAGCACGACGTCCCCAGCGGGGTCGCCACCCGGGCGTAGCGCCAGCGATGCGCAGCCATGAACACGGGGGCCGGCCTCTCAACGCCGGTGGCCCTGGCAAAGGCTTCCCGCAACGCCTCGCAAATGGAGACCGCATCGTCTCCCAGGTGATCGTGCGACCACTCCGGCGAGGCCTGCACGACCCAGGCTTCATCGCCGGCGCGGCCGGGTTTCGAGGTGTTGCGGCAGATCCAGGAGAGTGGCCCGCCGTTGATGAATGCGCCGTCGAAGGGGAGTGGCAGCGGCATGGCGTATCCCAGCATCGCCGCCCAGCATGGCAGCATCACCGCCTCGGCGGCACGACCGGCGAGTCGTGGGATTGCGCTCAACAACTCCACCGCCTGTGGCGCTGGCACCGCGATGATGACGATGTTCGCATTGCCTACCGCTGCGCCGTCGTGGCCGTGGAGCCGCCAGGCGTCCCCGGCGCGGACCAGTCGAACAATCCGCAGTTCGGAGCGGATGGCAAGGTCGGCGGCCAGGTGCGCGGCCACGGCGCTCATGCCGGGCACGCCGACCCAGCGCTGCTCCGCACCGCTCGCGGGTTGGACGCGGCCGTCACCTGCTGCTGCGAGCGCGCCATCCCAGCGCCCGAGCTTTCCGGCCGCCTTGCCTTCTTCCGTCCAGGCACGGAGGTGTGGGTCGTTGGCGGTGAAGTACTGAGCGCCGTGATCGAAACAACCGAATGGCGTTCGCCGCGTGGCAATCCGCCCGCCCGGGCGCCGGCCCTTATCGAATACCTCCACGGCGAATCCTTGCTTCGTCAACATCGCCGCGCAGGCCAAACCAGCCATGCCTGCGCCAATGATAGCGACTGAGGGTCGATCAACGCCGGCCCCGCCCGACCCAATGCGATCCGCCGTTTTCACGATGCGCCCGAAGCCGGGAAGAAGCGCTGTGTCACCAGGAATCCCGCGGTCGCCGAGATGGCGGTCAGGAAGGTTCCCCATGCGATGTCGACAACGACCATCGCAATAGGCCAGCCGCGCAGCGTCGCAAGATTGGTCATGTCGTAGGTGGCGTAGGCGAAGAAGCCGAAGAGTGCCCCGAGGATGATCGCGGTGCGCCATGAGCCGGTGTGCAGCGCCGGCGACACGGCGAAGATGACGACACCAACGACATACAGAGCGTAAAACAGGATGGCGGCGAGGATGTTGATCTCATCGAGCATCAATGGGCCGATCTGCTCACGGTAGAAGGACTTGGCCACAATGCCCAACCAGACCAGATCGACGGCGAATAGGGTTATGACTGCGGCAAGATATGCGACCACGTATTTCATCATTTCGAGGATCTCTCGCTTGCACGCGCCGGACCGTCCCGCGTGTGAGACATGGACTTAATCGCCGCCAGAGGCTGGGCGCTGGAGGCAGTAGACCGTGAAGCGGCGGGTATCAACACCACAGGCCGGCAACCGCTTCATGGATACCCATCGCCAACCATCCTGCCGGAGCTGCTTGAGGACTGAAGCCGCTTCGCGCCGGTACTTGCGTTGCTTCCACCAGCTGGAGTTGCCGGTTACGAGAGAAATGACTTTTTCCTGCATGTGTCGCGCGCGTTAACTGACCGATCGGGTGCTGCGCTTGGCCAGCGCTTGCAGCCGCGGACGCCATTTCAGGAAGCCGTCGTAAGCGCGGTCGATCGCCCAGCGGAATGGCTTCAGGCGAAACAGTTTGCCGATCCAGGAGTAACCGGGAAGCGCGGTCCAAAGGACAGCGAAGGCCTGACCTCCGCTGATCAGGCGACCGTCGGCATCTTGAACGTGAAACCTTTTCAGCGCCTGATCTCTCGTCAAGCCGGCAGCCACGTTTTCTGCCGGGCACGCGCTCACATCGACCCACCCGACGCGGTCGGCGCCGCGGCGGCGGCGGTAGAAACCGATCTCAGCGGCGCACAGGGGACAGGCGCCGTCGTAGAACACCGTAACGGACGAACGCTCGTCGGCGGACGGTGCGGCCGAGGACGAGGCGGACGGATCGGCCGGCTGGGCGCTCATGTGACGGTAGCCAGATGAAGCGCCGGGCGCTGCGCAACGGCCATGTAGTTGACGCCGAGGTTCGTGGTGATGCGAAAGCGGTTGGACAGCGGATTGAAGGCAACGCCGACGAATTCCTCGACCATCACGCCGGATCGGCTCAGCTTTTCCGCCAGTTCCGCCGGCTTGATGAAGCGCCGCCAGTCGTGGGTGCCACGCGGCAGCAGGCCGAGGATATACTCGCCAGCGACCTTGGCGAAGAGGAACGATTTCAGGGTTCTGTTCAAGGTTGCCACGATCATGAGGCCGCCGGGCTTGAGCATCCGGCAGCAGCAGGCGACGAAGCGATCAACGTTCGCCACATGCTCGATCACTTCGGTGTTCAGGATCACATCGAACCTCTCGCCGGCGCTCGCCAGATCCTCGGCAAGTGCATGCCGGTAATCGATGTCGATGCCCATGAGTGCCGCATGCGTTCTCGCGACCTCAACCAGCTTGGCGGTCGCATCGATGCCGACGACTTGCGCTCCGAGAAACGCCGCTGGCTCGCTCAGCAGTCCGCCGCCGCAGCCGATATCGAGAACGCGCAAGCCCGCTAATGGCAGGTCGCTGGCTGGATCCCGCCCGGTCAGGCGCACAACCCGGTCACGAATGAAGGCCAGCCGCACCGAGTTGAGCCGATGCAGAGTGGTGAACCGGCCGTCCGGATCCCACCATTCCTCAGCGAGGGCAGCGAACCGGGCAACCTCACCCGCATCCGCGGTCGTGGCCATGCTCAAGGGCCTATCCAATCGATCGCGCCAGATCATGATTCACTTCCTGCGTTCACTAAGCTTACGCGCCGGTAAGCCAATCAGACCTGTGAGCACGATCTTGCACGCCGCGATTGGGGAGGCGAAAGCCGTTCGTCAGCGGGTGTGGCGTCCAGGGGCGGTGCAGTGGACACTGCGCCCAATCACCAGAGCATCACCACATCCCGACGAGGCTGACATCGCCGCGCGGCCACCCGTTAATGAGCCGCATGCTTTCCACCGAGCCCGCTGCTCATCGGGCGCCTCGTTAGCCGCTGGGCCCC
>JBATPX010000177.1:0-2074 GCA_049291695.1 Defluviicoccus sp.
CAGTCGAGATCGCCACACTCGAATGGGTCGACTGGTTCAACAATCAGCGCTTGCTCGAACCCATCGGCAACATCCCGCCCGCCGAGGCAGAGGCCAACTACTATGCAACCCTAGCGCAATCCGCTATGGCCGCATGACTCAAATAACCAAGCCTCCGGCAAACCCGGGGCGGTTCATACCGCACCAGGACGAATGTGATTGTGCAGCCTGGTTTTCAGGCTGTGAGAACGGCGATCGATCCGAGGTGTGGGTCGAAATCCAAAAACCCAAACTGTCGCCGCCGCCTGTGCCAGGTGCAGACCTCGAACCCTGGATGACGCCGGAGCAGGTCAATGACTCTGCGCGCGAAATGCCCGATTTGCGTGAAGAAATTGCCATCCGCATTGACGATGAGGATGGTGAAGAACGGTTTGAACGTCGTCGGATCTACGACTATCCTGAAATACGGCGGTCGTGGGACGAGTATGTGCTGGAAAATTGGTGGCCTTGGGCTGAGTTAGATCGCAAAAAGCAAGAAGTATTCAAGTCATACCGGAATTTATATTCGATCTACACGAGCCAGCAGAGGCTGGGGGAGCAGTATGAGGTCATTCTCGGTATCGGCTTGCTGACCTGGCAAATGCCTGACGGGCATCTGGTCAAGCGGCACCTCATCGCAGCGCAGACGAGTCTCGAATTCGATGCGGCACGGGGTGTCATCCGGGTGTGGCCCGCTGGGGAGGGAGCGCGTCCGTGTCTCGAACAAGACATGATCGACCCTAAGCATCACCCCGATCCCAATCTCCTTACCGCCTTGGAGAGGAAGGTCGCGGAGATCGGGGACGAAATCTGGGACATTACGAAGCTTCAATCGATCCTCGCCGGTTGGGCGCACGGTGCCTCGTCACGCGGAGTATTTGATCAAACGCTGGCGCGTCCCGATCGGGTCACTGCGGACCCGATTGTCCACCTCGCCCCGGCCATCATTCTCCGTCGGCGTTCAGAGCATGCCTATGCCCGGCTGTTTGCGGAGATCATTCGCCAGATAGAGGAGGGGACGGACATTCCGTCCGGTGTCAAGCCGTTCGTGATCCCGGCGGACAACACGCCAATAGATCGGGGGCCTCCGCTCGGCCGGGATGTCGGCGAAATCTACTTCCCGTTGGAGGCTAACGAACAGCAGAAAGCAATCGTGCAGCGCCTGGAGACGCACCAGGGTGTTCTGGTTCAGGGCCCGCCGGGAACGGGCAAATCACATACCATCGTCAACCTCGTCTGCCATTTACTGGCATCGGGCCAGCGCATTCTCGTCACCAGCCACACGCCGCGAGCATTGAGCGTGTTGCGGCGCTTTTTCACCGAGCGGACCAAGGAAATCTCCCCCCTCTCCGTAATCCTTCTTGGCGACGACCGCCTCAGTCTGGAGGCCATGGAGAGATCTGTTCAGGGCATTATGGATCGCTACAACCAGTGGGACGCGGTTTGGAATCGAACCCGCATTCAAGCTTGTGAAGAGAAACTTCATCAAGCGCGGCGGAAAGAAGCGAACCTGCTCGGTGATATCAGGGCAATTCGGGAGCGCGAAACGTATACTCATGAAAAAACTTTTGTTGCCTATGAAGGAACGTTACAGTCAATCGGCGAAACTTTGAGACGACAGGAAGCCGGCTATCAATGGGTAGTCAGTCATACACGCGAGGAGTTAGAAGCTCCACTCGACAACGATGAAGCGCAGGAGCTCCTTTCTGCTCTGAGAGATGGAACCTTTACTGCAATCGCATCGTGGCCGTATCAAGCCATTGATCCACAGATTTTGCTTAAGCCAAGCGATTTTGAGTCATGGGTTGAGGAAGAGAATCATGCACAGGAACGCGTTCAAGCGACGGGCGACGCCCACGCTCATCCAGCGTTTCGACCACTTCAGAACACGAGTGCCGAAATCAGGCGGAAAATTCTCGATAGCACAGAAGGTAACAGCTCACGGGGTTGGCGTTTTTCGGTATTTTTCGCTTGCGCGGGCGGCGCGAATCTGACTCAACGTATGAGTGACTCCGCCATTTCGATACCGCCTGAGCGAGAGAGAGAAGGACGCGCT
>JBATPX010000178.1:0-1585 GCA_049291695.1 Defluviicoccus sp.
CGAAGCGGGCAATGCCCAGCGCGTCGATGGAGTCGGTCTTGGTGCGCGCCAGATCCTCGCCGGCGAAGCGCCGGGTGCGCAACGGATTGAGCAACGCCACCGCGTAGCCGTGCGCCGCCAGCGCGGCGAACAGGTTGCGCCAGTAATGCCCGGTCGCCTCCATCGTCACCAGGGCCACCGGCGCTTGGCCGAGCAGGGCGAACAGCTTGGCATAGCCAGCCGCATCCTCGGTTATCCCGGTGGGTTTGAAGGCCACCGTGCCATCGGCGGTCACCGCCGCCACCACGTGAGCGTCCGATCCGATATCGATACCGACATAGCGCATGCTGATCCCGACCTCCTGATCCGCCGGGGAGCCTCGCCACAGGCGTCCATGCTCACGCTTGTCCATGCGAGGACGACGGCCAAGGCCGCGCCTCCGGATACCGTTCGAGCCCGGGACGCCGGGCGAGGGCGTCGATCTCATGCCCGAGGACAGTGCCTCAAACGACTTTCGACGACCCTCTCCCAGCTACCGTCCAACCCTCTTGATATGGGGGTCGGCCGATGAGTGGAAGTCATACAAACGCCCCCCTTGAAGCCACCGCGCCAGGACCTGGCGACCTCACCCCCGCCAACGCCTTTGCCGTGTGGGCGCTGTACGGCCGCCCCGGCGATGTCTGCGCCTACCACCACGGCCTTCTCACGGTAGACCGCGATCCAGTCTTAAGCCCGTTCAGCGCGCCGGTGCGCCAAGCGCTCACCGCCGTCGCTGATCTGGCCCTCGCCTTCGCCGAGGCCGGCCGGGTGCTGCTGGTCCAAGAGCGCCTGGGCAGCGCCGTCTACCGCTATCTCGCGGTCATCGCGTCCCGGCAGAAACAAGCCGCCAAGCCGATGTCCCGGCCGATCGTGCTCATCCCGCAGGTTTGCATCAGCGCGATGCCGGCAGCAGTGGAGGAACTGGCATGACGACGGAAACAACCTTCCCGATCGAGACATCGTTGCTCCGGACGCTGGCACGCCTGGACGCCGATCTGCCGGCCGTGATCTCGGTGCCCTCGGCCGACGACGAGGATGATGACGATCCGATCTATCGGCCGCTGTTCGGACGCAAATCGGCGACGGTCGGCGAGCTGCGCGCAGCGGTCATCGCTCTCCAGAAGGCCATCGCCGATGACCAGCGCAGGGCCCAGGCGCTCACGCAGCTTCTCGATCTGCTGATCAGCGCTGGTGCCAGCGACGACGTGCCGGTGTCCGCGGCGCTGCAGGAAGCGTGTGGATCAACCCGCAGCCAGGTGACCCCATGAGCACCGAGATGACGTTCTATCAGGGCCTTGCTCCTGAACACGTGGCGCTGGCGATGCGCGCCGAAGAGCGCATCAAGGCGAGAACGGTGGTCACCGTCATCGAGAACGGGCGCGATCTACTCGAGGTCAAGAACGCGCTTGGCCACGGCTTGTTCACGCAGTGGCTGGCGCTGACCTTCCCGTTCACCGAACGCACCGCCCAACGCTGGATGAACGCCGCCGAACGGTACGGGGCCAAAAGCGACGTTGCGTCGCTTTTGAATAGCTGGGTGCTTCAGCTGCTGGCCGCACCCTCCACA
>JBATPX010000179.1:0-6819 GCA_049291695.1 Defluviicoccus sp.
CTCGTCGAGATAGACCTTGAAGTGTTTGCGCCGCAGGCCGTGATAGACGCCGAGCGCCCAGGTCTTGAGGTTGGAGAAAACGCGGTGGATGCCGGGCAGAACGACGTGGGCGGCCATGGTTCCGACCACATGGGGTTCGTGGGTGACGTCTGGCGCGCCGAGATAGGCTGCGAGCCCATCGGTTTTGACGATGCTGGTGGGGGTAGTGTTCGCTGCGATAAACCTAAATCCGGCAGTTGGCGTCCGGGGATGCAGGTCGGTGGCGGTGTTTTGCAATCGAGGATGGGTATTTCATCCGGCCGGCAGCCACGGCGGCTGTCTGAGTTGTCGGCCGTGGAGATACTTGACGAGTGCTTGGCTGAGGATTCGGCGCCAGCGTTCAGCCGCGCTCAACTGCTCCGCATTTCGGCGCAGGTCTTCGAAGAACTTGGCAATTCGGCGGAGCGCCTGGACCGCCTGGTGACGGCGGCCATGACTGGCGGTAATCGTCAGGCGAGTCTGCCCGGCATGGCGGGTCTGGCGAGCGATGCCGTGCAGGAGCAAGGGGCGGCTGGTCAGGGCCTCGCGGTGATGGTCGGGATCGGCGAGGCGTGCGAACAGCGTCCACCAGTTGTAGACCAGCGCGATCAGGCGGGCCATGATCTGGCAGCGCTTGAGATCGCGGGTGGTATAGCCGGCCCAGCCCCAGTGGTTCTTCAGCTCATCGAAGGGATTTTCGCTGTCACCGCGATCCCGATAGAGCTGAGCCAGCGAGCAGACTTCGAGGTCGAGGGAGGTGACGAGCACGCCGAACTCCCACACCGCCGTGCCGTCCTTGGGATCGGCCCAGAACAGCTCACCCTGACTGCCGTCGGCGGCGGCCGTCACCGCCACCGGCTCCTTCAGCCGGCGACGCAAGAGGATCACCCGCCGCTGCCGGCTCCACCCCTCCAGGCGCAGCTCTGACTCTCGGCCCCACCAGCCCTGGCCGGCATCCTGCCAGTCGCCGGTGCCCATCGCCTTCTCCAGAAGACGGCGCACCCCGCGTGTCAGACGCAGCCTGAACAAGTAGTGCACCCCCTCCTGCTCGCAGCGGCTCATGTTGCGCTGGTTGCCCCAGTCCTTGTCGCCGCGCACCAGCGTTGGCCAGTACGCCCGCGGCTGGCGGCCAAGATGGTCCCACAGATATGGCTCGGAATACTTGGAGCTGTGGTGGTTACCGGCTTCCACCCCAACATCCAGGATCAGACGGACGCCACCCACCATAAAGCTGTGGTAGGCGTGCGACGGCCGTCCGGGCTTCAGCGGATTGTAGCCAACCACGGCCCCCTCCTGGTGGCCATAAAGCGGCTTGACCGTCGTGTCGACATCGAGGATCCACGGCTCGCTCAGCAGCGGCCGTACCGTATCGTCCAGGTGACCGCTGAGCCAGCGAGCCCCTGCCTCGGCCTCGATCTTGTCCAGCCCGCGCCGGACTGCGTCTTCGCTCACCACGCCCGTCATGCCCAGCAGCGGCGGGTTGACCGTGTCGCCGCGAAGCGCCGTGATGTGCGAATAGCGCCAGTGGCCGGCCAGGATCGACAGAACCGCCGTGCCCAGCACATCGCGCTTCGAAGGCGCATTCGGGCTCAAGTAGACAAGCGGGCAGTCCGCCACCAGGGCATCGAAGCGGCCGCTCAGCTTCAAGTACTCAGCAAAGAACGCCAAGTGTCCAAGCGGCGTTACCGCGGCATCCGGGTCCCATTCGACCTGGACCGGACCGGCATAGGTATCGACCACCACCGGGCCAAGGGCAACACCCCGCTCAACGCTGGGTAGTCCACCCCCCGGGTGGCAGGGCTGGGACACATTCGTATCGGACATGCCCCATCATATCAGCCACTTCGTCCATCAGCTCCAGCCTAAACCGCCGAATTTAGGTTAACACAGTTTTTCTCGCGAAATGCCAGTGGTAGCTCTTGCACATGTTCTCGCAGCAAGAGGCGATTACGGTATGCATGAAGTCCTAACACCATCCGAAGCGGCGGCGTTTTTGCGTCTCAGTCAAAGCTTTTTGGCCAAGGCGCGCGTCACCGGCACTGGACCGGCGTTCATCAAAGCCGGCGGACGAATTTTGTACATGAAGGAAGCGCTGCTGAAGTGGCTCGCGGATCGTGAGCGCTTCAGCACTTCCGAATACCGAGGCGCGTAATGGACGGGATCAAAGTCCGCACTGCGGACTTTGATCTGGAACACGGTGTGACAGGATGAGCGGTATCGCAGCAGACGTTGTCGGCGGCGCCATCCAGGGTGTCGTCGAAGGGATCGGCGGGGTGCTCGATCGCCTGTTCACATGGATCGTCGATGGCATCGACGGGCCGCACGGCCGTGCCATTGTCCGCTTCTCCGAGCGCGAGGATGTCGAGCCTTTGTGGCAGGACGTCCAGGCCGGGATCATCCGCAGCGTCTCGGTCGGCTATGCCGTGCGCGCCTACGAGGTGATCGAGAACGATGGCGAGGTGCCGGTGTGGCGCGCCATCGACTGGCAGCCGCTGGAGCTCTCGGCGGTACCGATCGGCGCCGATCAGGCGGCCGGCTTCCGCGGCTTTGGAAACATCACACCCTGCCATCTCATCCACCGGGCGGCCGCCGCCCAACAACCGGAGATTAAAGCCATGGATCAAACGACCCCGGCGGCCGACAGCCGCACGGATATCGCAACCGTGACCAGCGAGGACACCGTGTGCCGAGAAATGCCTGAAACGAAGCCGCGAAGCGACGAGCCGCAGGCCCAGAATTCAAGCCCGGCTGATAATTTCGGGCTTGACGCCGCAGGAACGGAAGACACCGCGCGGCGTGTCGTGGCCGATGAGCGCGCCCGCATCGCCGGCATCTACGACGCCGCCCGCAAGCTGGGCTTGGATCACGGGCTTGCCGACACCCTGGTGCGCGACGGGGCGACGCTCGATCAGGCCCGTGGGCTGCTGATCGACAGGGCGGCCGAGCGCGACCGGGCGATCGAGACACGGCCGCACATCCGCATGGGCGGCCTTGATGAGCGGGAGACCAGGCATGCCGCGGTCGAGACGGCGCTCCTACACCGCTTCGATCCGCACCGCTATGCGCTCACCGAGCCCGCGCGCGACTGGCGCGGCTATTCCCTGATCGAGATGGCGCGCACCTTCCTCGATGGTGAAGGCGTTCGGGTGCGCGGGTTGTCGCGCGACGAGATCGCGACGCGGGCGCTGCACACCACCTCGGACTTCCCGCATATCCTCGCGGCGGTCACCAACAAGACCCTACGCGATGCCTACGAGGCCGCACCGCGGACGTTCCAGCCCATCGCGCGGCGAGCCACCGCGGCCGACTTCAAGGAGATGCACCGCGTTCAGCTTGGTGAGGCGCCACAGCTGGAGAAGGTGAACGAGGCCGGTGAGTTCAAGCGCGGCACCATCGGTGAGGGCAAGGAGCGCTACCGGGTTGAGACCTGGGGCAAAGTGATCGGCATCACCCGCCAGGTCATCATCAATGACGACCTGGACGCCTTCACCGTAACCGGCCGGTCAGGACCGCGAGGGATCGGGGGGCGACACTTGCTCGCGGTACATGGGGATGAGTTGCTTAAGGTGTTCGATGCCGAGAGTCGTGAAGGCCGGGGTATACTCCTCGCCCACCCCGTAGACGGAGATGACGCCGTCTTCGGGTTCCATCTCGATGACGATTTCGTGGAGGAAATCCTCGTCCTCTTGCAGCATTTCGGCGACCCGGGCGAGGGTGAAGACGGAAGAGATGGCAGCCACGCTCAGGCTGCCTTGGCAGCGCTGATGCCGCGGTGCTTCCAGTTCCACGGCAGCAGTTCGTCGATGCGCGCCGGATCATGATCGCGGATGCGGGCGAGGATGTCAGCGAGATAGGCCTCAGGGTTGCAGTCTGAGAGCTTGGCGGTCTCGATCACGGTAATGGCGTCGGCGAGGATTTCGCCGCCGGCGTCGGCGCCCGCGAAGAGGAAGTTCTTTCTGCCCAGACTGATGGGCCTGATGGCGCGTTCGGCGGCGTTGTTGTCGATGGCGACACGCGCATCGTCGAGAAACACCGTGAAGGCAGCCCAGCGGTTGAGGGCGTAGCGCATGCTCTTGGCCAGCTCGCCCTTGCCGGGGATGCGCTCCAGCTGCTGCAGGCACCAGGCACGGAACGCCTCGACGCGCGGGCGGCTCTCCTTCTGGCGGACGGCATGCCGGCGGTCGAGCGGCTGGCCGTTGATCGCGCACTCGACGTCGTAGAGCTTGCCGATGCGTTCCAGCGCCGCGAAGGCGATCGGGGAACGGGTACTTTTCCAGACGTCGTGGAAGTCGCGCCTCAGATGCGCCCAGCAGGCCGCCTCCCGGATCCGTGGGACACCGTCGGCGCCGCGCTCATAGAGTTTCTGGAAGCCGGCGTAGGCGTCGGCCTGCAGGATGCCGGCGAAGTCTTCAAGATGCCTCTGCGGGTGCTCGCCCTTGCGGTCGGGAGAGAAGAAGTACGCCGCGGCAGGCGGATCGATGCCCACCCAAGGGCGGTCATCGCGAACATAGACCCAGACCCGGCCCTCCTTCACGCCGCGCTCCTTGCCGGCGAGCTTTCTCTTCGGATCGAGTACGCGGATGGGCGTGTCGTCGGCGTGAAGCCGATCCGATGCCATCACCTCGGCCCTGATCCGCTCACTCAGGGGGCGCAGCGCCGCGGCGGCTTGGCCGCACCAGTCGATCAGTGTCGAGCGAGGAATATCCGCCCCCATGCGGGCGAAGATCTCGCCCTGACGGTAGAGCGGGAGGTGGTCGTCGAACTTCGCAACCAGGATGTGCGCCAACAGGGCGGGCCCGGCCATGCCGCGCGGAATCGGACGGGGCGGTGCCGGCGTCTGCACCATGCCCTCGCAATTGCGGCAGGACTTCTTCGGCCGATGGATCTCCACCACTTTCAGCTTGGCGGCGACAAAATCCAAGATCTCGGCAACGTCTTCGCCGACCAGCCGCAGCACACCGCCGCAATCGGGACAGCGCCCACCGGGGTCGAGGACAATCGTCTCCCGCGGCGCATCGGCGGCGATACGGGGCTTGCCACGGCGGCGGGGTGCGACGCGTTCGTCGGTTCGGGCCTGATCCGAAGCCGTGTCGACGCCCAGGTCCGGCTCCGTCGGCTCTGGCCTCGGGTCGGCGGCGGCACCGGCTATCTCGAGGCCTTCGAGCGCAAGTTCCAGCTGCTCGATCTCGCGCTCGATCTTCTCGGAGCTTGCCCCGTACTTCTGCCGCTTCAGCCGCGCGATGCTGATCTTGAACGCCTGGATCAGCGCCTCGTAGGCCCGGTTCGATGCCTCCATCCCGGCGATCTGCCGATGCTGAGCAACGATGATTGCCCGCAGCGCGGCCGGGTCTTCGGGCAGAGCGTCGAGGCTGATAACCATGCCCGAACGTAGCCGCCAGAGACACCGCACGCCAGACCTATCTCATTGACCAAACGCCACAATCACACCACGCGCGCCGGCGGTGTCGACCATGCCGGCCGACGCCAGTCAATGCCCTCCCACAGCATCGCTAATTGCGCCGAGGTGAGGCGCAGCGCCGTCCCGCCGGCCGCCGAAGGCCATGAGAAACGGCCCTTCTCCAGCACCTTGTAACTCACTCCAGACTGCTGGCGTTCCCCTCGCTTCCGCGCAGCATGTTTTTGTAACCCACCCCTTTCATCCGTTCCGCGGCCGGCCAGCCGTCTGTGTCGGCGAGCGTTACAACCGGGCCGGCAGGCGTCTGTTGCTGCGCTTCGACGACGGCGCAATCTGTTCGGTTCCGCCGCAATGGACCGACGTCGTCGCTCCCGATCCCGAGATTGTCATGGGGCAGGGCCGCGCGCTGTTCCGGGTCGCGGACCTGATGGAACTGGCGCTCCTTGTGGCGCGCCTAGCCGCGCGCAGGTCGGGAACAATGTAAGGATAATTCTGCCGCTCATGTAAAGCAAATTACGCCGTGGTGATGCCAGTGATGGGGGGTTATCGCCGGGACAGCAGCCATACACCTGCCATAATGCCGGCATATGTGCCTTGACACGCCGGCATTATGCGGCACATTTGTTCTTACAGTAAGCTCGGCCGAACGATGGGAGGTTGGCGTGCCAGGAAGCCACAGCAGCAGGCGTTCAAAGGCCGACGCCCTGGCCGAAGACGGCACCCTCAATCCGGCGCCCGAGAAGGTCTGCGACCCGAAGTTCCAGGCGGGCGGCTTCTTCGATCCACGCGACGTCGTCCAGGTGAAGTACGAGATGCTGCGGCGCGTGTCGGTGGAGAAGGCATCGGTGACGGACGCGTCCGACCAATACGGGGTCTCCCGCCCGACCTTTTACCAGGCAAAGGCGGACTTCGGAGAGGCAGGCATCGCCGGACTTGTGCCCAAGAGGCGGGGCCCGCGCGGTCCGTACAAACTCCAGAGCGAGGTTCTGGCCTTTCTCAAGGCGCGGCTGATCCCGGGGGAGCCGATCCGGGCGCGCGCGCTGGCAAAGCTGGTCCAGAACGAGTTCGGCCTGGAGGTGCATCCGAGAACGATCGAGCGCGCGATCGGTGCAAAAAAAACACTGCGATGATCATGGCCCGCCCGAAGCCGACGACGCACTCGCCAACCGTGGTGGAGCAGTACGAGTTATTGCGCGCCGCCATGCTGGGCGCGGCACTGCCTTCGGACTCCCGCACCGGGCTGATCGTCCTTCTGCATCGCGGCATGTGGGCGTGGGCGCGCACGATCGTCCTCGATCCTGCCCGGCAAAGACCGATCCCGGCCTCCACTGTCCACCCGCCGAAGCTGGACGGGCCCTGCGAACGGCGCGCGGTCGTCCACCTGC
>JBATPX010000180.1:0-2837 GCA_049291695.1 Defluviicoccus sp.
TCGCAGACGTCGCGCACGCTGCCGCTCGCGAGCTTGCGCGTCACTTCGCCGCGGCTGAGAAAGCTCTTGACGCTGCGGCAGTAGCGGTTGGCATCGCCGCGGCGCGATGGCGCCATCCAGGCGTCGATCTCGCCTTCGAATTTGGCGTAGCGGCGAACCACGGTGGCGATCTCGGGCCAACGCAGGAGTTCGATCATCAAAGCTTGTTTGCTGCTGCGCCCCCCTTTCGGGCAGGTGCCTTCGCGTTGTCGTCATCTGTCACCAGCTGTCGTCATTCGTCGCCTTCTGCTGCGTGGTCATGCCTCGCTTGTCGTCCTGTTGGCGGCCGTCAGTCGTCATCGGCTCATCCTCCGAACGCGGCAGCGTCGCCCGCGTGTCGTCAAGCCCGCGCCTACCCACCGCTGGAAGCGAACACAACAAGAACATACTGTTCGCCGCACCCGGTGTAAAGGGCCAAGCAAGCAACGCCGCATGGGGCGCCGCGGCGCCCGTTGGCCGGCTGCAGCGGCGGGGCCTTGCCCCGCTCCAGCGTCAGTCGGCGACGCCGTACTTGACCAGGTCTTCGAAGTCGCGCGGCTGCAGGATATCGGCCACGGTGCCTCAGATGTCGCTGCCGCTCGCGAGCCTGCGCGTCACGTTAGGGCTGGAATGACGCCGACGGCGACATACCTCCCGTCACCGCGCCTGGATACCGCCGGCCGTGAGGGGTGCGTCCGCTAAAAATGTCCCCATGATGTCATTTTAAGCCTTGCGGCAGATTGTACGGCTACAGTTTTTAACGTGATATGACCTTATAATGACCGTAGTGTATCCGGTCTTTGTGGTCTATATTTTCACGTGAAGAGAACGAGGAGCATGCGATGAACATCAACCCCGACACCCTGAAATTCCATCGCGAGCGATGCGGGCTTTCTCAGGAAGCCCTCGCGGACGTGTCCAAGGTCAGCAAAAAGACGATCAGTCGGATCGAGAGAGACGAGATCCGAAAACCTCGCAGAAATACGACCAAACAGCTCGCACAAACGCTTGGCATTGCCGAGGAGGCGTTATGTCAGCCGCCCGAGAAAAGCCTTGAGCAGGAGGCTGATGCAAGTGAGTCAGCCTACCGAAAGCTGACGACTCACTTGAGCCCGGACGCCAACCTGGCTTTCGCTTTCGTGGAGGAACGGTATGGCGCGTCGAGCGAAGATCTGATCGAGATTGCGCCCCTGCTGTTTACTATTGTCGCGGAGGCGAGCCTCAACTGGCGGCGCGAGAAAATCAAGCAGGCGGAGGATGCTTTCGACCGCCTGTCCCGCATCGGAGCCGCTTTCCCACATCTTGCGTTCTGCGGCGGGCCGCGGCGCGAGGAAGACATGCTCGGCATTGAAGACTCATGCATAGAGCAACAGGATGTTTTTGGTTCCCGGCTGAGAGCCGAGGCGCGGGGGTTTCGCGACATGGCTACACCGGGAAATCCGTTCATCCAATACGTAGCGCTATTGGCCGCCAAACACGCTCCCGCCCTCGTCGAAATCGAACAGTTCGACGCCAGCCAGACACTGCCGAGCTACATGATCAGGACCGCTAAGATCGAGCGGCTCACCGGCGGTGATGACCGCGCCCGATACGCTCTTGCCCGCGGCCACGCCCTCAAGCGCGATATCCCCGCCGAGCTGCAAGGCGATGAAAAACGGGAACAGCGCATCGCCTGGCTGGCGCAGCGGGTGCCGGCCGAAGAGTGGGAGAAACACCAGAAAGCTAAGAGCGCCCCGTCTGACTATCTCGCGGAGATCGGAATTTGAGGCCCTTCAGCGAGCCGACGCCCAACCGCAGCGATGGGGAAACCGAAAATGCTTGATCACACACTTACGCAGCATGCCGAGGCCCGGATGCGTCAGAGGGGGATGCGCGACGACGACCTCCGGCTCCTGCTTGCGACCGCGACGCAGGTCGCCCCCGACGCCTACATCCTGACGGATGCCGATGTGACGCGCGAGATCAACCACCGCAAGCGCGAGATCGAGGGGCTTGAGCGCTTGCGGAACCGGAAGGTCGTTGTCGACGGCGCAACCGTGATCACGTGCTATCCCTCTCGCCCGAAGGACCAGAGGCGGACGCTGCGCAAAGGGAGGGCGAAGCGATGATCGGGGGAGCGAATAACGCGACCGTACTGATCCCGCTGAAGGATACGACCGCGGCGTTGCTGGAGACGCTCCGCGCCCGGCCGAACGAGTCCCTCGCCGATGTGGTGGCGCGGCTCGCACTCCGGCCGCCAACGGCACCAGCGGCGCCGATGCCCAACCTTGCGACGGCGGGAAAGCGCGCTGCGGAGGTGCTTGGCGAGCGGGTGGTCGCGCGCACCTATGGACAGTTGTTCGCCAATGTTGTGGACCTGATGGCAGCGCTCGATCCCAGCGTTCTGGAACGATTGGCGCGCACGCAGGGGCGCCTGGGCTTCAGCTGCGTCTCGCGCTCGCGGAGGAATTTCCGCAGGTGCGACAAAGTGATCAAGACAAGCTCTGGCTGGTGGGTCAGCGGGATTGCCGGCGAAGATCACGTGTGGCGTTGGCTGCGGGACTTGTGCGAGGCCGGCTCGCTCAAGTACGGGGAGGATGTGCGCTTCCCGGTCAAGTAAGCGGCCGGCGGCATGACGTACCTGCAGGCGCGCACCGCGAACGAAGTGTTGAAGGCGCAAGAGCGCAAGATGCGTCTGCAGAAGCTGCGCGGCGAGCTGGTCGACCGGGCCCGCGCGGTGGCGATGGTGTTCCGCCTCGCCCGGCAGGAACGCGACGCCTGGGCCGGCTGGCCGGCGCGTGTTGCGGCAATGATGGCGGCCGAGCTGGGGCTCGATCCGC
>JBATPX010000181.1:0-3857 GCA_049291695.1 Defluviicoccus sp.
ACATGGGGGCCCGCGTGCATGCCGTCGATGCCGATGCGGCCGCGGTGGCGGCGCTGGCGGCGGCCGGCCGCGGCGTCGCCACTCTCAGTTCGGAGGCACGCGATTTGTTTCGCCGCCCGCTGCTGGCGGCAGAGCTTGAGCGTTTTGAGGCGGTCGTTCTCGATCCGCCGCGCGCCGGTGCTCAGGCGCAGGTGCGGGAGCTGGCGCGCGCCCGGGTGCCGCTGGTCGTTTACGTCTCCTGCAACCCGGCGAGCTTCGCCCGCGACGCAAGGACCTTGAGCGAGGGCGGCTACAGCCTTGCGGCGGTCACGCCGGTCGATCAGTTCCTGTGGTCGGAACATCTCGAACTCGCCGCGGTGTTCGCACGGTGAGGCAGATCGCGGTCAGCCACGCATTACGTGCTATAACGCTGGCACGACATATGCGCAGGCACAGCTCGAATGCTAAACGACCAAGAGATTGAGGAGCTTCTCAGAGCCGGCGAGAGCGACCGGCTCGAGCTGACCGAAAGCGCCGGCAAGCACATTACCGACAAGCTGCGCGAGGTGATCTGCGCCCTTGCCAACGACTTGGCGGGTCATGGCAAACCGGGCGTGCTCCTCGTCGGCATGCGCGACGATGGATCGTGTGCCAACCTCCCGATTGACGATGCCCTGCAGAAGCGGTTGGCTGGCTTGCGCGACGAAGGCAAAATCCTGCCCTTTCCCGTGATGACGGTCGAGAGACGGACATTACGCGGCTGCGAGGTCGCTCTGGTGATCGTCGCTCCTTCGGACAATCCACCGGTGAAGGTTGACGGCCGCGTTTGGGTTCGCGTTGGGCCGACTTGTCGAACCGCATCAGCCCCCGAGGAACACCGCCTGCTGGAGAAGCGGCGCTGGGGCGTCCTGCCGCCTGACGCTCAGCCCGTTCACGGAGCAGAGCGTGACGAACTCGATCTTCGCCGCTTCCAGATCGAATACCTCCCTTCGGCCGTTGCCGCCGATGTCATCGCTGAAAACGAGAGACCGCTCGAAGATCAGCTCAAGGCACAACGGTTCATTTTCCGCGATGGCACGCCGACGCGAACCGGCCTTCTCGTCGTTGGGATCGAACCCCGGCGGTGGATACCCGGCGCCTACATTCAGTTCCGCCGCGTCGCCGGCCGCGACCTCACCGACGACAGCATCGATCAGGAGGAGATCGGCGGCACGATCCTCGATCAGGTGCGCCGCGCCGAGGAGATCCTCGAAGTCAATGTTCGCGAAAGCTTGATCATCGGCGGTGAGCGCCACGAAGTCCGGCCCGTCTATCCGATCAAAGCCCTGCAGCAGGTCGTTCGCAATGCTGTGCTGCATCGGACCTACGACGCCTCGAACGCGCCCGTCTACATCACGTGGTATGATGATCGGCTGGAGATCCAGAGTCCGGGTGGTCCTTACGGCACTGTTACCGCAGAGAATTTCGGCACTGGCGTCACCGATTACCGCAACCCGACGCTGGCCAACGCCATGAAAGATCTCGGATTGGTCGAGCGCTTCGGTGTCGGCATCGGCCTCGTTCGACGCCTCTTCAAGGAGAACGGCAATCCTGCCCCCGACTTCAATGTTCAGCCGCAGAACGTCCTCGTCACGCTGAGGCCCCGGCGATGAAGGCGATCGCGTTTTTTAACAACAAGGGCGGCGTCGGGAAAACCACTCTGGCCTACCATGTGGCGTGGATGCTGGGAGAGCTTGGACTAACCGTTCTGGCCGCGGACCTCGATCCGCAGGCGAACCTGACCAGCATGTTTCTCGACGAGGAGGCCATCGAAGCTCTGTGGTGGCCAAGAGTCCACACAGACAAGGCGAATACGATCTATGCATCAGTTGATGACTTGAAGCGTGGTTTGGGAGATATATCGGAAGTCGAACAGTGCGTGATCGCGAACAGCGATCGGCTATTCCTGGTGCCGGGTGACCTCGGCCTATCCGATTTCGAGGGTGATCTGGCCGAGCAATGGCCAAAATGCCTTGACAGAGACGAGAGGGCATTCCGCGTCACGACGTCTTTTTTTCGCATCATTCTTCGTGCTAGCGAAGAGACCAAGGCGGACGTTGTCTTGATCGATGTCGGCCCCAACCTTGGCGCCATCAACAGGACCGCATTGCTTGCAGCAGACTACGTGGTAATCCCGCTTGGCCCCGATATCTTCTCGCTTCAGGGGCTGCGAAACATGGGCCCTCGCCTGCACAAGTGGAGAAGGGACTGGGAAGAGCGCAGGTCGAAGAATCCGGCCTCAGATCTTGCCTTGCCGCCGGGCACCATGCAGCCGATCGGCTATGTGACGATGCGTCATGCCGTTCGTCGCGATCGGCCCGCAGCTTGGTTTGGCAAATGGATGGCCAAAATGCCGGAGGCATACCTGCGCGATGTTCTCGACGACAAGTGTACGACGCCGCCAAGCGCGCAGTTGGATCCGAACTGTCTCGGCCAGATGAAGGACTACAAGTCCCTGATGCCGATGGCGCAGGAGGCCAACAAGCCGATGTTTCTTCTGAAGCCGGCGGATGGCGCGATCGGCGGCCACCAGTCGGCGGTGACCAATTGCTACCAGGACTTTGAACGCCTGTCGCGCGAGATCGCCCGCCGTTGCGACCTGCCAGTGGGGAAAGAAATGGCGAGGACACCGACAGCTAGAGTGATCGACCTCAGCGATTTGGGGATTTAGCGGGTGGAAATGATCGGGGCACGCACCGCAGGACCCGCCCGCAGCTTCTGTGCCTGAGCGAGTACAGTCCGTTGGGCCGCGGCCCCGATTACTGGACTGGGACACGATATCTATCTCATGACGTGTTCCGAGACCTGAGTGTCCGCGAATACGGTGCCCTCCTCTGGGGCGCCACGCTCGCTCCATACGCGGCGCTTAGCCGGTTTGCCGCCCGCCGCGCGATTGCCTGAGCTGCTGCGTCCATCGGCGCCCCTCCCGTCGTGTTGTTATCCCGTAAAAAGGGTATCACCGGCCGATGGGTGCGGGAAGGGGGAGGCGCTGCCGTGGCCAGCGCCAGGCCGGTCGAGCTCGCCGTTTAAGGCTTTGTTTACGGCTTGGGGGAATAATCGCGGGCGTAGCCGACCAGGAGAGCAACGATGCCGACCGAATTTCGAAAAATTACGTTTGCGACTGACGAGATCCGGACGATCATGTCGGATTACGATCGTCGCGGTAAAAAGATGCTTGCCGGGAAGGAGATCGTTTCTATCAATAGCGAAACAATCTCGACCGGCGTGCTGGAAATGGCGTGCAGCGAGCGTGGCGCCGACGTTCTGCAAGTTGTGAATATTGAAGTCGAGTATCTCGGCGCGGCCCTCATTCGCTATTGCATTAATCGGCATATTCCGATCCCGAAGGCCAGCACACGCACCATCCTCGCCGCCCGCGACGGCATTTCCTTGTGCTTCTATCTTAACGAACCGGTCAAGCCGGCCGACGTTCGTCTGCCCGATTACTTCGATTACGACTTCTTCGGCTGAGCCGAAACAGGCCGCTCGCGCGGGGAACGGGCAAACCCCGGCAGCCGCTCCAGGCCGGGCCCCGCGATCGCGAACGCCTTGAACAACAGCCCCATCCGCCCCGGATGCATGAGCCGGCGGACGGCGCTCAAGATCGCTTCCGCTTGCGCCGGATCGGCCGCGGCCAGGGCTTCGGCGCGCTCACCGGCGCCGAGGCGGCCCAGGAACATCCCCTGCGGGATCGGCCCGTGCGGCCGCGCCCCTGCTTGGGCGGCCGCCGCCGCCAGCGCTGCGAAGTCGACGTGGTGGCTCAAGTCCGTCTCCCCCGGCCGCTCCAGTGCAGACGCGAACCGGTGCCCGCGCACCGCTTGCAGTGTGTCCCCCGGCGC
>JBATPX010000182.1:0-1748 GCA_049291695.1 Defluviicoccus sp.
ACCGCTCCATCACCGGCACCGCCAGGCTGCACGGCAAAACCGCGCTCGAAGCCATCGGCAACCTCCTCACCGGCCCCCCACAACCCACCCCGGCCACCTGAAAAAGCCAGCCGCCTGAGTAGTTACCGCGGCGGTACAAGTCCTTCGCGATATCGTATTTCTCAAGTGCCCAAGTCTTCTCCGGAGATTTCACGGCCTCTAAGAGATCCCGAAGAACGCCCTCGATTACAGTCAACTGCTGCGCAGTTAGTTGAAAGCCGCTCTCGATAGAGTATCGGACCTCATCAATGGCGCAACGAACGTCTTCTACGGACTGGCGGATATCGACAAGGGAATTGTCGAGCCGTTCGGTGCCAATACGAATGGAGTCTAGGCTCTGACTGATCTGGTTTGCCGCTTCGCGCTGGCTCTCGACGACAGCTTCCGTCGACAGTCGTACGACTTCAGCATTCGACAGAGCGAGTTTTGCGATGCTCTGGTCTATGTCGGTCGCGACGTTGTCGAAGTGTGATTGGTCTTCAAGGTATTTCCTGTAATCGTAACCTTCGCGAAAGGTGTACGGCGCAATGGCGCTGGGATATGTAAGCTCACCCATGCTGGTCCCCTGATTATCCGTTAGTCTGGCCTGCACCACCTTGGTGTTCCGAGCTGAATGTTAGTGCATCGGGGTGCTGTCCGACAAGCTGGTTGGCGGGCGGAGCGTAGCGGAGCCGGGCAGAAAGCTTGGCGGGCCAAGGGTTTCGGGGGCTGGCGGCGGGTATCCCAGGCTGCTGTGTGGCCGGATGGCGTTGAAGTGCCGGCGCCAGGCTTCCAGGTTGACCTTGGCGTAGCGGGTGCCGAAGGCATCGCAGACGTCGCGCACGTTGCCACTCGCGAGCTTGCGCGTTACTTCGCCGCGGCTGAGAAAGCTCTTGACGCTGCGGCAGTAGCGGTTGGCATCGCCGCGCCGCGAGGGCGCCATCGAGCGAGTCGATCTCGTCTTCGAATTTGGCGTAGCGGCGAACCACGGTGGCGATCTCGGCGGCGGTGAGATCCGAAGCCGCGGCGTGAACGTGCAGGCCCGTGCGACGGTCCACTCGGCTTTGGGCGGCGTTCAAGGCATCGAGCGCTTTCTTCGCCTGCGCCAAGCCCCGCTCACCCTCGAGGACCGGGCTCACCACTTCGAAACCATCGGGAACGCTGGCGTCACTGACCACTTTCCAGTGCGCCCGGGTTTCGTGATTGTAGCCTTCGATCTCGCAATCGAGGTCGGCGTTGCGCAGCGCCAAGCGGGCTGCCTGCATCGTAATGCCGAAGGCCTCGATCTCGATTCCGAAAGTCCTGTTGCTGGTCATGGTCGTCGTCGCTCCGTGTTGACGACGACAGTAACGCTCTATGCCGACATGTAATCAAGCAAAAGAGACGAGACAAGCAAAGACGAGCGCAAATAATAATGCGCTCGTCTTGCTGTATACAGCCGAACAATGGACCGCATCTTGCCTCTCGACTACGATCCCTGGTCAGCCTCCGCCAGCAGCCGCTGCTTGAAGTCATCGGGCGCGGCCATGCTATCGGAGACGGTTCGCCCAAAGCGCAGGGCTCCGGCCTTGCCGACATAGAAGAATTTGCCGTCCGGCCGCTTGAGCGTGACGTACTTGCGGCTGCGGCTCTCGATGACGGCGCCGCGGCCAGACGCGATGAGCGCGTCGACGAGGCGCTGCTGCAAAGTGGGTTTCGCCATCGGAGCCTCCCTTAATCCGCCAGTCGGT
>JBATPX010000183.1:0-3034 GCA_049291695.1 Defluviicoccus sp.
GTAACCATCCGCCGAGGGCCGCGGCGGGTTGGCATTCAAGCTGCGGCGGCGGTGACGGCTGGTTTCCAGTTCCAGGGGAGGAGGTCGGCGAGGCGGCTGGCGGGGTGATCGGCGATGCGGCGCAGGACGTCTTCGAGCCAGGCTTGTGGATCGATATCGTTGAGCTTGGCGGTGGCGATCAGGGTGTAGATGGCGGCGGCCCGCTCGCCACCGCGGTCGGATCCGGCGAATAGCCAATTCTTTCGGCCGACGGCGATGCCGCGCAGCGCCCGCTCGGCGGCGTTGTTGGTCAGGCAGACCCTGCCGTCATCAAGGAAGCGGACGAAGGCGGCCCAGCGTTTGAGCATGTAGTCGATCGCCTTGGCCACCTCGCTGTGGCGCGACAGCCTGGCGCGCTCGGCCCGCATCCAGGCCTCGAAGTCGGCGACGAGCGGCCGTGAGCGGTGCTGGCGGACGGCGCGGCGCCGCCCGGCCGAGGCGCCGTTGATCTCGCGCTCGATGGCGAAGATGGCGTCGATCCGGCGCACGGCTTCGAGCGCCAGCGGCGCCTTGGCCACGTCCGCCAGGACGAAGAACTTGCGCCGCGCGTGGCTCCAGCACGCCGCCTCGGTGACCGGCCCTGGCCTGCGGCGCGGATCGTAGAGATCGTTGAACCCCGCGTACGCATCGGCCTGGAGGATCCCGCCGTAGGAGGCGAGGTGGCGGCGCGGGTGTTCGCCGTCGCGGTTGCGGGAATAGAAGTACACCGCCGCCGGCGGATCCGGCCCGCCGAACGGCCGGTCGTCGCGGACGTAGGTCCACAGCCGGCCGGTGACGGTCTTGCCCTTGGCGAGGACCGGCACCGTCGTGTCGTCACCGTGGAGGCGCGCAGCATCCAACACGTGGCGGCGGATCAGCAGGGCCAGCGGCGACAGCGCCGCGGCAGAGGCACCAACCCAGTCGGCGAGCGTCGAGACGTCGAGGTCGATGCCCTCGCGGGCGAAGCCCTCGCTCTGCCGGTTGAGCGGCAGGTGATTGCCGTACTTGCCGTAGAGGACCATCGCCAGCAGCCCGGCACCGGCGCGGCCGCGGGCGATCGGGTGGAACGGCGCCGGCGGCTGGGTGATCTTCTCGCACAACCGGCAGCTGAACTTCTCGCGGACGGTCTGGATCACCTTCCACTGCCGGGGGATCACCTCGAGCGTCTCGGTGACGTCCTCGCCCAGTTTATGCAGCTTACCGCCGCAGCATGGGCAGGCTGGCGGCGCCGGGATCACCACCCGCTCGCGCGGCAGATGCGCCGGCAACGGCGCCCGCACCGGCTTGCGGCGGGTAAAGCTTGTAACCGTGCTCTCGCCGGCACTGGCCGCGGCGGCAGAGGCGTCCTCGGCGGCCGCCGTCTCCAGGTCCTCGAGTTGCAGCTCCAGCTGGTCGAGCAGCTTGCGGCTGCGCTCGGCCGAGGCCCCGAACCGCTCGCGCTTCAGCTCGGCGATCAGCAGCTTCAGTTGCGCCACCATCGCTTCGGCACCGGTCGCCCGCGCCTCGGCCTCGAGCCGCGCCGAACGCTCGGCAAGCCACGCCGCTTTCAGCGTCTCGAAGTCGTCGGGCATGGCGTCGGGCGTCGAACTCATGGCGGCATTGAATCATCGATCCGGCCGCTTGACTCGTGAAATCCGCGCTGCCGCGCGCTCGCCGCCGCTTCAGCCGGCGCGCTCCGGCCGGAACG
This sequence comes from Defluviicoccus sp., assembly GCA_049291695.1. Classification (GTDB taxonomy): domain Bacteria; phylum Pseudomonadota; class Alphaproteobacteria; order Rhodospirillales; family Defluviicoccaceae; genus Defluviicoccus. The sequence goes on from JBATPX010000183.1 coordinate 1,706, forward strand.
TGCGCTGCGGGTTCCGCCAGTCAATCCCATCAAGCATGTAGGCCAGCTGCGCCGGCGTGATCGAGACCACGCCGTCGGCCGGTGACGGCCAGATGAAGCGGCCCCGTTCCAGCCGTTTGTAACTCACTCCGGAATGCAGGCGTTCCCCTCGCTTCCGCGCAGCATGTTTCTATAACCCACCCCTTTCATCCGTTCCGCGGCCGGCCAGCCGTCTGTGTCGGCGAGCGATACAACCGGGCCGGCAGGCGTCTGTTGCTGCGCTTCGACGACGGCGCAATCTGTTCGGTTCCGCCGCAATGGACCGACGTCGTCGCTCCCGATCCCGAGATTGTGATGGGGCAGGGCCGCGCGCTGTTCCGGGTCGCGGACCTGATGGAACTGGCGCTCCTTGTGGCGCGCCTGGCCGCGCGCAGGTCGGGAACAATGTAAGGATAATTCTGCTGCTCATGTAAAGAAAATTACGCTGTGGTAATGCCAATGATGGGGGTTATCGCCGGATTAGCAGCCATATACTTGCTATAATGCCGGCATATGTGCCTTGACACGCGGGCATTATGCGGCGTATTTTTTCTTACAGTCAGTTCGGTGGAACGATGGGAGGTTGGCGTGCCAGGAAGCCACAGCAGCAGGCGTTCAAAGGCCGACGCCCTGGCCGAAGACGGTACCCTCAATCCGGCGCCCGAGAAGGTCTGCGACCCGAAGTTCCAGGCGGGCGACTTTTTCGATCCACGCGACGTCGTCCAGGTGAAGTACGAGATGCTGCGGCGCGTGTCGGTGGAGAAGGCGTCGGTGACGGACGCGTCCGACGAGTACGGAGTCTCCCGCCCGACCTTTTACCAGGCAAAGGCGGACTTCGAAGAGGCAGGCATCGCCGGACTTGTGCCCAAGAGGCGGGGCCCGCGCGGTCCGCACAAGCTCCACAGCGAGGCTCTGGCCTTTCTCAAGGCGCGGCTGATCCCGGGCGAGCCGATCCGGGCGCGCGCGCTGGCAAGGCTGGTCCAGAACGAGTTCGGCCTGGAGGTGCATCCGAGAACGATCGAGCGCGCGATCGGTGGAAAAAAAACAGTGCGATGATCATGGCCCGCCCGAAGCTGGCGGCGCACGCGCCAACCATGGCGGAGCAGTACGAGCTGTTGCGCGAAGCGATGCTGGGCGCGGCACTGGCCCCGGACTCCCGCGCCGGGCTGATCGTCCTTCTGCAGCGCGGCATGTGGGCGTGGGCGCGCACGATCGTCCTCGATCCTGCCCGGCAAAGACCGATCCCGGCCTCCACTGTCCACCCGCCGAAGCTGGACGGGCCCTGCGAACGGCGCGCGGTCGTCCACCTGC
>JBATPX010000184.1:0-20286 GCA_049291695.1 Defluviicoccus sp.
GTCTCGAAGGCGACGATGGCAACCGGGCCGTCGCCCACGACATGCGCCGGGCCGGGCGAGGCGCCCGCGGCGTCCGTCTCCTCGCGCAAGGACACGGCGGCGGCCGCTGCCGCAGCAGGCCCGACACGATCGGCATCGATGACGCCGGTCGGCCGCGCCAGCGGCGCCAGACGTTCCTGCAGGCGGGCAAAGCCGGGGCGGCTGATATCGAAGCGGTAGCGGCGGATCGCGCGCCGGCTCACGCCCAGGCAGACCAGCGCCAGCACCAGGCGCGGCAGCACGCCGTACACGACGAGGCTGCCGAGCAGCAGCCCGGCCCAGGCGCGATCGGCCGCTGCCGACGTCGTGGCGGCAGCAAGCGGGATCTGGCTCAAGGCGATCTGCTGGGCATCGGGTGCGGCAAAGCCGAGCCGGGCCGGTGCGGCCGCGAGCGCCCGCGTGAGCGCGATGAAGTGGTCGGCGGAAAGGATGGTCGTCTCCCAGGCGAAGCCGACCTGGCGCGCGCTGAGCAGTACGAACACCATCACCAGGCTTCCGGCCAGATAGCCGAACCACAGGCCATGGCTGAGCGCGCTGACCAGCCAGCGCCCTGCCGGGCTGCCCGCCATCACCAGGGCGAAGGCACGGGCCGCTGCCGCTTCAAGCGGTTGCTTCAGCGTCCAGCGGCTGTACCGCCGGACCAGCGCCAGGATGCCGCCGCCCAGCGAACCGCCACCCAGGGAACCGCCATCGCCGCTATGCGGCAGGACCAGGACGGCCAGCAGCCACGCGAGCAGCATCAGGACGTGCGGCCCCAAGAGGCTGCCGTAAAGCAGAAAGAAGTTCGCAGGCGCTGCTGCGGCGGCGCCGGCCGGTGCACTCGCCATCAGGGCGAGTGCCGAGCCGGCGCCGATGGCAACGGCGATCAGGAAGCCGGCGACCGCGGTGAAGCCGAACAGGCGATTGAGACGGCCAAGTGCGCCGCTGATATCGGGCGCGATCGCGAGCGCTCCGGCGCGGGTGACGATGCGCCGCTGCAGATCGCCGCCGGCGGCCCTGGCGGCTGCCTCGGCCACGCCATCTGCGATCAGGAAGCCGCGGTCCTCCTCGTGCAGGCGCACCGCCTCGGCGAGCACCAGGCGTGCCAAGTCCTGGCGCGGTGTCGTCGCCACGGGTGGTGCCGGCTCAGCGTCGTGCATCGGGGCTCATGTTCTCGCCAGAGGGCATTGGATCGGGCATTGGATCGCGGGCATTGGGTCGGGCAACGGTCGCGCTCGGCGGGCGCGGCGCCGGTTGATGACGATGCCTTGATAAAACCACACCTTCGGCCCAGATTCTGCACCGGAATGTTCCCGAGGAAACACGACCATGAGGCGACCCTTCGCGCCGGCCGCGGCGATGGTTTCTGCCATCGCGGCGCTCCTGCTCGCGGCCTGCGTCGATACAAGCTACCAGCAGGGCACGAGTGATCCCTACGGCACCGCGGCGCCGACCTATGGCCCATCGTCTGGATCCGTCTACGCGCCCGGCTACGGCACGCCGTACGGCTACGAGCGGCAGCATCAGGACCAAAACCGCGACCACAGCCGCTACTTCTACCCTGAAAACAACGTCCGCTGCGACCGCGCGACCAGCGTCTGCGAGAAATGGCGCGGGCGCGAGCAGGGATTTCAGGCGGACCCCAGCGAGACCAAGGACTACTTCGGCAAGGGTGCCAGGCGGGAGCTGCTGCATGAGCAGGACGGCTCCCTGCCCCCGCCTGCGGTGCGCAGCGCGCCTTCGCCCGGCCCGCGGCCCCCGGCAGCACCGCCGCCACCGGTGATGAAGGCGCCGGTCGTGAAGGTGCCGCCGACGCCCGCACTGTCACCGCAGAGGCCGGTACCGCCGCCGGCTGTCGAGCGGAAGGCGCCGCCGTCCGCTGAGCCGCGGCCGCGTCGCTCGGGCGAAGAGTGGTTGAAGCAGCAATCGACGCAGTGAGGCACCGCCTGGGGTGAGTGGGGAGGCGCGCGGCAGGGTCGGGCCGGTTCACGGGTTCGGTCTCAGGCGCGCGCCGCACTGCCTGCCGGCGGCGGCCGCGTCTCGACGGTGACGTGGGCCAATCCGGGCATACCGCGCAGGCGGGCGCGGATCAAATCGCCCTCGACGGCACCGGTGACGCTGACGATCACCGCGCAGGCCTCAGGCCCGACCCGCCACAGATGCAGGTCGGTCACCTGCGCGCCGGTGTGCACGACGGCCTCCCGCACGGCGTGCTCGATGTCGGCAACGGTGGCATCGAGCAGCACGTCGGAGGTGACGCGGACAAGCGCCCACGACCAGTAGGCGATGACGGCGGAACCGACGATGCCGACCGCCGGGTCGAGCCATCCCCACCCCAAATAGTGCCCGCCCAGCAGAGCCGCGATCGCCAGCACGGATGTCAGCGCATCGGCCAGAACATGGAGGTAGGCGGAGCGCAAATTGTTGTCGCTGCCAAGGGCTGCGGCCGTATTCTGGTCATCCGGAACGGCGGTGTGCGGGTGGGCGTGGAGATGGGGGTGGGCGTCGTGGTGCTGGCTGCCGCCGGCAAGCAGGACCGCACAGATAAGGTTGACGGCCAAGCCCACCGCCGCGACCAGCGCCGCCTGCCCGAATGCGACCGACTGCGGTTCAAGGATCCGCAGAACCGACTCGATCGCAATGCCAAGCGCGACAAAAGCCAAGATGATCGCCGAGGCAAAGCCGGCGAGATCGCCGACCTTGCCGGTGCCGAAGGTGAAACGCGGATTCGTTGCGTGCCGTTTGGCAAAGGCATATGCGCCGGCCGACACCGCGAACGCGCCGGCGTGGGTTGCCATGTGCACACCGTCGGCGAGCAGTGCCATCGAGCCGAAGACGAGACCGGCAATGATTTCGGCAACCATCATCGTTGCCGTCAGGCCCATCACCCACAGCGTCCGACGCGCATTCTCGTCGTGTGCGCTGCCGAGGAAGACGTGGGCATGCGAGGCGCTGTCAGCGTCTGCCGAGGTCAGCATCAGCAACCTCCCGGAGCAGCCTCAGGACTGGCGCGGGGCGAACGGCTTCGCCGCACAGCAAGCTTAGAGCGCGGATGCCGGCGGCGCAAAGCCTTTGCCAGATATGACAACGGCGCCGGAACGTTCCGGCGCCGTTGCAAGGATACGAATATAATCCGTCTTGAGATTCGTCAGCGAGCCTTCCGACAGTGGCTTCAGGTCATCGGACGATCTTGAGGTTCTCCGCGGAATTCTTGCCATTGCGGCCGCGGACGAGTTCGTACTGAACCTTTTGGCCCTCGGCCAGGTTATCGAGCCCGGCACGCTCGACCGCCGAGATGTGCACGAACACGTCGGCCCCGCCGCTCTCGGGCTGGATGAAGCCGTAGCCCTTGGTGCGGTTGAACCACTTTACCGTTCCAGTATTCAAAGATCTGCCCTCATACAATCAGGTCATCAGTGCGACGATCCGAGGGGCACGCCGTCGCCGCCGTGCTATCCCCGCAATCTGCCGGCAAGGCGTGACCCGTGCCGGCACAACCACGACGTCGGGAAGTCGCTGCGCGAGGAATAATAAACTAGAGCGCTCACGGCAAGCAGTCTGTTTACCGAAGCGCGATCTTACTGCCGGATCAGACAAAAAGGGGGAACGCGCGCACACGACCCGCTGGCGTTCGGCGGCTGCTTTGGTCAAGCTGGCGCACGGCTCAAGGGTGCGCCGGGGCGCACGGAGGGGAGGACGGGTGACATGGATGCAGAGGAGATCATCAGCCGGCTGGCGCTCCGCCCGCATCCGGAAGGCGGCCATTACCGGGAGACCTTCCGCGATCGGCCGGCGGACGGGGGAGCGGACCGCGGGGTAGTGAGCGTGATCTACTACCTGCTGCGCCGCGGCGAGCGCTCGGCCTGGCACCGGATCGATGCGATCGAGATCTGGCATCACTACGCCGGTGCGCCGCTGCGCCTGGCGCTCTCCGCCGACGGCCGGAGCGAGCGCACCGTGCTGCTCGGCAGCGATTTTGCCGCCGGCGCGGTCGCACACGCGGTGGTCCCGGCCGGAATATGGCAGGCGGCGGAAAGCCTGGGTGCCTGGAGCCTGGTCGGCTGCACTGTTGCGCCGGCCTTCGATTTTGCCGGCTTCGAGCTCGCGCCGGCCGGCTGGGCACCGGGCGGCAGGCCACCGGGCGGTTCGGTGCCGGGCGGTTCGGCGCCGGGTTGTCCAACACTGGCCGGGGGCTGAGGGGTCACCATGCCCGATTTCACGCTCGAAGAGGAGGCGGGCGGCATCGTCGCCGGCATCGACGAAGCCGGGCGCGGCCCGCTGGCGGGACCGGTCGTGGCGGCAGCGGTCATCATTGATCGTGCGCGGCTGTCTGCGCGGCTGCAAGCGCAGATCGATGATTCCAAGCGCCTGAGCCGAGCGCGGCGGGAAGCCGTTTTCGAAGCGCTGGCGGAAGCCGCGCACATCGGCATCGGCCAGGCAGACGTGGACGAGATCGACCGCATCAACATCCTTGAGGCGAGCCTGCTGGCGATGCGCCGCGCCGCGGCGCAGCTTTGCGTGCAACCGAAAACCGCGTTGATCGACGGCAACCGGCCGCCTGTGCTTGCCTGCCGCGGCCGCTGCATCGTCGGCGGCGACCGCTTGAGCGTGAGCATCGCCGCGGCCTCGATCGTGGCAAAGGTGACCCGTGATCGTCTGATCACCGAACTCGCCCGGCTCTACCCCGGCTACGGCTGGGAGCGCAACGCCGGCTACGGAACCAGGGAGCATCTCAAGGCGCTGAAGATTCTCGGGGTCACGCCGCAGCATCGGCGCAGCTTTCGACCGGTCAACGAGATATTGCGCATCGATGAGAAACGCACGCAATATATGGCAGATTAACACAGCCTGTCCCCCGATTCGACGAAAGGGTTGACCGCGGACTCAAACGCTCGCATGGTTCTCGGCATGGTTGAATCAGGCCGACCGACGGAGACGGGGCAAGTCGTTCACGGCGATTGCCTCGACGTCCTGGCCGCGCTGCCGGCGCAGTCGGTCGACCTCGCCTTCGCCGATCCACCCTATAACCTGCAGCTCGGCGGCACGCTCTACCGGCCCAATCACTCCCGCGTCGACGGCGTCGAGGACGACTGGGATCGGTTCAACGATTTCGCCGCCTACGACCGTTTTTCGCGCGCTTGGCTTGCGGCCGTGAAGCGGGTGCTCAAGCCAAACGGCACGCTGTGGGTAATCGGCAGCTACCACAACATCTTTCGTGTCGGCGCGCTGTTGCAGGATCTCGGCTACTGGATCCTCAACGACATCATCTGGCGCAAGACCAACCCGATGCCGAATTTCCGCGGCCGCCGCTTCACCAATGCGCACGAGACCCTGATCTGGTGTGCCCGCGATGCCGCCGCGCGCTATCGTTTCAACTATCAGGCAATGAAAAACCTCAACGACGATTTGCAGATGCGCTCGGACTGGGTGCTCCCGATCTGCACCGGCTCCGAACGGCTGAAGGTGAACGGGCGCAAGGCACATTCGACGCAGAAACCGGAAGCGCTGTTGTACCGGGTGGTCCTGTCGGCGTCGGACGTGGGTGATCTCGTGCTGGATCCGTTCTGCGGCTCCGGCACCACCGGCGCCGTGGCGGTGCGGCTGGGACGGCGCTTTCTCGGCATCGAGATCGATCCCGGCTACGTCGCGCTGGCCCGCGCCCGCCTCGACTCACTCGGGCCGGCGGTCGAGCCCATGCTCCTGGCCGGGGCCGGCGGGCGGCGGGGCGAGCCGCGCATCCCGTTCGGCTGGGTGGTCGAGCGCGGCCTGGTCCAGCCAGGCCAGACTTTGTTCGACCAGCAGAGGCGCCACTCCGCACGCGTCGCAGCGGACGGGACACTGGTCACGCCGGACTTCCGCGGCTCTATCCATCAGGTGGGCGCGCGGGTGCAGAACGCGCCGGCCTGCAACGGCTGGCAGTTCTGGCACGCCGAGCTCGACGGCAAGCCGGTGCTCATCGACGTTCTTCGGCAGAAACTGCGGGCAGAGCTGCACTGAGCACTGCACTGAGCTCGGGGCGGGCGGAGATCCCGTCGCTGATGCCGGCCTCTGCTTGCGCCGCCGCGACGCCGGCGATGACGGCCTCGCGCACCAGCTGCGTGACATACTTGCGATCGGTGTACGCCGCCGCCTGCAACGGCTCGTGGAAGCTCACCACCACCTCTGCCCCGCGCATGCCGAGCACGCGCTTGAAGTGAGGCAGCAACGAAGCGTTGCCGAACCAAGCGTAGAGCGCGCGGGCCGGCCCTTCCAGCGGCGTGCCATCGGCGCAGCGGGTGTACGTGAGCGAAACCGGCTGGATGAGAAGCGGGACGGAGCCCGCCTCGGTTCCATCAATCGTCTCGGTCCCGTCAACTGTCCCGGGCCGGTCGATGACGCCGAACAGCGACGAGCGGAACGGGGCGACGCCCGCGCCATCGGTGCTGGTGCCTTCCGGAAACAGGATCAGGTTATCGCCGCGCGCGAGACGATCGGCGATTTCGTCGCGCTGGCGCTTCGCCCCCGCCGCCTGACGGCGAATGAACACGGTGCCGGTCAGCCGGCCGATGAAGCCGATCAGCGGCCACGACTTCACCTCCGCCTTGGCGATGAAGGAGGCGTCAAGCAGCAAGCTCAGGACGGGGATATCGAGATAGGAGACGTGATTAGACGCGTACAGCACCGCGCCCTGTGAGCACCGCCGGCCGCTCGTCCGCACGCGCAGCCCCGTCAGCCACAGCATCAGCCGGCAGAAGAAGAACTGCTGCGCCAGCCGCAGCCGCCGCGCCGGCCCGACCGACAGCATGTAGGGCGGCACCAGCACGAGCAGAGCGACGATCAGGAGAGCGCTCCGGCCCATCATGCGCCACGTGCGCGCGGGCGGACCTACGACCCGGTCGGCTCCGGCGCCGGCTTGCGGTAGCGGCGGTCGTACTTCGCCGTGATGAGATCGGTCTTGACGATCACGCATACGTCTACGGTGTTGAACTGACGATCGATGACGGCACCATCGCCGACGAAGCTGCCGGCCCGCAAGTAGCCTTTGATCAGAGGCGGCAGCTCGCTCATGGCCGCCTGCACATCAATGCCGCCGCGGGGGATGGTGTCCATGCGCACATACTGCAGCGGCAGCGCCCGCGGCCGCAACGACGGCGGCGCCAGGTGATAGTGATACAGATAGGACAGCGAGCGGGCGAAGACGCGCGGGTCGGTGCCGTGAAAGCTGGCACAGCCGAACATCAGGTTGACGTTGTGGACATGGACGTAGGCCATCAGGCCGCGCCAGAGCACGTGCAAGACGCCGCCGCTGCGATACTTGGCCTCGACGCACGAGCGGCCGAGCTCGACAATCTCGCCGGGCAGCCGCATCAGCGGTCTGAGGTCATACTCGGCTGCGGAGTAGAAGCCGTGGTGGCGGACGGCGACGGAACGGCGCAACAGCCGGTAGGTGCCGACGACTGCGGCCGGCGCGTTCCCGTTCATCTTCTGCCGGTCAAGGACGAGCAGGTGGTCGCAGTAGGCGTCATAAGGGTCGACATCGCGCCCCAGTGCCTTGACCTGACGGGTCGGGCGCGCCTGCATCTCGTCGTAAAAGACGCGGTAGCGCAGCCGCTGCGCCGCTTCCACCTCGGCCTCGCTCTCGGCGAGGCGAACCTCGAAGGCATTGAAGCGGAGCGGCTCCATCGGCGCGCCGGTACGGATGACGGCGGGAGCACCGGCGAGCGCTGCATCCGGGCGCGGGAAGAAGGCCCGCAACAGCGGCAGCGCCAGCCGCCACAGGCTTTTCAGCCGTAACCGCTTGCCGGGGGCCCGCTGCCGGTTGCGGCGCCTGCGGCTGCGGGCGAGGAGGACGCGGGCGCGCTTGGGGTGCCGCAGCAACCGCAAGCCGGCGAGAGCGCGCGACGACGCAAGCATCGAGACCATTTTGCGCCGGTTTGCAGCTGCCTTGCGTCGCCTGATCAGCATGCTCGTCCCTCGCCAACCTCCAGCGCAAACTCAGGTCAACGCGTGGGAACCGGCCGTTCGCCCGAGTAGTCATAGAAGCCGCGGCCGGTCTTGCGGCCAAGCCAGCCGGCCTCGACGTACTTGACCAGGAGCGGGCATGGCCGGTACTTCGTGTCGGCCAAGCCGTCGTGCAGCGTGTGCATGATGCCTAGGCACGTATCGAGGCCGATGAAGTCGGCGAGCTCAAGCGGGCCCATCGGGTGATGGGTGCCGAGCCGCATCGCGACGTCGATGCTCTCGACCGAACCGACGCCCTCGTACAAGGTGTAGATCGCCTCGTTGATCATCGGCATCAGGATCCGGTGGACAATGAAGGCCGGAAAATCCTCGGCACTGATCGGCGTTTTGCCGAGCTGCAGCGCGAAGGTATGGGCGGTGCTGAAGGTCACCTCGTCGGTGGCGATGCCGCGGATCAGCTCCACGAGCCCCATCTTCGGCACCGGGTTCATGAAGTGCATGCCGAGGAAGCGGCCAGGCCGGTCGGTCTGAGCGGCCAGCCGGGTGATCGAGATGGTCGAGGTGTTGCTGCTGATGATGGCATCCGGCGGCAATACGGCGCACAAGCTCTTGAGGACGGCCTTCTTGGCCGCCTCGTCCTCGCTCACCGCCTCGATCGCGAGCTGGCATTCGGAGAACCGCGCGTAGTCCTGGACGGGGTGGATCCGTGCCATGCTCGCGGCTGCATCCTGCTGCGTCATCCGGCCCTTGTCGACCGCCCGGCGAAACGCTGCGGCAAGCGTTTCCATGGCTTGGTCAAGGCGGGCAGGTTCCGCGTCGAGCAGAACCACCGCCAAGCCGGCGGTGCCACACACTTGCGCGATGCCGGTACCCATCTGGCCGGCACCGACAACACCCACCGTGTTGATGTCCATGCGCCCTTACCGCGACAACGTCCGTCGGGCCTACTTTTCCAGGCGCGCCGTCAGCTCCGGCAATGCCTGGAAAAGATCGGCAACAAGGCCGTAGTCGGCGACCTGAAAGATCGGCGCGTCCTCGTCCTTGTTGATGGCGACGATGACCTTGGAATCCTTCATCCCCGCCAAGTGCTGGATAGCGCCCGAGATGCCGACGGCGACGTAGAGCTCCGGCGCCACCACCTTGCCGGTCTGCCCGACCTGATAGTCGTTGGGGACATATCCCGCATCGACCGCCGCACGCGACGCGCCGACGGCAGCACCGAGCTTGTCGGCAACCGCCTCGATCAGGGCAAAATTCTCGCTCGAGCCCAAGCCGCGGCCGCCTGAAACGACAATGCGGGCACTCGTCAGCTCCGGGCGTTCCGTTTTCGTCAGTTCCTGACGAACGAAGCGGGACAAGGCCGGATCAGCGGCGGCCGGAATCGCTTCAACTGCCGCACTGCCGCCGGTTTCCGCCACCTTATCGAACGCGGTGGTGCGCACGGTTGCCACCTTGATGCGGTCGCTGCTCGTGACGGTCGCCAGCGCATTGCCGGCGTAGATCGGCCGCACGACCGTGTCGGCATCCTTGAACGCGCAGATCTCCGACCACATCGCGACATCGAGCATGGCCGCCACCCGCGGCAGGATGTTCTTGCCCATGGTCATGGCCGACGCCAGGATGTGGGTATAGCCCGGCGCCAAGCCGACGACGAGCAGCGCCACGGTCTCCGCCAGCGGGTGCTGGTACAGTGGTGCATCGGCCAGCAGCACTTTCGCGACGCCCGGGACCTGGGCGGCGCTGTCGGCGACCGCCCGGCAGTCGGCGCCGGCCACCAGAACATCGACAGGGCCGACCGCGCACGCGGCGGCAATCGTGTTGAGGGTTGCGGGCTTCAGAACCCGGTTATCGTGATCGGCAAGGACGAGGACGCTCATCAGATGACTTTCGCTTCGTTTTTCAACTTGTCCACAAGTTCTTCGACACTGGCCACCTTGATCCCGGCCTGGCGCTTCGCCGGTTCCTCGACCTGAAGCACTTTCAGCCGGTTGGCGACGTCGACGCCGAGGGTGTCAATCTTGATGACCTCGATCGGTTTCTTCTTAGCCTTCATGATGTTGGGCAAGCTGGCGTAGCGCGGCGTATTCAGACGCAGATCAGCGCTGACGACCGCCGGCATCTTGATCCTGAGCGTCTCCAGGCCACCGTCGACCTCGCGCGTGACCTCTGCCTCGCCGTCCTCAAAAACCAGCTTCGAGGCGAACGTGCCTTGCGCCCACCCCAACAGGCCGGCCAGCATCTGCGCCATCTGGTTGGAGTCGTCGTCAATCGCCTGCTTGCCGACGACAACGAGCTGTGGATTCTCCCGTTCGACCAACTTCGCCAGCACCTTGGCGACGGCGAGCGGCTGCACGTCCTGATCGGTCTCGACGAGGATGCCGCGATCGGCACCCATCGCCAGCGCGGTGCGGATCGTCTCCTGGCACTGCGTCACGCCGATCGAAGCGACCACCAGCTCGGTCGCTTTGCCGGCCTCCTTCAGCCGCACCGCTTCCTCGACAGCAATCTCGTCGAAGGGGTTCATGGACATTTTGACGTTCGCCGTTTCGACGCCCGTCCGGTCCGGCTTGACGCGGATCTTGACGTTGTAATCGACGACCCGTTTGACGGTGATAAGAACCTTCATGAGCGACCCGCAACTCCGCTTAATTTCCAGCCTCGGATCCGGAATGTGCGCCGCCGCAGCCGGCGACGACCTTAGGAAGCCACGATCCGAGCCCGCGTTCCCAGCTTGTTTTAGGCGTCGCAGACTAAGGACATGCAGGGCCGGGGTCAAGGCGCGCCGTGGCTGGAAGCGGGCGCGGCGGCAGGCCCTAGCGGGTCTTGCCGGGCACCCACAAGACGTCCCTGGCGCCGTTGGCGTTGACGCAGCGGGCGAGCACGAAAAGGTGATCGGAGAGCCGGTTGATGTACTTCAGCGCCGCCCCGTGCACCGGCTGGCTATCCACCAGTTCGCAGATCAGGCGTTCCGCCCGGCGGCAAACGGTGCGGCCCAGGTGCAGGTACGCGGCGGCCGGCGTCCCGCCCGGTAGGATGAACGACGTCAGCGGCTTGAGTGCGGCGTTCATGGCGTCGATCTCCCGTTCAAGGCGGCTCACCTGCGCCTCGACGATTCGCAGCGCCCCTTCGGCCTTGCGTCCGTCGGCGGGGGTGCACAGATCGGCGCCAAGATCGAACAGATCGTTCTGGACCCGCGCCAGCATCGCATCCGCCTCGCCGTCGGTGTGCAGCCGGGCAAGGCCGATGACGGCATTGGTCTCATCGACCGTACCGTAGGCCTGAACGCGCAGGTCGTGCTTGGCAACGCGGGTGCCGTCGCTCAGCGACGTGCGGCCGGTATCGCCACCACGTGTATAAATCTTGGTCAGCGTCACCATAGTCGTTCGTCCTCGCTGCAGGCGGCCGTTACCGCCTTGAGCGCGCGGCGGGCCGGTGCGATTGCATCACTTTAACTGCCACAACATGAGCAAGGCGAACAACACGATCGCGACCGCCTGCAGCGCGACGCGCAGGCTCATCAGTTTGTTCGCGTGCGCGGCGCTCCACTTGCCGCCGAAGGCAAAACCGATCACGCCCAGGAACAGCGTAATGACCGTTGCCAGCATGGCGGCGCCGAGCAGGTAGGGCAGAACCGAATTCATCGCCTGGACGTGGCCTTTCAACACGGCACTTGGCGGACGCTCGAGGCGCCCGCCGGATCAGCTCTTACACAGCAGATCGAAGGACGCGCCGCCTCAATTCCGCGCCGACAACAGGCCGCGCGCAATCACCTGCGCCTGGATTTCGGCCGCCCCCTCGAAGACGTTGAGGATACGGGCGTCGCACAGCACGCGCGAAATCTCGTATTCCTCGGCATAGCCATTGCCACCGTGGATCTGCAGCGCGTTGTCGGCATTTGACCAGGCGACGCGGGCCGCCAGCAGCTTCGCCATGCCGGCTTCGATGTCGCAGCGACGATCGGAGTCCTTCTGCCGCGCGGAATCGTATGTGAGCTGGCGCGCGATCATGGTCTCCACCGCCATCCAGCCGATCTTGCAGGCAACGCGAGGGAAGCCAAAGATCGCCTGGCCGAACTGGATCCGCTCCTGGGCATACTTCAAACCCAGCTCCATTGCATTCTGGGCGACGCCGACGGCGCGCGCAGCGGTCTGGACGCGCGCGCCTTCGAAGGTCTGCATCAGCTGTTTGAACCCCTCGCCCTCCTTGTGGCCCAAAAGGTTCGTGGCCGGCACCTCGAAGGCGTCGAAGCCGAGCTCGTATTCCTTCATGCCGCGGTAGCCGAGGACGCGGATCTCGCCTCCGGTCATGCCCTTGGCCGGGAACGGAGTCTCGTCGGTGCCGCGCGGCTTTTCGGCGAGGAACATGCTCAAGCCCTTCCAGTCGGTGCTGGCGGGGTTGGTGCGCGCCAACAGCGTCATCAGATCGGAACGCGCCGCGTGCGTGATCCAGGTCTTGTTGCCGGTGATCTTGTAGACATCTCCCTCCCTTACCGCCCGCGTCCGCAGCGAGCCGAGATCGGAGCCGGTGTTGGGTTCGGTAAAGACCGCCGTCGGCAGGATCTCCGCCGACGCCAGCTTGGGCAGGAAATATTCCTTCTGCTCGTCCGTGCCGCCCAGCTTGATCAATTCGCCCGCAATCTCCGAGCGCGTGCCGAGCGAGCCGACGCCGATGTAGGCCCGGCTCAGCTCCTCGGTGACGACGCACATGGTCATCTTGCCCATCCCGAGGCCGCCGTACTCCTCAGGGATGGTGAGCCCGAATACGCCGAGTTCCGCCATTTCCTCGATGATCGAGAGCGGGATCAGCTCATCGCGCGCATGCCAGCCGTGGGCGAAGGGAATCACCTTTTCCTCGCTGAAACGGCGGAACTGGTCGCGGATCATCTGCAGCGTTTCGTCGAGGCCGAAATTGCCGAAGTTGCCGTCGGCGATCAGGTTGGCAATGCGGACCTTTACCGCATCGGTGGCGCCGCGGCGGATGAGGGCATTGACCGCAGGCGTCACGAAGGCGTGCAGGGCATCATCGCTCACGCCCATGTCGCGCGGGCGGACGATCTCGACCTGGGTCATCGGGATGCCGCCCAGGATTTGCGACAGGTATTCGCCGAAGGTCGCCTGCAGCATCAGCGTCTCGGCTTCACTCAGCGCGCCTTCCGCGTCGAGCCGCTCCGCCCAGGCCAGCATCTGCTGCATCGCCGAGACGTAGGTCGACAGCCACGCGTACCCATGCGCGGCGAACTGGTGCTCGTTCAGGAGGTCGCCATCGAGGCGTCCGCCGCGGATCACCATCTGCGAGACGCCTTTTCGCACCTCGACCACGAGGTGCTGCGCCGCCCCGAGCGCGTCGACGCAGGTTGAGAGCAGGTCGTCGATGATCAGGCTCTTCCCCTCAGCAAGGGCGACATCCATGGCTCACTCCTCTCTTTATCGTCCATCTTGCCGCTGCCGCCGCATCAGGGCGTCGCAAAGCGGATCCGCACCAATTCAACCCTCTCGTTACGGACTTCCGGCGCCGTTGGATCGGACGTCCGCTGCATCTTCACTTGCCGTGCAGCCATTCCCCGCCGGCTTGGGATAAACCGGCGGGGTGGTGGTCAGCGCGCCGGCCACGCTGCCGATCAGCTGATCAGCAGGCGGACGACGTCGGTCATTGACAAGACACCGATCGGCTTGCCGCCTTCGGTCACGATGAGGCGATGGATGCGCCGCTTCATCATTTCCGTGATCGCCTGCGACAGCTTGGTGCCGCCATCGACCGTGGCGCAGCCGGCGGTCATCACTTCGCTCACCTTCAGGACGCGGGCTTCGTCCGGCGAGCGCCCCTGCCGTGCCAGAACGAGGTCGGTCTGCGACAAGACCCCCACGGCCTTGTCCGCCTCAATCACGACAAGGGCGTGAATGTCCTTATCGATCATTGTTTTGGCGGCATCGGCCAGGACATCGCCGGGGCTGCAGGAAATGATGCCGGGGTGCATACGCTCGCGCACCAGGGTGCCGTCGTCGTAGATCTTGATCTCTTCGAGCGTTTCGACGTCCGGCAGCGGCACCGACAATGGATACGGATGCGGGGTGTCGTGCACGTCGCCTTTCGGCAGGGCAGCTTCGGGAACGAAGCGCGGCGCGTCGGCGGACTTGCCGATGCCGAAGTCGGGCGAACCGATCAGCACCGCCATGTTGCCGTGCGGATGCTTGTTTTCGTGCATCAGCTGATGCGCTACCGGCAGCTCCTCGTACGCGAACGCGCGCGACATGCAGGGATTGAGCTGGCCCCGCAAGGCAAGCTCGTTCATCGCGTAGCACTGCTCGTCATTGGCGAAGTGAGAGCCCTGGAACCGTTTCTGTCGCATCCAAAGGTAGCGGAGGTCGACGGTGGCGTTGTAGCCGGTGGTGCCGGCGCAGATCACCACCATGCCCCCAGCATCGCAAAGGAAAATCGAGGTCGGAATCGTTGTCTCGCCCGGGTGCTCAAAGACAATCTTCGGGCTGCGCTTTTCGCCCAAGACTTCCCAGAACTTGGCGCCGAAGCCACGCACCGCCTTCATCCATATGTTGTAGCCGACCGTGTCCTTCCAGTGCGGCAGCATGCCCCAGTGATCGAAGTCCTTGCGGTTGATGCAGCCTTTGGCTCCCAATTTCATGCAATAATCGATCTTGTCCTCACCGGAGACGACCGCGATGGGGATGCCACCCAAAGCCTTGACGATCTGGATCGCCATCGAGCCGAGACCGCCGGCGCCGCCCCAAATCAGGATCGGATCGTTGGCCCGGATCGGATGTTCCTTCCAGCCGCACAGCATCCGGTAGGCAGTCGCACCGACGAGAACGTAAGACGCCGCCTCTTCCCACGTCATGTGCTTCGGCTTCGGCATGCATTGGTGCGCCTGCACGCGGGTGAACTGGGCGAACGAGCCGAAGTTCGTCTCATATCCCCAGATCTTGAAGGTCGGCGAATACATGGGATCATTGCCGGCCTTGACCCATGGGCAATTGCGATCCCAGGTCGCGCAGTGAACGACGACTTCGTCGCCGACCTTGACATTCGTCACGGCCTTGCCGACCTTGTAGACGATGCCGGATGCATCCGACCCACCGATGTGGAAGTCTTCTTTTTCGCCCTGTTTGTTGCGCGCGGCGATCACGTTGACTGGAATGCCAAGCGCAGCCCAGACGTTATTATAGTTGATTCCGGCCGCCATCACGTAGACAAGGACCTCGTCATCCTTGATCTCCGGAACGTCGACGACTTCCTTCTGGAACGCTTTCATCGGCTGACCGAAACGCTCCGGCCGTATCAGCCACGCGTTCATCTTCGCCGGTACCGTTCCGATCGGTGGTTGGTCCCCGATGTCGTAGACCTCTTTCGCCATCATTATCTCCGCAACCCAGAGTCCCTAGTTTTTGGTTTGCATGGAGCGGCGTTCGCCCCTGCACCCGGCTCAACCATAGCCCGCGCAACTCTTACCGGCGTACTCGGAACGCGAGCTTTCATTTAACGTTCGCCGATAGATAGACGATCGTTCGTTTTAGACTGTTGCGTCTTTCTTCGCAACGCACAATTTGCTAGGCTGCGATCGTTGGCATCGAGGCGGAGCGGCGGTTTCTCAACCGACAGGAAGCGTCTGCCCGGGGTCGGGGTCAAGCGAGGGAGGAGGTGAAATGGCGGAGACTGAGGCGGTCGCGAAGCCGGCCAAGAAGCGCGAAGCACCATGGTTGATCCGGACCTATTCCGGCTACGCATCGGCGAAGGAATCCAACGCCCTTTATCGCAAGAATTTGGCGCGCGGGCAGACCGGGCTGTCGATCGCCTTCGATCTGCCGACGCAGACGGGCTACGACTCCGATCACGTGCTGGCCCGCGGCGAGGTCGGCAAGGTCGGCGTGCCGGTCTGCCATCTGGGCGACATGCGGACGCTGCTGGACGGCATTCCGCTCGACCGTATGAACACCTCGATGACCATTAACGCGCCGGCGGCCTGGATGTTGTCGCTGTATATCGCCGCGGCCGAGGTGCAGGGGGTCGAGCACGCCCAGCTGTCTGGCACCATCCAGAATGACATCATCAAGGAGTATCTCTCCCGCGGCACCTATATCTTTCCGCCGGCGCCCTCGATGCGGCTGGTTTCCGACGTCGTCGCCTACACTTACAAGGAGGTGCCGAAGTGGAATCCGATCAACGTCTGCTCCTATCACCTGCAGGAGGCCGGCGCGACCCCGGAGCAGGAGTTGGCGTTCGCGCTCGCCAACGCGCTTGCCGTTCTCGACGCGGTCAAAGCCTCGGGGCAGGTCCCGGCCGATGAGTTTCCCGAGGTCGTCGGCCGCATCAGCTTCTTCTGCAACGCCGGCATCCGGTTCGTCACCGAGCTGTGCAAGATGCGGGCGTTCAACGCGTTGTGGGACGAGATCTGCCTGAACCGGTACGGCGTCCAGGATCCAAAGTTGCGCCGCTTCCGCTATGGCGTGCAGGTCAACTCGCTCGGCCTTACCGAACAGCAGCCGGAGAACAACGTCTACCGTATCCTCCTGGAAATGCTGGCAGTTGTGTTGTCCAAGAACGCACGTGCACGCGCCGTGCAGTTGCCGGCGTGGAACGAGGCCTTGGGTCTGCCGCGACCGTGGGATCAGCAATGGTCGATCCGCCTGCAGCAGGTGGTCGCGTTCGAAACCGACCTCGTCGACTACGAGGACATCTTCGACGGCGCGACCGTGATTGCCGCCAAGGTCGAGGCGCTCGCCGCCCAGGCGCGCGAGGAGCTGCAGCGGATCGAAGAGCTCGGCGGCGCCGTTACCGCCGTCGAGAGCGGGTACATGAAGCGGCGCCTCGTCGAATCCAACGCCAAGCGAATCGCCGCCATTGAAAGCGGCGACCAGGTCGTCGTCGGCGTCAACCGGTTCACCGAGGCCGAACCGTCGCCGCTCGCGACCGGCGAGGGTGCCATCATGACCGTCGATCCACGCTCGGAGGCCGGCCAGATCGCGCGCCTGAACGAATGGCGGGGCCAGCGCGACGCGGAGCGAGCGCGTCGCGCGCTGGCCGAGCTTGCGGCAGCTGCGAAGGAGGGCCGCAACATCATGCCGCCCTCGATCGTGTGCGCGCACGCCGGCGTGACGACCGGCGAATGGTCGCAGACGTTGCGCGACATCTTCGGCGAATACCGGGCGCCCACCGGCGTCGCCCAGGCGGTGGTGACAGCGGACTATTCCGGCCTCAGGACGGCGCGCGCCAAGCTCAAGGAAGTCACCGACAAACTCGGCCGGCGGATCAAGATGCTGGTCGGCAAGCCGGGCCTCGATGGCCACTCCAACGGCGCCGAGCAGATCGCGCTGCGCGCGCGGGATACCGGCTTCGAGGTGGTCTACGAGGGCATCCGGCTGACGCCGGAGCAGATCGTCAACGCCGCCCTCGATGAGGGGGTGCACGTCGTCGGGCTGTCGATCCTGTCCGGCTCGCACCTGCCGCTCGTCACCGAGATCATCGAGCGGATGCGGGCAGCCGATCTCGCGGACGTGCCGGTCGTCGTCGGCGGCATCATCCCACCCGAGGATGCCGAGAAACTCGTCGCCAGTGGGGTGGCGCGCGTCTACACGCCGAAGGACTTCGATCTCAACGCGATCATGACCGATATCCTCGCCATCGTTGAGGAAACGGCCAAGGAAGCGGCCTGAGACACACCAGTCCCGCGCGCGCCCCGGCGTTCACAGGCCGGGGCGGAGCGGGCACGCCTGCTGCACGTTTTGTGAGAGCTTGCGCATCTCCTCGACGCTGAAAACGTGCGGCAGCTGCGGCGCAACGGCAGCTACGGCGGCGCGCACGCAGGCGAGGACGGCGCCACCGGTATCGCTCGTCGCCACGGCGTCCCACGCGGTCCGGTCGAGGCGGCCGGAAACAAGCGTGCGCTCGCCGCTGCCCAGGTCGTGACGGAAGCGGACGCTGCCGAAGCAGCACTCCGTGCAGGGGAGCAACTCGTCGGCGTAGATATCCTCCGGAAAGTCGTCGTCGGCAACGGCGAGGAAGGCCGCTGCGGTAACGTTGAGGTCGATCTCGAGCGTGCGCCGATCGACCAGGCGGACGGCCGCAATGCCGCCGTCGCAGCGGTCGCCGCCGTCGATCAGCGCTCGCGCCCGCAGCTTCGGCCCGGGGGCGCCGTCGCCTTCGCGCGCAACCTCGGCCACGGTCGAGAACGAGCCGCTGTCGCCCGCCGATGACCAGACAGCGAAAATCTCGTGACCATCCGGCAGGCGGCCGACGCGCCGGTAAGTGATCGTGGTTGGCATCCCGGCGACGGCCCCGGCGGCACTCATGCTGCCGTCCGTCGTCGTGCTCACCGGCACATGGCGATTACCGTGTGTGCAGTCGGCAAGCGAGATCGTGTCGAGTTCCGCTTCGGCCTCGGCGACGACACCGCCCAGGAGCGCATCGAGACAGAGCGGGTGAATGAAGGCCGGATCGCCTGCCGGCACCGCCGCGACGGGCTCGGCCGCCCCGCCCAGCGCGACCAGCCGTTCGCGGTACAGCGCGTCGAGGCAGGGCGCCGCCTGCCAGCGCTGGCTCAGCGACAGGGCGGGCCCGGCGGCGGGCACGTGGCAGCGATCGAGGCGCTGCTGGAGCCAATGTTGCTGGCCGGCGACGAGCGCGGCTTGGCTCGCCGCCGCGGTTCGCTCGCGCTGGACCGCAAAGGCGTCGTTGACCTTGGCGGTGAGGCGCAACAGGGTCGCGTCGGAACAGATAAGGAGATCGACCGGGGCGGTGGCGTCGCGACAGCCACTGTCGACTGGCTGCGGCGGCGATTCGGCTGCGACCGATGCAGTGCCCAAGCCCGCGACCAGCGCCAGCGCCAAAACAGCGCCCGCTCCGCCGGCACGATGCCACCAACAGGAACGCGACCCCACTCGCGCCGGGCGGCGCGCGCGTCTGAACATGCTGACCTCGATCTCATCGCGTGGGTCCTCGCGTGTCCCTCGGAAAGCGCGGCGAGTTGGGACAACGCGAACGGCAGCGTCAGAGTTTACAGTTGACCGCGACAACCACAAGGCCGCAAGAGGAAGCGCAATGAGGGTTTTGCCTTATTCTGCTTCTGCTTCTGCCGCGCGCGTGCGGAAGGCCGATCGGCCACGGCGGATGGGGGCCGTCACGCTCGCCCTGAGCGTGATGGTGTTTCTGCTGAACGCGCTCGGGGCGAACGTTTGCGCGCAAACGCGAGATGACGCGGCGCTGAGCGGTGCCTGGGAACGCACGCTCAACCGTGTCGACGCGGCGCTGAAGACTCCCCAGGTCGACTCGAAGACGCTCGATGCATTCGCCCAGGATCTTGACCAGATTGCCGAGAAGGCGCGCGTACTCGCCGCCGGTGCGCGGCAGGCAGCGGACGAGACGACACGCCTCATCGACACACTCGGGCCGGCCCCGGCAGCCGATGCGCCACCGGAGCCTGCCGACGCTGCCGCCCGCCGCAAGGCCTTGAACGAAGCGCTGGGCGCCCACAGGGCGCAGCTCGCGGCGGCCGAGTACACGACGTCACGGGCTTTGACGCTGCAGAGCGAGCTGGCGCAGCATTTCCGCGAGGCGTTCTTCGACCGCATTGTCCGCCGCTATCCGTCGCCGCTGCAAGCCGAGCGCGCTTTGGGTGCCGTGCCGAGGTTCATCGATCACCTGGGTGTCCTGGTCCGCGCGCCGGTCGAGTGGTTCCGTGCCCTGCCGCTGGAGAAGCGGGCCAAGGTCTGGCTCGACTGGCGGGCGTTCATGCTGGCCGTCGCCATCGTCGCCGGATGGTTCGCGCGCCGGCTGTTGCTGCGGCGGTTGGGTCCGGACCCCGCCACCCCGCAGCCGAGCTACGCGCGCAAATTTGTCGCCGCCATCGCGTCTGCGGTGGGCGAAGGGATCATGCCGGCCGGGCTCCTGCTCGTCATCCTGCTCCGGGTGCGGACTGACCCCACCATGATCAGCGGGTTGCCGGCCGACGTGGTCGCGGCGGCGTGCATGACCGTGATGCTGCTCCTGTTGAGCCGCGCCGTGTCCGGCGCGATCCTGCGGCCGGAGCTGCCGGCGTGGCGCGTAACCCGGCTGTTCGAGGGCTCAGCCAAGCGGCTGCACCGGCGCGTCCTCCTGCTCACCGGCATCATTGCGGTCGACGTTTTTCTCCGCACCGCCAGCGCCGGCCTGCCGCTCGATCCACAGATGGCGATCCCGGTCGGCTTCGTGCTGCTGACGCTCGAGGTGATCGGCATCGTCTACCTGACCCGCAGCAGTGCCTGGCAGTTCGTGCCGCGTGCGCAGACGGACGCCCAAGATGAGAGCAACCGGCGCCGGGCGGCGGCGCTCGGGACCGAGGCC
>JBATPX010000185.1:0-3033 GCA_049291695.1 Defluviicoccus sp.
CTCAGGCCGCTCTCGACGAAGGCCGCGCGCCCACCAGCGCCGACATCCAGCGCGCGGTCAAGGGCGGCCACTTCCGCGCCCGGTTCACCGGCGAGAACGAGTGGTACACGCCGGCACCGTACGTCGAGGCGGCGCGCACCTGCTTAGGCGCCATCGACCTCGATCCGGCGACCGCGCCCGCCGCACAGAAAACCATCCGCGCCGGCCGCTTCTTCACCCGTGACAACGACGGCCTCAAGCACGAATGGCAGGGCCGGATCTGGCTCAATCCGCCTTACGCGCAGCCCGATATCGCCCGCTTCATCGACAAGCTCCTGGCCGAGATCGCTGCCGGCCGGGCGACCGAGGCGATCCTGCTCACCCACAACTACACCGACACCGGCTGGTTCCATGCCGCCGCCGGACAGTGCGCTGCGCTCTGCTTCACCCGCGGCCGGATCCGCTTCGTCGGCGCTTCCGGTGAGATCGCGGCACCCACCCAGGGCCAGGCGTTCTTCTACTTCGGCCCCGGCCTCGACCGGTTCCGCGCCTCGTTTGCCAGCTTCGGGTTCATCCGATGACGGCGGCGCCCGGCTATAACCCGCTGCGCTGGGACTGCCTGCGCCAGGGCTGCTTCAACCTCAAGCGCCGGCCGAAGATCGAAGTCTTCGCCGACTGCTTCCCCGGCCGCATCAGCTTTGGCGACGTTGACGGCATCGTCGAGATCGGCGGCAACGCGCTGCTGCTGGAATGGAAGAGCGAGCCGCGGGATCTGCCGTCCGGACAGCGGCTGCTTTACCAGCGGCTGACGTGGAGCGGGCCGGTCGCGGTGATGATCGTCATCGGCGATGCTGAAACGATGCTCGTCGATGGCACCAGCATCTTCGATCGCGGCATCCGCTATCCGCCGGACGGCTATGAGCCGGCAGACCTTGCCTGCATCAAGCGCCGGCTGGCGGCGTGGTGTCGCTGGGCGGCACGGCATCCCGCGGTCGGATCGCCGCGATGAGGAAGCATGATCACGAAGGCACGAGCGAAGCGGACGGTGGCGACAGCTTTGGCCGGCGACGCCACCGCCCGCACCACGACAACCCGATGGAGGTTTTCCATGGCGACGATGACTCTCACCAGACTTGACCCCGATGCAAGCGTTGGGGCAGTCCCGCCGATCGAGGCTCTGGCCGGCGGGCAGCCGACACCGCCGGTGATCCTCGCTCTGGATCTGGGGCAGAGAACGGGCTGGGCCGTGCGCAGCCGCGACGGCGCGATTGCGAGCGGCGTGCACGAGTTCCGCCCCGGCCGGTTCGAGGGCGGCGGGATGATCTGGCTGCGGTTCCGCGCCTGGCTGCAGGAGATCGACGAAACCGCCGGTGGCGTTGGGGTGGTGGTGTTCGAGGAAGTGCGCAGGCATCTCGGCACCGCCGCAGCCCACGCGTTTGGGGGTTACCTCGCACACCTCACCGCCTGGGCCGAGGCGAACCGCATCCCGTACCAGGGTGTCCCGGTCGGCACCATCAAGCGGCACATCGCCGGCAAGGGCAACGCCGACAAGGCCGCAGTGATTGCGGCGGTGAAAGCGCTCGGCTTCGCTCCCGCCGACGACAACGAGGCCGACGCACTGGCGATCCTGCACTGGGCGATCGCGCAGAGGATCGGAGGTGCGCGATGACCCCGGCACAACAGGCGCTACTCGAAAAGCGCGGCCGGTGGGATGTCGGCCGCGATCCGCGCCAGGTGAGCCGCGACGAGCTGATCGCCGCTGGCCACAAGCCGATGAGCGCGCAGAGAGCGCTTCGTGCCCGCTGCCTCGATTGCTGCGCCGGGTCGGCGAACGAGGTGCGGCTGTGCACGGCAGTCTCGTGCCCGGCCTGGCCGTTCCGTCTTGGATCGAGCCCGTGGCGCCCGCCGGCCAGCGAAGCACGGCAAGAAGCACAGCGGCAGGCCGGTGCCAGATTGGCCCTAAGGCAATCCGCGCCCACAGTACACAAGGCGGAAACGCACGAGAGGGCGGCACCCGCCATCACCCTACCAGCCGAGCCCTCGCTGCGGCCGGACGCACAGAGAGAGCGTGGTTTTCAAACTCAGGCAACCCTCAGCGTGGAGGACGCGCGATGAACGGCGCCATGCTGCTGCAGCACGCCCAAGGCGTGATCGAACACCGTGAGCGGATCTACGGGCCGCCCGCGGAGGCGTTCGCCGCGATCGCCACACGGTGGTCGCTCGTGTTGGGGATCACCGTGAGCCCGGCGCAAGTGGCGCTGTGCCTCATCGATCTGAAACTCGCCAGGCTCACTCGCGATCCCAAGCATCTCGACTCGATCGTCGATGTCGCCGGCTACGCCGCGTGCCTGCGGGAGGTGACCCGTGCATAGCGGCGTGCGCGGCTCGCTGAAGCGGCACCTGCCGCGGACGGCGACGAACGAGGACGAGCTGTTCGTAATGCGGCGGGCGGCGTGGCGGAAACAGGGTGTCATGGTGATCAGGATCGAGGATCTCCGCGACGAGTGGACACGGCAGGCCGTCGTTAACGAGGCGACCCGGCTGTACGGACAGAAGGAGATGGCGTAATGGCGCGCAAGAAGCGAACCAGCGTTACCGCGAAACCGCGTTTGCATCGATTGCAAACCGATCCAACCGGCGTCACCACGAAACCGGCGCTCGTCTTGCGGCCCGACGGCGCCCTCGAGGCGGTCTACGAAGCCGATCCCGAGGGACGGCCG
Source organism: Defluviicoccus sp. (assembly GCA_049291695.1). Lineage (GTDB taxonomy): Bacteria > Pseudomonadota > Alphaproteobacteria > Rhodospirillales > Defluviicoccaceae > Defluviicoccus. The sequence continues at coordinate 2,700 of JBATPX010000185.1, forward strand.
GTCGTTCACCACCGCACCGTCGACACGCTGGGGATCATGCTGCGCGCCGGCACGATCACCCAAGGCATGCACGACGCCGCGCGTGACTTCCAGGCCCAGTTCACCATCGCCCGGTTCGATGTGATCCGTTGCATGTCGTTGATGCGCTTGCCGGGCGGCGACGGGCCGGGCGATCTCACCGACGCCCAGGTCGACGCGCGCCGGCGCATCGGCAAGGCGCTCGATGCCTTGGGCGGCCTCGGCAGTCCGGCCGGCTCCTGCGTCTGGCACGTCGTCGGCCTGCAGCGCTCGATCCGCGAATGGGCGATGCGCCAGGGCTGGGGCGGCAGGCCGG
>JBATPX010000186.1:0-2538 GCA_049291695.1 Defluviicoccus sp.
GGTTGCCGGACGTCAAGTCCTCGATCAGCCGGTCGGCGTCGAGCACATTATCAGGGGCGTAGCCGGCATTCGCCTGCACCGAGAGCTTGGCCTTGACCCAGGCCGCGTCATCGAAGGCCTCGCTGTAAACAAGCAGGTTGTGCGCCGGCATCAGGGTGACGGCGTTCGCGCTGGCATCAAGGCGGCGGAACTTCGCCTCAAAGCCCAGCGGCACGGTGGCGAGAAGCGGCAGACTGGCGATGATGGCTGCTGCCGTCGCATCGCAGCGGTAGAGCGCGCCGGCGATGGTGGGCGAGACGGCGAAGCTGGCCGTGCGGGTGAACGTCTCGGACGCCGATGCGTAAGCGTAGGTCGCCCATGCCGTGCCGGTCCAGACGATCAGCGCGTCCTCGTCCTTGAGCCACAGCCGGAACCCCTCTGCGACGCCGCGGAAGGCCCACGCGCCGCCGATCCACTGCGCCAGCGTGTTGCCATGTCCGCTCCAGGCGCCGGTTGGATTGACGCCGACGAGATAGAGCGCTCCCTCGATGGGGTTGGCCGGCGGCACCGAGAGCGCGCGCGTCTCGACGGCCGCCTGCACCAGCGCATCGAGAACGTTCAGCGCTTCAGCGTGGGTGACTTCCTTCTGCGCTTGCGACTGAACGATGTAGGGGAGCGACAACCGGGATGTCGGCATCAGAGGGTTCCTTCGAGGGGAGTGCCGCGCCCCGTCACCGCCGAGATCTGAAAGACGCGTACCGTGATGGTAACGGGGGTAAGTCCGAAGTCGGCGATCTGGTCGGCGGCCGAATAGGTCCATGCGGGCGTCGTGACCGTGGCCTGGCGCACGACAGCGCCGTTTCCATCGATCACTTCGATGTCGTAGCGCTCAATCGCCTCGCCCAAGGGCACATCACCGCCATCACGCCACAGCCCGCCGAAGCGTGCGCGGCGGATCCAGCGCAGCTCAAGCGTGCCGTCAGCGTCGCGCTGGCCGCGGAGATGGCAGGGGGCGTAGGGCCTGAGCCCGCGGCCGACATTGATGAACGTGACCGCGTCGACGTCGCTGATCTTCTCGCCGATCGTGACGCCCTTGTACCAGCGGGGGGCGAGCAGAAGATCGACGGAATCGCGCACCCGCTCCAGCGTGGTGCCGACGGGCTGGAGCACGACGAACCGCTCGCCGACGGAATGGTCATAAATGGCATACTCGGTGCCCAGCCGGCCGCGCAGGAATCCGGAGAGGCGATAGCGCTTCGTCCCAATCAGCGTCGCCGTCGTCCACTGGATGATCTCATCGCCCAGGAGAGCGCCATTGGCGCCGTTCAACACATCGGCCTCGGGCGCACTCAACAGGGCGCCATCGGTGAGAGCGATGTCGACCGCATTGCCGCGATCGAAGAATGCGGTTGGACCGGCGGGCAGCGCCGTCTCAGCCGTGCCGGCGGTGGCCGACAGGCCCATCGTCAGGAGAGCGCCGTAGTCGGCCCCGTTGGCCGAGCGGTAGAGGACTGCGCCATTCCAGACCGTGTCCGGCGTTTGGCTGACGGCGACATAGAAGCCCGCGTCGTCATCACGATCAGAAAGGATCGGGATGTCGAGAAGGTGCAGCACCGTCGGCCCGATTTCTGGCACGGTTTCGTCAGGCCGCGTGTCATCGCCCGGCGGGGCGCTCTGCGTGTAGACAGTTGCATCGGTCGCATACCCCTCGCAGGCGAGCCGGCCGTCATCCCAGCCGGTGCGATAGAGGCGCACCTGATAGGTGACATCGCCGTCGACGAGATCGACGACATCGCCCGGCTGCAGACGGGCATACCGGGTCGGCAGCACGAAACGGAACTGGGTGCGCTCGGCCCACTCCGCCGCCAGCATGGCCTCGGCGATCGCTTTCGCCTTGGCGCCGTCCATGACGAGGGGAATGGTGATGTTGCTGACCTCGCCTTCCGGCGAGATCTGCCGCCGCGCTGCCTGACTGCCCTGCTCGTAAGAAGCGTTCTTGTTGATGAAGACGACATTGATCGCCTTCGAAAGCTCGCTCTCCTGTCGGCGAACGAGGGTCAAGGTCTCGACACCCTGATCGCCGATTGACACCAGTTCATCGACGCCGATGGTGGCCAGCGGCGCTGATCCGCGCGGGCGGAACACGATCACGCCGCCGCTCTCGATCACATCGAGAAAGTTGGCCCGCACCAGGTGCTCCAGCGTCGAGCGCACGCTGGCGACGTTGGAGATCACCAGGCCATCGCAGGTCCCGGTGAGCACCGAGACATCGACCGCTTCCGGCGGCAGGCCTGCGCGCTTGCACAGATCGAGCACGACATTGGCGAGGCTAGCCATAGGCGCCTCGGAAGATGAGACGGAACCAGTAGGCCCAATACGACGACAGCACGTCAGCACGGGCGGCGAGGCCGATCAGCCCGTCATCGATGCCGGCGAACAGCGGATCGAGGCTGATGCGGTAGAAGTAATAAGAGAGCGTCACCCGCGTCCAATGCGAGGGCAGATACTGCGCCGCCGGCTGCAGGTATTCCGAGCGCGAGCCCAGCCAGCGGGCCTGGT
>JBATPX010000187.1:0-11508 GCA_049291695.1 Defluviicoccus sp.
GCCCGCTGCAAGACCGCCGGCGGCCGGGCGCTTGCCGACGCGCCTTCCGCCGTCAGCGGCAGCGCCTGGCCCTCGGGGCGAAAGCGCCCGGTCAGCTTCGCCCCCTTTCCGCCTTCCGGCGCCCGGACCACCTGCACCAGGACGCGATCGCCCTCCGCCAATCCCTGCCGCTGATCCCCCTGCCGCCGCCCCTCCTCCAGGCGCCCCTCTTCTCGCCGCGCCGGCCCGTCGTGCAGCATCAGGAAACCGGCGCGCGCATCGCCGATGTCAACGAAGGCGGCGGCGAGGCCCGCGTGCACCCGCATCACACGGCCGAGGATGATGTCCCCGGCACGGACGCTTGCCTGGCCGCCTGCGTGCACCCCCGCGTCAAGTGCATAGCGAATCAGCACGCCTTCCGCGAGCCAGGCAACGCGGCGGTCGCCGGGCAGCGCCGAAACGACGATCGTATCCGGCGCCCGCATCAGAGATCCCCGGCCGCCGTGACCGGTGCGCGTGGCCGCACGCCGAAGCCGGCCAGGAGCTGCGCGGTTTCGAACAGCGAGAGGCCGACGACGTTGGAATAGGAGCCGGTGATCTGGCGCACGAACGCCCCCGCAAGGCCCTGAATGGCATAGCCGCCGGCCTTGCCGCGCCATTCGCCGCTCGCGAGGTAACGCGCGATCTCATCCTCGGTCAGCCGCTTGAAGGCGACCGCCGTCGTCACTAGGCGGACCGCGCGGCGACCGCCGGCGGCGCTGACGGCAATGCCGCCGTAGACCCGGTGGCGGGCGCCGGACAGAAGTTTGAGGCAGGCGGCCGCCTCCTCGGCGCTCGAAGGCTTTGGCAGGACGCGGCGTCCGCGGGCGACCACCGTATCGGCGCCGAGCACGACAGCCTCGGGGCACAAAGCCGCGATGGCCTCCGCCTTGGCAACGGCAAGCCGCAGCGCCACCGCCCGCGGCAACTCGTGCGGCAGCGGCTGTTCATCGATGCCAGCGTCCATGATCCGGTCGGGGATGAAACCGATCTGCTCGATGAGTGCCCGCCTGCGCGGCGAGGCCGAAGCGAGGATCAACGGCGGGGAGTGCCCACGGTCTCGCCACAGCGTGTTGCGATCGTCTCCAGCCGGGCGCACGCCAGCGTCACTTGAAGCGGAAGGTAATCCGACCTTTGGTCAGATCGTAGGGCGTCATCTCCACGCTCACCTTGTCCCCCGCCAGAACGCGGATGCGGTTCTTGCGCATCTTCCCGGCCGTATGCGCAAGGATCTCGTGGTTGTTATCGAGCCTGACGCGAAACATCGCGTTCGGCAACAACTCCGTGACAACGCCGTTAAATTCGAGAACCTCCTCTTTCGCCATACGATCGCCTTCGCTGTTTCATCGTCTTGTTGCTTGTTCATGGCTGGCCGCACCTGAAGGGTCAAGGCCTTTCACCGCCGCCGGCGCCGCTTACAGCAGGAAGTCGGCTTCGCCGCCGGCAGCGGGCGCGGCCTCGCCTGCCGCCGGTGGCCCCGCGGCGGCCGCCAGCAGGCCCTCCACAGTGACGGAATCCAGAGCCGCGCTTTCGCATCCCCGCAGGCCCAACTCTTCGGGTGCGCCGGTTGCCTCGGGCAGAGTGGCTCTGACCGGATTTTCGCCGTCACCGAGCCCGGGTTCGGCCGGCTCATCGGCCGCGGTCTCAATCGCAAACGCCAGCACTTGCGTGAACTGGCCGGGGTTGAAGTTGTCGTCACTCACGATGATCAACGAACGGCGGCCGTCGGGCAGATCGGGGCCGAAGGTCAGCCCTTCCAGATTGTCGAGCGGGATGCCGAGCGCGCCAAGGTCAAAGACAAGGCGTTTGGTCACGGCCTCGACCCCATCCGTGCCTTCGAGAGTCCCGATCGCAGAGATATCGGTCGCGGTCCGGGTGTCAACCTCGAACAAGCGGGCGGTGATGCCGGCACCGACGGAATAGCTGCGCTCCAAAGCGAGAAGCGTGCCGGCACTGTCAAGCGCGAGAAGCTCGACCAGCCCATTCCCCGAAAGCCCCAGGGGGGCGAGCGGCGCCGCCGCGATTGGCTGGGTCCGGTACAGGTACTCGGCGACGGGCCTGCCGCTGGCGGTGTCGAACTTGAGGATTCGCGTCGGACTGCCCTGCTCAAGGGTCGCGACCGGGCCGTCTTGCACCAGTGCGTTTTCTGTCGCGGTGAACAGGAACCGGCCATCGGGCGTCAACGTCAGGCTCTCGAACGCGAGGTTGTTGCGCACCCCTTGCGTGCCGCCGGCATCGGGCAGGAACTTTTCCGGGATGGGCAGTGCAGCCTGCTTGCGGCCGTCGATCGAGAACGCGTTGATGAAGGGCGGAATGCCGGCCGCCGTATTGCCTTCGGAAGCGATGTAAAGGGTCCCGGCCTCTGTCAGGGCAATCCCTTCGGGATCGACGCCGCCCGCGGGGAACGGTTCGCCATCGCTGCGGCGCAACGTCGTGACGCCGGTGAAAACGACGTCACCGTCATCGAGGCGGCCGTCAGCCACGTCGATGGTGAGCGTATAGAGGCGTGCGCTGTTCACTTGGCTGCGATCGTCGGAGACGGCGTAATAGGCCCCAGTCGTGGCGTCGTAAGCGATGCCGGAAAGGCCTCCGACAACCGTTCCGGCGTAGGCAAAACCGCTCGGGAACTGCACCTCGCCGAGGAACGAGAAAACGGCGATGCCAGCCTTGGTGGGTGCCAGGGAATGCTGCGTGAGCGCGACATCGGCCCAGACGAGGCGGTGATCGGAGCTGACGAAATCGCCCCCCGGCCGCGCAGCGTCCGTTCCGCCGATCAGGCGAAAGCACGGGTCCGCCTGTTCCGGCCAGAAGACGCCTGCGCCTGCGATCGTGAGGCCGGCAACCGACGGCAGCACATAATCGAGGCGCAGGTTGCCGACCGTACGGTCCTGAAAGTCGGCGCTGTCGGAGGCCGGATCCCCCTTGTGTTTCGCGTTGACACCGCCCTGCACGAAGGCGGCCTCGGCAGCGCCTTGACTGACCGGAGTGGAGCCGGCGTTGATCAGCGGGTGGTGCAAGAGCTGCTGCATGGCGCGGCCTGTGCTGTCGCCGTCAATCGGGTCGGCGTTCAAGTCGCCCACGATGATGAACCGCTCGCCCGGGCCGAGGCCGCCCGGCCGGCCGTCGTCATCGATAATGTAGCCATCGCGGCCGGGCGCCACGTAGTCGGCGAGGAGGCGAATTTCATCGTGGTTGCGGCGGCCATTGCGGTCCTCCGCGCCGTCGAAAACCGGCGGCGTCGGGTGCGCCGCCAGGATGTGCACGGTCTCGCCCTCGATCCGCAGCGGCACGTCCCAGTGGCTTTTGGACGAGAGCGGCAGCCGTGCCAGCGCTTCCGGCTGATACCAATCGGCGGCCGCCGGTGTGGCAGGATCGTCAGGCAAGAGCGCATCCGGCATGTCCTTCCACAGGAACTGCCGAAACGTCCGCACCTGATCGGTAATGACCGGATACGTCGATAACAGGAGCATTCCGAACTGGCCGGGAAAAGCGCCGAAACCCCAGGCATCGTTGGCATAACCAGGCGCTCCGGGCCGCTGCACGGCGCTGCCGCTGCGATCGAGATCGAAGCCGGACGCGACGCCCGTATTCACATCGGCGTAAAAGACGTAAGGATAGTGAATGGGTTGCGCGCCGTGCTGGCCGCGGCCGAGATACTTGGCCTGCAGCAGTGCCGCCGCCGTGCCGCTCGCGTCATGATCGAACTCGTTGATCAACAGGACATCCGGGCGCACCCGCTGGATGATCTCAGCGACCGCCTGGGCCTGGGCGCTGTCGCCTGCAGCGAGCTCATCGATCAGCAGGCCTTCGGCCGGCCGGCTCAAGGACGCATTGAACGTCGCCACCCGCACCGTGGCCGGTACCGGGCCTAATGAAAGCGCCGGGCCTGATGAAAGCGAGGAGCCAGCCTGCATTGTCTTGGTCCGTGGGTCGGCGGGCGCCATCTCACCGGTCGAGAACGTCGCGGATCTTTGCGGTCAGCTCATCATGACGATAGGGCTTTGGCAGGAACGGCAGCGCTTCCGCGGAGTCGACATTGCCGACGACGGCCGTAGCTGCGAAGCCGGAGGTCAGCAGCACACGGATATGTGGCCGTTCGGCGACGATCTGCCGTGCCAGCTCGGTACCCTTGATGTCGCCCGGCAGAATGACACCGGTAAAGACCAAATCGAGCCGGCTTTCCTGCCGTGCGATTTCGATCGCATCTTGCGCCGTTGCCGCCTGCAGCACGCGGTAGCCGTGTTTGGTCAGCACGCTCGATGTGCTGCGGCGGACGGGATCGTCGTCCTCGACGACAAGGATCGTCTCGCCGCCGCCACGCCCCTGTCGCCGGGCCGCCGGCGGCCGCTCCGCTTCCGGAACCGGCAGGGATTCGAGCCGGGGCAGATAAAGCTTGACCGTCGTTCCGCTCCCAACCGCGCTGTCGACGACAATATGGCCGTCGGACTGACGGACAAAACCGTAGACCATGCTGAGACCGAGCCCGCTGCCCTGGCCCACCTTCTTGGTCGTGAAAAAGGGCTCGAAGATGCGATCGAGGACGTCGGGCGGCATGCCGGCGCCGGTGTCGGCAACGGCAATCATCACGTAGGCGCCAGCGCCGACGACATCGATCTTGGGCTCGCTCGCTTCCGTCAGCAGCACATTCTCCGTACTGATGGTCAGGGTTCCGCCGTCCGGCATCGCGTCGCGGGCGTTGACGACCAGATTCAAGACCGCGCTCTCCAATTGCGCCCGGTCGATCTTGGTCTTGCCGAGCTCGGCCGCGAGGTTTTCCCGGATCTCGATCGTGTCGCCGAGCGTCCGCCGCAGGAGTTCGGTCATCTCGCGCAAGACGTGGTTGAGGTCGAGCACCGTCGGATGCAGGCGCTGCCGGCGCGAGAAGGCGAGCAGACGATGGGTCAGCTGCGCGCCCCGCTCCGCCGACCAGATGGCATCGGCGATCAGTTCGCGCGACTCGCCGTCAAGCGACGGCTTTTCCTCCAGCAGCTGCAGGTTGCCGACGATGATCCCCAGAAGATTGTTGAAGTCGTGCGCGATACCGCCGGTGAGCTGTCCGATCACCTCAAGCCGTTGCGCGACGCGGAGCTGCTCTTCCGTCCGCTTGCGCTCGGTGATGTCCTCCTTCATGCCGACGTAGTGGGTGACCCGGCCGCTCGCGTCGCGGACAGGCGCGATTGCCACCATCTCCCAGTAGAGCTCGCCGTCCTTCTTGCGGTTTAGGAATTCGCCGCGCCAGACTTGGCCTGAGGCGATGGTATGCCAGAGCTGCTGGTAAACGTGCGCCGACGTGTGACCGGATTTGAGGATCCGCGGATTCTTGCCGGCGACCTCGGCATACGTGTAGCCGCTCGTTTCGGTGAACTTGGGGTTGACGTACTCGATCCGGCCGTCCTTATCGGTGATCACCACCGAAGACGGGCTCTGCTCGATCGCCTGGAACAGCTTGCCGAGATCACCCTGGGCGCGCTTGTAGGCGGAGACATCCTGGATGAACAGCAGGTGGTGTTCGGCACCGCCCCACCGCATCGGGATCGCACGCATCTCGGCCCGCGCGATGCCCCGCTGCGGCTGGATGATCTCGATCTCGGCGACGTTGTCGCCGGTGATCGGATAGCCGAACGGCAGGCCGATCAGATCGTGGCTGTCCTGCCGGAACAGCGCCTCGGCAGCCTTGTTGACGAAGCGGATTTCCTGGTTGTGATCGACGATGACGATCGCGACCGACTGCATCTCGATGATCGAGCGCCACCGCGCTTCGCTCTCGCGCAGGCTATCCTCAGCGCGCTTGCGATCGGTGACGTCGTCGTAAAGGGCGACAATCTCGCCGGTCGGCAGGCCATAAACGTGCGCCTCCCGCCAACAGGAGCTCTGGTGGTTGCCGTGAAACGCCGCCGGCAGATGCTCGGCGGCGCCGGTCCGGCGCACGCGGCGCATGACGTTCAGCACGCCGGTGTCATCCATCCACGGCAGAACGTCGGTGATCTTGCGGCCGATCACGGCTTCGCGGGCAACACCGTCGATGCGCTCGGCGCTCTTGTTGATGGCGCTGATGACGAAATCGTCGTCATCGGCCCGACAGACGGCCGCGCCCAAGCGCATGTTCTCGAACATTGCGCGCAAGCGCACTTCACCCTCGCGGCCGCGGCGGATGATGCGGTCGCTCAGCACCAGAAAGGCGACGGTAAAGCCAACGAAAGGCACCGTCGCCACGGAGAGTACGATCAGCGCCGTGCGCACGAAATCCGCCCGCAGTAGCTGCATGCGGATCTCGGCCAGGACCGCGAGGCCGGGCGCCGCGAGCGGCTGGAAAACGGCGATGACACGCCCCTCTCCCTCACCGGCGACCACAACGCTCACCGGGCCGCCGCCGGCATCATGCGCACGCGCCCCGAGGGCGGCCAACAGGCCTTCACCCAATGGTCGCGCTGTCGCAGGCGGCGCTCTCGTGTCTCGAGGCTCCGACGCGCTGAAGGCCGCAGGGGTGCCGCCAGCCCCAGGGGCGACAACGAACAGCCGACCGTCACGACCCAGGCTGCGATAAACGGCGGGGTCAATGGCGGTTGCCAGAAGGGCGTCGCGCCGGCTTTCCGGTGCAGGCTGGGCCACGGCAGCCTCGGCCGCGTCGGTGTCGGTCGTCAGCACCCGGTTCCAGGCTTGCGCCTGTTCGCGGACGGCCACCTGCAGCGCCCGCTCCCGGCCGCGGACCGCGTCCTCGTAGAGAAGGAGAATGCCCAGGCCTGCCACGGCAAGCGTGAGCGCGGCCATGATCAGAAGGAGCAGAGTCCGGTTACGTTCATCGCTCATTCGTACGATCGCCGGCCGCTGGCCGGCCGCTCGCGGCATCTTCGGCCGACAAGGGCGCCATCAGCGCCTCGCGCAGGCTCGCGACGCTGACCGGTTTGTTGAGCGTCGCAACCGACCGCAAACCGCGGAATTCGGCAAGAAGGCGGGCATTCAAAGCGTAATCGGGACTGAACCCGGTAATAATGATCACGTTGGCGGTGCAACGACGCTTAACCAGCCAAAGAATAAGCTCGTTGCCGTCGATATCCGGCATGACCATATCGATGATGGCGAGATCAGGCGGCGAGCGGTCGTACGCTTTCATGAACTCACGACCGTGGTGAGTCACCTCGACCTCGTAATCGAGCGCAGTTGCCACCCGCTCGACGAACGCTGCGAAGCGCGGCTCGTCATCAACGATCAGGAGGCGCTTTCGCACCATAAACGCGTCCATTAAAAGCGTGCAACGTGAAGCCTGCTCCGGCAGCCCGTCCGTGTTTCCCCGCGGCGAACGCCCGTTCATATCGCACAGCCTTCGCCGACAACAAAGCGGTTTCGCAGCCGCTTCGGGCTTGACAAGCGGCCGCAGGCAAGCGCTGTGTCCTTCGCAACCCTCCTTGGCGATCCGACGGTTGGTGTTGCGCTTTCGGTTTGACTAAAGTCGGTTACGGGGAAGCAGTTGGGAGCGGGCGCCACCGCAAGGGGCGGCGCCACGTTACGAAAGCTCAAGCGGACGTGCAAGGATCCACCGCACTGCCGGTTCGATCGGACGACGGGGCTGAATCGACTCTCGCCGGCCCGTTCACAGGCCTTGCCGACGGCGGACTGCAGGTCAGGGCGGCAGCCAGCCTTGATGACGCGGTTGCAATCCTGGCCGAGAGGATCAATGTCCTGCGCCAGCACGTGACGCGGACTTCGGTCATGGGTCACTTGCCTTCGTTCTACCGTTCGTTGTCGTGGGGCAAGGCCTCGAACGCGCGCGCTTGCTTCCGCACCAGAGGATTCCTTCAAAGTATCGAGGACATAGGGCCTGCGGCATGAGCACGTACACGCTGAAGCTTTACATCGCCGGTCGGACAGCGCGGACCGAACAAGCGATCTTGACCTTGCGGCAGATCTGCGAGGAAGAGCTGGGCCGCGCCTACGAACTTGCGGTCATCGATATTCTTGAACGACCGCAACTGGCGGAGAACGAGAAGATTCTCGCCACCCCGACCCTGGTCAAGGAACTGCCGCCGCCCTTGAGGCGCGTTGTCGGCGATCTGTCCGATCGGGAGCGGCTGCTGGTCGGCCTCGATCTCGCGGTGAGCGATTCCCCTCGGCAGGAAAGCGGAGAGTAAGCGTGGTTGAGGGCCTCACCAAAATGCCGACCGGGATACCCGGTTTCGACTTCATCGCCGAAGGAGGGATGCCGCAGGGGCGCACCGTTCTCGTTGCCGGCAGCGCCGGCAGCGGCAAGACGGTCTTCGCCACCCAGTTTCTCGCCGCTGGAGTCCAAGTGCATGGCCAGAACGGCGTGTTCGTCACCTTCGAGGAACACCCGACGGATATCCGCCGCAACATGGTCAGCTTCGGCTGGGACATTCCGACCCTCGAAGCGGAAGGGAAGTGGGCCTTCGTCGATGCCTCGCCGGAACCATCCCAGGAAGTCGAGATCATTGGCGATTACGACTTCGGCGCGCTCTTGGCGCGCATTGAGCACGCCGCCCACAGAGTCAACGCCAAGCGCATCGTGCTCGACTCGATCGGCTCCCTCTTCGGCCATTTCCCGAACGTCAGCCGCGTGCGCTACGAGCTGTTCCGCATCGCCTCGGCGCTGCGCGAAATGGATCTGACTGCCATTCTCACCGCCGAGCGCACGGAGGAGTACGGCGATATCGCCCGCTACGGAATGGAGGAGTTCGTCGCCGACAGCGTCGTCATTCTCCGCAACGTTCTCGAAGACGAAAAGCGGCGCCGCACGATCGAGATCCTGAAGCTGCGCGGCACCACCCATCGCAAGGGCGAGTACCCCTTCACCGTCATCCCCTGCGAGGGGATCATCGTTATCCCGCTGTCGGCGATCGAGCTCAAGCAGCGCTCGGCGGCAAACGTCCGTGTCACCTCGGGCAATGCCGATCTCGACCGGATGTGCGGCGGCGGTCTGTTCCGTGACTCGATCATCCTCATCTCCGGCGCGACCGGCACCGGCAAGACGCTGATGGTGACCCACTTCGTCGCCGGCGCAGCGGCCGCGGGCGAGCGCTGCCTGCTCCTGGCCTATGAGGAATCGCGCGAGCAGCTGGGCCGCAATGCGATTGGCTGGGGGGTCGATTTCGATGCCCTCGAAAAGGAGGGCAAGCTCAAGTTCGTCTGCGAATACCCGGAGTCGGCGAGCCTCGAGGACCACCTCATCCACATCAAGGAGCAGATCGATACCTTCAAGCCGGCGCGGGTCGCACTCGACAGCGTGTCCGCGCTGGAGCGCATCTCGACCATGCGCGGTTTCCGCGAGTTCGTTCTCGCCGTGACCTCGTTCATCAAGCACCGCGAGATCACCGGCCTGTTCACGGCGACGACGCCGACGCTGACAGGCGGCAGTTCGGTCACCGAGACGAATATCTCCTCGATCACCGACACCATCATTCTGCTGCGCTACGTCGAGCTGTACGGCGAGGTGCGCCGCGGCGTCACCGTGCTGAAGATGCGCGGCTCACCGCACGAAAAGGAAATCCGCGAGCTGTCGATCGATCACACGGGCATGCACATCGGCGCCCCATTCCGCAACGTCGCCGGCATCCTCGCCGGTATCCTCGCCGGCAATCCGGTCCAGATTGCGGTCGCGGAGATGGAGCGCCTCGACCAGCTGTTCACCTCGGTCGGCACGTAAGGGCGGGCCAATCATGGCGGTCGTGCGGTGGTGGCCGCTCCGATCTGTGTTTCTGGCGCTGCTCCTGACCGCGGCCGTGCAGCATGTCCAGGCACAGAGCGCCGAGGAATGGCGCGACAAGGTGAATCGCGGCACCATCGGTCTCATCACCAGCAGCGCCGGCGGCCGGCAGCCGCACTTGGCGGCGGATCTCGCCGCTGCCCTCGATGCGGAGGGCCGCCTGCGCATCGTGCCGATGCTCGGCAGAGGGCCGGTGCAGACCGTAACTGACCTCCTCTACCTGCGCGGTGCCGACATCGCCATCGTGCCGGCCGACGTGCTCGCCATTGTCCGCAGCGAGCGCCACCATGCCAACATCGACAAGCGGCTTGCTTACCTGGCGCCGCTGTACAGCGACGTGCTGTACGTCCTCGCCCGCGGGGAAACGGGCAGCATCAGCCAGCTGGCGGGCCAGCCGGTCAATCTCGGCCCGCCCGGCAGCTCGGCGGCGGTAACGGCGGCGCACGTCCTGGACACGCTCGGCATCCCGGTCGAACCGGCAAGCGATGAGCTGCCGGCAGCGCTGGCGCGGCTGCGCCACGGCGAGATCGCGGCCATCGTCTGGCTTGGCAGCATTCCCGCGCCCGCTTTGCAGGCACTCCGACCCGATGACGACATCCGCTTCCTCAACGTGCCAATGATCGGCGATCTGGGACAGGTCTACCTGCCGGCCATCCTCACCGCCGATGACTATCCGGGTCTCATCGCCGCCAATAGTCCGGTCAGCACCGTGGCCGTGCCGCAGCTGCTCGTGGTTGCAGCCGGCGACCGCCAGGCGGCGGAGCGCGCGCGCCGGCTCAAGGTGTTCGTCGATGCGCTGTTTGGCGATTTCGGCCGCTTGCTCGCGCCCGGCCGTGATCCCGCTTGGCGCGAGATCAACCTGGCCGCCGTGGCGCCGGGCTGGACCCGTTCTGCCGTCGCCGAAGAGTGGCTGCGGGCCAACGTCGGGGCGGCGGTGACGCCGCTTGCCGACGCGAAAGATCAGGAACTGCGGCCGGCGCTCGATGAGTTCCTGCAGTTCCTGGAGACTAAGGACCTGCGCGGCGGATTTGCGACGCTGAGCGAGGAGGAGCGCGGTGTCCTGTTCCTGCAGTTTCAGCAGTGGCGCGAGCGGCGGGCGCAGCCGCCGCGCTGACGTTCGCGGGCGGTCGCCAATCCCGACCCGCCTCAGTTTCGCTTCGGCGACGCCGGATCCGCCCTGAGTGCCCGCAGCCGCTGTGCCGCCCCGGCATCGCCCAGGCGTTCCGCTTCGGCATACCAGCGAACCGCCTGCTCCGGGTCGGGCCTCGTCCCGCTGACGCCGCTGCCGGGGAAAAACAAGGGATCGTACGTGCGCGCCAGCGAGATGCTCGCACGGCTGTCGCCGCGGCGGGCCGCCGCCTCTAAGAAACGCCGCGCACCGTCGATGTGGCCGAGACCGGCAAGCATGGTGCCGCGCTCGACGAGCGAGTCGGTATCACCGATCGGCCCGGTCGCGAGCGGGACGATCGCAAGCGCTTCGGGAGCCTCGATTAGCACCGGAACGCCCACGGCATGCGAAGGCGCCTGCACCGACAGCGCCGCTTGCTCCGGCGCAGCGGCAACCTGCGGTGTCCCCGGCGGCGTCCCCGGCAGCGGTGCTTGCGCGCTCAACGCAACGGGCGCCGCCACCGACCCCGTTGCCGCCGGTGCTGCTCCGGTCGAAGCCGGGGCGGGCTCAGCCCGGGTCGCGGCCGCGCGTTCCGGCACGCCAGGTTGGGAAGCGGGTGGCCTGGGATCGCGCCCTTCGGCGATCGGCCGTGCCGCCTCCGCCGTAC
>JBATPX010000188.1:0-6077 GCA_049291695.1 Defluviicoccus sp.
ATGCGCGAGGCCGATCAGCCAGTGTCCGTCACGCCGCGCGATCCAAAGCCGATGCGGGCAGGCAAGGCCAGTGAAGGTGAGCCAGCCCTCGACCTCCTCCTGCGGCAGGCCGAAGCCATTGTCCTCGGTCAGCCGCTCTGCTTCCAGGCGCTCAAGGATGGTAAGCGGCGGGACGGTCACGCGGTGCTGACAAGCCCTAGGTCGCGCAGCACGGTCTCGGCTCGGGTGATGTTCGCGTCGGTCGCCTTCAGTTGCTTGCGGATCTTCAACTGCTCACGCCAATCGTCAACCTGTTCCTTGAACCTGAGCCAGTGGATCGTGGCAGCGAGTTCGAGGATCACGGACGGCTCCGTCTTCAGCTTGGCGACGGACGATTTGGCCTCGGACATGGGCACCTCACCGACCGCCTCAGCCCGTTCTCCGAAGTCCTTCTTCCAACGAAAGGCGCTGTAGGTCGAGCCAAAGCCCGTCTCGCGCTCTTCCTCTTCCACGTCTTTGCGGATGACTGCCCAGTCGAGGGCCTCCGCCAATTCCCGGCTGTAAGGTCCGTAGTGATGATAAGTAAAGAACAGATCGCCGTTCCCACCTTTTTGTTGCAGTAGATAGGCGATTTTCTGAAGCCGGATCCGGCCAACGATCTCCCCGTCGCCGGCCATGAAGATTTGTCGGAGCAGGTCGCTCGGAGCGGTCATTTTTCAGTTTCCCTCCGTCATGATCCGATATGCACGATCGAAATCGTCCCGATCAGAGAAAAAGTACCGTACGAATTTGGCGTCCTTCTTAAGGTGGTCGTTGATGATCGTGTCGGTAAAGCGCGAAATTTCCAACAGGCCGTCTTTAGTTCGAACGCGTATCAGCTTGTGTTCCTTGGCGGTCACGCCGTCTAGGTCTTTGTAAAGATTCACCGACGCCGCATCCCGGAAAACTTTTCTTCCGAGCTGCTCTCGAAAGGCACTCCGGATCTTGCCGTCTGTGCCCTCAACCATTTGCAATGATGTTCCGAAATGTCTCGACAGATCAAGGCATTTCGGGCGGTTGCGGTCGAGGAGGCACCGCGCGAGCGCGCGGGGCAACTCCTCGGCGGAGCGGCCGAGCCGGTCGATCATGCCCCAGAGCACCATGTCGTCGAGGCGGGCGTAATCCTCGACGCTGCCGTCGCCGTCCGCGGTCAGGAAGCGGATCAGGGGGTGGTCGCCCTCGATGCCGACCTTGTCCGCATTGCCGGGCGTGCCCAGCCATTCGATCAGCGCCCCGACCACCTTTTCGAAGCCGCGGGTTGTCTTGTGAAGGTAGACGTTGGTGAACAGACGGTAGCGCGCGAGCAGGAAGTCCTCGGCGGCACTGCGAGCCTTTTCCGAGAAGGCGAACGTCGGCGCCAGCGTCGGGTTCGGATCGTCCTCTTCCTGGCCGAGGGAGATGTGCTCGACGATCAGGTTGCGCATCAGCCATTCGAGATCGACGGAGCCGGCGCGTGTGCCCGTCATGTAGCGGTCGCGCTGGAGGTAGTCGAGACGGTCGGCGTCGAACGAGCTCGACACGACGGCATGATAGATATCGGTCGGGTCATCCGCCTCAATGACCTCGGCAATCTTCGCCGGGAGCGCCGGATCGAATTCGGAGAGGATCTTGCGGACGCCCGACTTTTCATGCCGGATCAGTTCCGCGCTGAAGAACTCGTGTTTCTTGATCTTCTCCTGGCCTTTGGCCTTAGCAAGCGCACTCCGTGCGCCCTCGAAGGCGTGGCTGAACGGGCCGTGGCCGATGTCGTGCAGCAGCGCGGCTAGCCTGATCACGATTGATCGATCCTCGGATGGCGATTTTTTGGGATTGGCGTCGGTTTTCGGCGAATCGAGGAGGTGTTCGTCGATCAGGCGGACCAGGCGGCGGGCGTTGTGGTAGACGCCAACGGAGTGGGCGAAGCGGGTGTGGGTGGCGCCGGGGAACACGAACTCGGAGACGCCGAGCTGACGAATGCGCCGTAACCGCTGGAATTCCGGGGTGTTGATCAGCCGCCACGCCAGTTGGTCGATCTCGTCCTTCTCGTCGAAGACGATCAGGTCGTGGATCGGATCGCGGATGCGCTGGGTTTTCGGCGGCGGCATGGCCGCATTGTATCAAGAGCCGGGATTTCGGGCACGCGCGGCCCTTACGTCACCCCTTCCAGGGCGTCGTAGGCTTGGAGGACGAGGCGGCGGGTGCGGTATTCGCCGAAGCGGGCGATCTCCTTGTCACGCAAGCCCCGGAAGGTCTCGGATGGGAAGTCGGGGCCGTGGACGTCGGCGGGGTCGAGGACGTAGCGCAGCTCCTCGCGGGAGAGCCCGTACTTCCGGGCGAAGAAGCCGTCGAGTTCGGCGCGGAGCCGCGCCCGCCGCTCCTCGTCCCAGCCGAACGGCGGACCGACGTGGCCCAGGTCCTCCGCCCACGGCCGCATGGCTTGGCTGGTGTAGGTGAGTTCGAGTACGCGGGGGGCGATGTAGTCGAGATCCCCAGGAGCAAAAGCTTGAGGTGGAAGAACCGCGATTTGTTTGAATACGTTGTACTTAAGGTGCGTACCCCCGATTTTTTGCCTTGTAACAAAATCCAACGTTAACGAAATCAAGCAAGCTGTCAGGCAAGCTGCTGTGGCCGCCGGAACTCCGATCGCATACTTTAGCAGTAGCGTGTCTCCCGTCCCCACTTTCGGGAACACCGTCGCGATGACCGTGCGTTCGTCCGTTGAGCGGCAGATGTCGCGCCAGCCCATCAGCCCGCGGGGTTGCTTGCGGTCGATCAGGCAGGCGGCCTGGGCCAGGGGCTCGGGTCCGGCGTCGGCGAGGGCCATGAGGTCGTCGACGTCAAGGGGCGTCTTGCGCTGCAGGTCCGGCCAGCCCTTGGCCGTCGTGGGCTTCCGCAGCCAGCGGTCGGGAGCCGTGCCGAGCGCGTCCAGCCAAGGTTGGTTGCGGCCGAGGGTGGCGAGAAGGTCAGCTTCGCGGGCCGGGCGGCCGTGGACGGCGGGCCAGGCGGCGGCGACCAAGTCGGCCAAAGCCTTCAGGGCTTTCACCGGTTCTTCGGCGCGCACGGCGCTTTTCAGGGCCGCGGAGACACGGGCGGCGCGCAGGCGCACCTCCGCCTCCGGGACCCAGTAGCGCGGCGTCGGCTCGTAGCCCGGATCGGCCTTCTCGGCGGGCGTGACGTCGCGCGCTCCCTCCTCATCGACGGTCGTACCGTTGCCGTAGGTAGCCCAGCGGTGATCGTAGTGGTGGATCATCTTGGCTTCGTAGAGCGGCACGTAGCGCGCCGCGCCGCCATCCCGCACCCAGTCCGCCCCATCCCGCTGCCAGCCGTCGGCGGAGAGCTGGTCGGCGGCGCGGAACAGGCCGCTGTCGCCGGACATATCGAACATACGTTGGAATACGATGCCCCACGGGTTGACGTTGCCGCCCTCTTCCTCCGGTCGCTCCGCGATCAGCACCGGCACGCGATCGTAGATCTTGGCGGTCAACGCCGCATCGGCACGGGTGCGGAAAATCGGGGCGGTCTTGGTGTTGGGGTTGATGCGGGCGATCTGCTCCGGCGTCAGGGTGAACCGGCGGCGCTCGTCCTCCAGGTCGGACGTCGACAGCAGGAAGAACGCAAACGCGGCCACGTCGGCGGGGCCAAGCGCGAGGACGGAGAACTTGACCCGGCTATCAACGGCCGGGAACAGCTTCTTCCTGTTCTCGAAATCGATCAGCGTCGCGAGTTTCCTGCCGTCGATCAGCGAGCCGAAGAACGCCGACGTGGAGCTGTCGGTGGCGATACCGGTGGGCACGAGCACGCCGGCGCGTCCCTGCTTGCCAACGAGCATGGCGAATGCCTCGGCGAACAGGGCGTAGGTGTTGACGTCACCGACACCGGTCAGTGGGAACCGGACGCCGGAGTGGGCAAAGACGCTGGCCGCTTCGGCTTCCTTCCTGGCCGCCTCGAACGCGTCGAACAGGGCGCGGTCGGTGCTGCCCGCCGGCGCTTCCCCCAGTGCCGCGATCATCCGCCCTCGTTCCGCGGCGTTGCGCGCGGCTGAGATCACCGGCGCGCGGCCGGCGAAGAACTCCTGCTCCTGCAGCTTGATGCGCTCCCACGGCGGGTTGCCGATGACGGCATCGAAGCCGCCCTGGGCCATCTCCGCCGGGAACTCCAGCGGCCAGTGCAGGCAGCGCAGGCCATGGGCCAGCCGGTCGGCCTCGGCGATCAGCGGGCCATACACCTGTTCACCGCGCGCCGCCGCCCAGACATGGCCGGTGAGCGGCACCGCCGGGCGGGCCAGCGCCAGTCGCTGGCGTTCCTTCTCCGTCGGCGCCTCAGGCAGCGGCGGCTTCTTCGCGAAGAATGCGGCGACGAACAGGTCGCAGGCGTACTTGCGCCGCCGCCAACCCTCGCCGGTAGCCAGCCGCTGGAAGGCCCGGGCCTTGGCTGCGACCGCCTCCACCGAGTCCTCGGGCAGGGCGGCGGCGGCGCGGGCTTCGTCGATCAGGTCTTCGGGCGGGCGCAGCGCCGGCAGCAGTCCGCTGGCCGCCTTGCCGTCGCGCTGCTCCTTGTTCCACTTCCGGGTGAGCCTGGCGGTGTCCTTGTCGTCGCCGGTGAGCGCCTCGTAGGCGGCATCGGGCACGCCGGCCCGCAGGTCCTGAAGGTCGAAGACGCCGATCAGGCTGTCGCCGCAGACGATGCGGTGGTCGAGGAAGCTCAGCGGCCGGCCTGGTTCCAGCGCCTCGATCCAAAGCGCCACCTTGCACAACTCGACGGCCAACGGGTTGCGGTCAACGCCGTAGATGCAGCGCGAGACCACCTGCCTGAGGGCGTGCTGGAAGGCTTCGCGGCCGGGGGCGCCCGAGCTTTGCAGTGCGACGATGCGGCCGGCCATGCGGCGCGCGGCGCCGAGCAGGAAATGCCCGGAGCCGCAGGCGGGGTCGAGCACGGTCAGGTTCAGGATCGCCTCGACCGGATCGGGCGCCGCCTCGGCCAGGTCGAGCAGCGGGTCGAGCGTCCGGTCGAGGACCAGGCGGACGAGCGCGTCGGGGGTGTAGTAGCTGCCGCTGCTCTTGCGCTCGGTGCCGGCGGCGCCGGTGGTGTCGCGGAAGCCGAAGGTGCGGGCCTCGACGTTGACCTCGGGGATCAATTCGAGCAGCCCTTCGTAGACGGAGCCGAGTTCCTCGGTCTCCATGTCGCGCCAGTTGACGCGGGCCAGAGACTGACCGGGCGGACGGATCCAGGCGAGGCGAAAGATCGCCTCCATCAGCGGCCGGTTACCGATGCGCGCGGCATCCAGGTTGGGCGTGCGGCCGGGATCGAAAAGCCCGCCCAGGCCCGGCAGGCTGATCGCAGGCGCGCCGCGGATCAGCGCACGGAAAACGGCGCGCAGCCCGTCCCAGGCGTCGTGGTGTCGGTTCCAGGCGGTGCGGTGGACGGCACGCTCGCGCAGACGGCCGACGCCGTAGCCGGCGGCATAGGCGCGCCGCGCCGCGTCGGGCGTCTCCGGCGGATGCAAAAGGTCCCGGTCCTCGGCTGCGAACAGGAAGATCAGGCGATAGACGGCGCCCAGCAGCTCCTCGTAGAAGCCCTGCGGGCTCAATCGGCCGGATGCCAGCGCCTCGCGCAGGGCGGCGTTGTCCCGATGCTCGATGGCGCCCTGACCCAGCAGCTTGAGCGCCGCCTCGACGCCGGCGCGCAGATTGTCGCGGGCGGTGATACCCTCCTGCCTGCCCTGCTCCCGCCAGCGTTCCAGCGGGCAGTCGGACGGGGATGCCGGCGTGGTGCCGAAGCGGCTGCGGTGGAGCAGAAGCCACAGTGCCGAGAAGTCGGGATAGAGGCCGTCGCGGACGATCTTGGCGAGGTCGACCTCGATGTAGGCGGGGCGGGTCAGGCTCAGGTTGTCGCGCATCAGCCGGAGCGTGCGGCCGTCGGTGGCGATGCCCCACAGGCAGGTGTCCTGGGCGTTCAGGTACTCCTGCAAGAGCTGCGTCGCCGAGCGGCGGCGGCCGCCGTCGGCGAAGGCCTCGTGCAGCACATCGAGGCCCGTGCGCTGGCGGCCCGGATCGACGGCGGGCGCGACGACCACCGGCACC
>JBATPX010000189.1:0-1725 GCA_049291695.1 Defluviicoccus sp.
AGAACTCAAAAACCGCATCCTCGCTGCGATCGACGACCTCAACCAGCATCTCGTCGTCCACACCTGGTCTTACAAACTCAACACCGCCGCCTGATAGGATTCGAATCTTGGAAACGCTGTACTAGTCCTCGACACCGATCCATGGCAAGCGACGACGACCGGTGCCGCGAATCGCGAGGACACCGGCAGCAGCACTGCGGCACGCCCTGCCGCTGATCCGCCAGTCAGCGATGCCGTCGTCACTGCGCCGGACCAAAGGGATTGAAGCAAGGTACGCCGGTGGGGGCAAAATCGCTGACGTTGCGGGTGACCACGGTGAGGCCATGTTCGAGCGCACTCGCCGCGATCATCAGATCAGCGCTGTCGTTGCCGATCGCGGCACTCAATCGTCCCCAGCGGCGCGCCATTTGCAGATCAAATGCCAGGATCCGATCGCCGTAAAGGGCCATCACCCTGTCGAGCCAGAGGCCGAGTGCCGCGGCAAAGCCCGCATCCTTTGTCTCCTGGCGGGCGATGCCGCGCTCGATCTCACCGACGGTGATGACACTAACGAAAAGGTCGGCCGATCGCTGCGCCGCGATCCATGTCACCAAGGACGGATCGCGCTGCCGCTTGCGCAGTTCCGAGAGAACGACCGTATCGAGCAGAAACATCAGAAGGCCAGATCGCGCGGCCGGACGCTGACGCGAGGAAATGCCTCGTCGTCCTGAGGCATGCCGAGTAGCGTTTCAGCAAAGGAGGGCGCTTGTGCCCGTTCCAGCTGCCGCAGGCGCTGATACTCGCCCGCATCCACGACAACCACCGCCGGTTTACCATGTTTGGTAACGGCTTGCGGCGCACGCCGGGCAGCCTCGACCAGAGCGCTGAAGCGGTTCTTGGCCTCCTGCACCGACCACAACACCCCGCGCATGTTATTGCCTTTCTGGACACAGAATCTGTCTAGATTATGTTTTGGCGAGGCCGTGCCGTCAAGCCGATCGCTTAGGCTCAGCCACCGCGGCCGCAATCTGAGGAGATGCACCGCGTTCAGCTTGGCGAGGCGCCGCAGCTGGAGAAGGTGAACGAGACCGGTGAGTTCAAGCGCGGCACGATCGGCGAGGGCAAGGAGCGCTACCGGGTCGAGACCTGGGGCAAGGTGATCGGCATCACCCGCCAGGTCATCATCAATGACGATCTTGACGCCTTCACCCGGGTGCCGTCCCTGTTCGGCACCGCCGCGGCGACGCTGGAGAGCGACGTCGTCTGGGGCATCGTGACGTCCAACCCGGCCATGGCCGACGGCGTGGCCTTGTTCCATGCCAACCACAAGAACCTCACCGGCACCGGCACCGCCCTCGATGTTGCCAATCTCGGCAAGGCGAGGACGGCGATGGCGAAACAAACGGGTCTCGACGGCAAGACGGTGCTCAACATCCGCCCTGCCTTCCTGGTGGTGCCGTCGTCCTTGGAGCTAACGGCCGAGCAGATGATTGCGCAGAACTTGGTGCCGGCAACGGTCGCCAACGTGGTGCCAGCCTCGATCCGCTCGCTCGCGGTGATCGCCGAACCGCGCCTCGATCCGGCCTCGGGTGCGGTGCCCTGGTACCTGTTCGCCAGCCCGTCGGCCATCGACACCATCGAGTACGCCTACCTCGAGGGCCAGGACGGCGTCTTCATCGAGACCCGCATCGGCTTCGATGTCGACGGGGTCGAGATCAAGGCCCGGCTCGACTTCGGCGCCAAGGC
>JBATPX010000190.1:0-8974 GCA_049291695.1 Defluviicoccus sp.
CGCTGGCCGGAGCGGGTGCGGCTGATGCAGGAGAACTGGATCGGCCGCTCAACCGGAGCGCGGGTGCTGTTTGCGCTTCAGGGCCGCGCGGATCGGCTGGAGGTTTACACGACGCGGCCCGATACGCTGTTCGGCGCCTCCTTCTGCGCGATCGCGATCGACCATCCGCTCGCGGCCGAGTGCGCGGCGCTGAATGCCGAACTCGCCGCCTTCATCAAGGAATGCCGGTCGAGCGGCACCTCGGAAGCGGAAATCGAGACCGCCGAGAAGCGCGGCTTCGACACCGGCTTGAAGGTGCGCAATCCCTTGCGGACGGACCAGACGCTGCCCGTCTACGTCGCCAACTTCGTGCTCATGGACTACGGCACCGGCGCAATCTTCGGCTGCCCGGCGCATGATCAGCGCGACCTCGACTTCGCGCGCAAATACGGCCTGCCGGTCACGCCGGTGGTGTGCCCCGAGGGCACCGACGCCAGTGCGTTCGCGATTGGCGACGAGGCCTATACAGGGCCCGGCCGGCTGATCAATTCCGGCTTTCTCGACGGTCTTGACGTCGAAGCCGCGAAAGAGGCGGCGACGCTACGGCTCACGGAGATGAACGCCGGCGAGGCGGCCGTCAGCTACCGGCTCCGCGACTGGGGCGTGTCGCGGCAACGCTATTGGGGCTGCCCGATCCCGATCGTTCACTGTCCGGCGTGCGGCATCGTGCCGGTGCCGGCGGACCAGCTGCCGGTGGTGCTGCCCGAAGATGTCGACTTCAGCCAGCCGGGCAATCCGCTCGCCCACCACCCGACATGGAAGCACGTTGCCTGCCCGGGTTGCTCCGGCGCGGCCGAGCGGGAAACCGACACCTTCGATACCTTTTTCGAGTCGTCCTGGTATTTCGCCCGCTTTTGCGCCGCCGATGCCGAGGAAGCACTGCCACGCGCTGCCGTCGATTACTGGCTGCCGGTGGATCAGTACATCGGCGGCATCGAGCACGCGATTTTGCACCTCCTTTATTCGCGCTTTTTCACCCGCGCGCTCAAGCGCTGCGGCTACTTAGGTCTCGAGGAGCCATTCGCCGGGCTGATGACACAAGGCATGGTCTGCCACGAGACCTACCGCAGCGTTGATGGCCGCTGGCATGCGCCGTCGGACATCAGCCGCCGCGGCGACGGCGCGGTCCTCGCCGCCACCGGCGCCGCGGTGACCGTCGGCCGCTCGGAAAAGATGAGCAAGTCGAAGAAGAACGTCGTCGACCCGGAAGGCATCCTCGATGCCTACGGCGCCGATACCGCGCGGCTGTTCATGCTCTCCGACAGCCCGCCGGAGCGCGATCTGGAATGGACCGAGGCCGGCATCGACGGCGCCTGGCGGTTCGTCAACCGGCTGTGGCGGATGGTGACCGCGCCCGACCACCCGCCAGCGGCGCCGGGTGCGCCGCAGCCCGCCGGCTGGGCCGATCTGCCGGCCGACGCACCGGCCGTGCGCGTCTATCGGCAGACCCACAAAACCATCGCCGCCGTCACCGCGGATCTGGACAAGTTCGGCTTCAACCGTGCCGTGGCGCGCCTGCGCGAGCTCGCCAATGCACTGGCCGAACTTGACGGCGCCGATGCGGCCGCCGCCTGGGCCCGCCGCCAAGGATTGGACGCGCTCGTGTGCCTCGCCGGTCCGCTGATGCCGCATCTGGCGGAGGAGCTGTGGGCCGCGCTCGGGCATCGCGAGATGCTGGCGGCAACCGCCTGGCCGGTCGCCGATCCGCGCCTGCTGACCGACGACGAGGTCGTGATCGGCGTTCAGGTCAACGGCAAGCTGCGCGGTACGATCGCGATCCTGGCCGATGCCGGTGAGGACGAGACCCGCGCCGCAGCACTCGCCCAGCCGAACGTCGCCAAGGCGCTGGACGGACGGGCGCCGCGCAAGGTCATCGTCGTTGCCGGCCGGATCGTCAATGTCGTCGTTTAGCATCGCGCGGCACACGCGGCGGCGCGGGCGCGCCGGCGCCGTACTTTGCCTCGCGCTTTGGGTCGCGCTGCTGTCGGCCTGCGGCTTCCGGCCGCTCTACGCCCCTGCACGCGACGACGGCGGCCCGGCGGCGGATCTGGCGGCGGTCGCGGTCGAGCGGATCGACGACCGGCCGGGCCAGGAACTGCGCAACCAGCTGGTCGATCTCCTCAATCCCGGCCGACTGCAGGTGCCACCGCGGTACCGCCTCGATATCCGGCTGGAGGAGGAGCTGAACGAGCTCGCGGTCGAACGCACCGGCTTCGCGACCCGCGCCAACCTGCGCGTGGAAGCGAGCTACGCGCTGTATGCCACCGGCGGCACGACGCCGCTGGTGCGCAACCAATCGCGTGTCGTCAGCAGCTACAACATCGGCGACGCCCGCTTCTCGACGTTGACCGCCAACGAGGCGGCCCGCTCGCGCGCGCTGCGGCAGATCGCCTACGACATTCGCGCGCGCCTCGCCGCCCATTTCGCCGCCGCGCCCATCGGTGACCAGCCCGCCGGTGCCGCGCCCGCAAATTCCAAGCCTGCCGGGTCGTGACGCTGGCGGGCCTGAGAGGGTGATTGAGCGGTGAAGCTCTCCGGCAAGCGGGCCGACGCGTTCCTTAAGGCGCCCGCGGCGGACGTCGCCGCCGTCCTTGTCTTCGGTCCCGAATCCAGCCTGATCCACGAACGGGTCGCGGCGCTGGTCGCCGCCGTCGCCGGCGTGCCTGCGGATCCGTTCCGCTTCGTCGAGCTGCCGGCGCTGGCGCTGCGGAGCGATCCGGCACGGCTCACGGACGAGGCGGCGGCGCTGTCATTTTCTGGCGGCCGGCGCCTGGTGCGGGTACGCGACGCCGGCGATGCGCTGACCGCCGCGTTCAGCCAGTTGCTGAGCGGCGCCGGAGCGGGGGGGCCAGGCCTTGTCGTTGCCGAGGCGGGCGACCTCGGCAAGCGCTCCAGCCTGCGCCTGTTGTTCGAAGGCGCGCCGGCCGCCGCCGCGATTGCCTGCTATGCGGAGGATGCGGCCAGCCTGCGCGCGTTGATCCGCGAGACGCTGACGGGGCAGGGCCTGAGCGTCGACGGTGACGCGCTCGATTTCCTGTCGATGCAGCTGGGCGCCAACCGGGCGGTCACCCGCGCCGAACTGGAGAAGCTGTCGCTCTACGTGGGCGGGCCCGGCCGCGTCACGCTGGGCGATGCGATGGCAGCGGTCGGTGACTCCGCGGCGCTGTCGCTGGGCGCGATCGTCACGGCCGCCGGCGCCGGCGATTTCGGCACCCTCGACAAGGCGCTGCAGACGGCCTTTGCGGAAGGGGCGAGCCCGGTCGCCATCGTCCGCGTCGCCGCCCAGCACATCACGCGGCTGTTGCAGGCGCAGGCTCTGGTGGCGGCCGGCAAGTCCCCGGATCAGGCGATGATGAGCCTCAAGCCGCCGGTCATCTTTCACCAGAAGCCGGCATTCTTGCAGCAGATGCGCCGCTGGTCACGGCCGCGCCTGGGCCAGGCGCTCAATTTGCTGACGGATGCGGAACTCGCCTGCAAGACCACCGGCGCACCGGCGTTGGCGCTGGCGACACGGGCGCTGCTGCAGATCGCGCACGCCGCGCGCAGCGGTGACAGCCGCTCCTAGGCCTGTCCTTCGCCGTCCACGTCTTCCGTCCCGCCGCGGCGCAGCAGGCGCAACAGCTCGTCCAGCTGCTCCAGCGTCCGGTAGTGCAGGACCAAGGCGCCGCCGCCGCGCTTGAAGCGGATCTCCGCCTTGAGCCCGAGCAGCGCCGACAGGTCGCGTTCGAGGGCCAGCGTATCGGGATCCTTGGCCGGTTCCGGCTCCGGCGCCGACACTGGCTCGGTGCGGTGGTGGGCGATCAAACGCTCGGTCTGGCGCACGTTGAGGCCGCGCTTGACGATCTGCCCGGCCAGCACATCGGCATCCTCGACACCCACCAGCGTGCGGGCATGCCCTGCGCTCAAGCTGCCGTCGTCAAGCAGGCGCTTGACGCTGTCCGGCAGGCTCAACAGCCGAAGCGTGTTGGCGACATGGCTGCGGCTCTTGCCGATCGCGCGGGCGAGCGCATCCTGGGTGTGCTCGAACTCGTCCATCAGGCGGCGGTAGCCCTGGGCTTCCTCCAGCGCCGTCAGGTCCTGCCGCTGCAGGTTCTCGATCAACGCGATTTCCAGCGCCTCGCGGTCGCTCAGCTCCTTGATGACGACCGGCACCTCGTGCAGCTGCGCCATCTGCGCCGCCCGCCAGCGGCGCTCGCCGGCGATGATCTCGAACGCCTGCGGATCGTCCGCAATCCGGCGGACCAACAGCGGCTGCAGGATCCCCTTCGCCGCGATCGACTGCGCCAGGTCGGCCAGCTCCGCCTCCTGCATGTGCCGGCGCGGCTGGAAGGGGCTTGGCCGCAGCAGGTGAATGGCGACGGTGCGCGAGGTGCGAAGCCGGTCGAGCTGCGCATAGTCGTCGGAGTCCTCGCCGAGCAGCGCGGACAGGCCGCGGCCCAATGCCGGACGTTTCGGTTCGGCCGCCATCAGAATGCAAGCTCCCGTTCCTGGCGCAGAACCTCGCTCGCGAGGCGAATGTAGGCGATCGAGCCGGCGCAATTGGTGTCGTAGACGAGCACCGGGCGGCCGTGCGAGGGCGCTTCCGAGATGCGCACGTTGCGCGGGATGACGCTCTTGTAGACCTTGCCGCCGAAATGCGCGCGCACGTCGCTGGCCACGACCTTGGACAACTTGTTGCGCTTGTCAAACATCGTCAACACAATACCCTGTATTTCGAGGCGCGGGTTGAAATTCTTGCGGATGCGCTCGATGGTGCGCACGAGGTGGCTTACGCCTTCCAGTGCGAAGAACTCGCATTGCAGCGGCACGATCACGGCGTCAGCGGCGACGAGCGCGTTCAGCGTCAGCAGGCCCAGCGCCGGCGGACAGTCGATCAGCACGTAATCGCAACCCGGCGGCAGCGGTCGCAACGCATCCTGCAGATAGCGCTCGCGGCCTTCGACCGTCGCCAGCTCGATCTCGGCGCCGGAGAGGTCGACGCCGGCAGGCACGATCGAGAGCCGCGGCACCAGCGTCGGCCGCGCCGCGACCTCGAGGAAACAGGCGCCGATGAGGACGTCGTACGAACTCGGCCGGCGCTGCGCCTGCGGCACGCCGAGGCCGGTCGAGGCGTTCCCCTGCGGGTCGAGGTCGACCAGATAGACGGTGCGGCCGACGGCCGCCAAGGCAGTGCCGAGATTGATCGCCGTCGTCGTCTTGCCGACACCGCCCTTCTGGTTGGCCAGCACGATGATGCGCGGCCCACGCAGCGGCGCCGGGGGAAACCCTTCCTTCATGGGACAGCCCGAAGTTCCTGAAGCTGAAGAATCATGCCGCCGGGGTCGGTTTGGCTGGCGATCATGCTGCTGCGCATTTTCCAGTGTTTTTCGGCTTGCGTCAATTCAACCTGCCCCGTTTGCCCCTTGAGCAGCAAGGCAACGCCGTCCGGGCGCAGGATGCGGGCGATGACCGGCAGCAGGCGCGGCAGCGGTGCGCAGGCGCGTGCGGTGACGACATCGGCGCTGGCAACGGCCAGAGTCTCCATGCGCCGGCACGCGATGTCGACCTTCGCTTCGGTCGCGCGGGCAGCGGCGGCGAGGAAGGCGGCCTTGCGCTGGTCGGCCTCAACCAGCGTGACCCGCGCCGCGGTCAGGATCGCCAGCACCAGGCCCGGAAAGCCGGCGCCGCTGCCGAGATCGGTGACCGCCGGGGCACCCGCGGGCAGCAGCGGTGCGAGCTGCTGCGAATCGAGCATGTGGCGCCGCCACGGATCGGCCAGCGTCGAGGCACCGACGAGATTGATGCGCCGCTGCCAGTGCACCAGCAGATCGAGGTAGGCGGTGAGGCGGACGAGGTCTTTGTCGCTGCAGCCGGTGAGGGCCTGGAAGTCCTGCGCGGTGAGCGGCGGCGAGAACGCCGGCGCTGGTTTCACGTGAAACAGGGGCGACGGGGCCGGCATCAGGCGGCCGCCGCGCGGCGCAGGTGGACGAGCAGCGCCGTCAGCGCCGCCGGCGTGATGCCGGGGATCCGCGCCGCCGCCGCCAGGTTCGCCGGCCGGGCACGCGAGAGCTTTTGCCGCACCTCCGTCGACAGGCTCGCCACCGCAGAATAGTCGAGGCTGTCGGGCAGGGCGACGCCCGCATCGCGGCGGAAGGCCTCGATGTCGGCCTGTTGGCGATCGAGGTAACCGCGGTAACGGGCATCGTTCTCGATCTGCGACGCCACGTCGCGGCGGATCACTGCCAGCTGCGGCCACAGGCGGACGAGGCCGGCAACGTCGATCGCAGGGAAAGCAAGCAGATCGAGCGCACTCCGCCACTGCCCATCGTCGTTGATCGGCAACCCGACCGCCTGCAGCATCGGCGGCGTCGCCCGCATCGCCGCAAGCTGGGTGCGTGCTTCCGCCAGCGCCATGGCCTTACGTCGCCACGCTGCGGCCCGGGCGCTGCCGACCAGACCGGCTGCGATGCCGCGCTCGGTCAGGCGCTGATCGGCATTGTCGGCGCGCAAGGCGAGGCGGTATTCGGCGCGGGCGGTGAACATCCGGTACGGCTCATCGATGCCCAGCGTCACCAAGTCGTCAATCATCACGCCCACGTAGGCCTCGGCGCGATCGGGCACGAAGCCATTCCGGCACCCGCCTGCCGCACGTCCGGCATTGGCGCCGGCGATCAGTCCCTGCGCTGCCGCCTCTTCGTAGCCGGTGGTGCCGTTGATCTGGCCGGCAAGGTAGAGACCGGGAACGCTCAAGCATTCCAGCGTCGGCTTCAATTCGCGCGGGTCGATGAAATCGTACTCGATGGCATAGCCGGGGCGCAGCATCGTCGCCCGTTCCAGCCCCGGAATGGTTGCCAGCAGCGTCCCCTGCACCTCGGCCGGCAGCGAGGTCGAGATGCCGTTGGGGTACACCGTATGGTCGTCGAGCCCTTCCGGCTCGAGAAAGATCTGATGGCGGTCGCGGTCGGCGAAGCGGACCACCTTGTCCTCGATCGACGGGCAGTAGCGCGGCCCGGTAGCGCGAATCTGCCCGGAGTACAACGGCGCACGGTCGAGATTGGCGCGGATCACCGCATGCGTCGCTGGTGTCGTGGCCGTCACGCCGCAAACGATCTGCGGCGTCGTGATCGCGTCCGTGAGGGAGGAGAAGGGCTGCGGAGGCTCGTCTCCCGCCTGCTGGGCAAGCGCGTCCCACGCGATGGTGCGGCCGTCAAGCCGCGGCGGCGTGCCTGTCTTCAGTCGCCCCATGCGTAACCCCAGGCGCCGCAGCGCGTCCGCAAGACCGATCGCGGGGGGGTCGCCAACGCGTCCGGCCGGCACCTGGGAAGTCCCGATGTGAATGACACCACGAAGGAAGGTTCCGGTCGTGATCACGACCGCACCGGCCGCCACCACCGCACCGCTCGCCGTCACCACACCGGAGACGCCGCCGTCGGCCCCAAGGCACACATCCTCCGCCGCGTCCGCACGCAGCGTCAGCCCCTGTTGCTCCTGCAGCAGCGCCTGCATGGCGGCACGGTAAAGCGCCCGGTCGGCCTGAGCGCGCGGGCCTTGCACCGCCGGTCCCTTCGAGCGGTTGAGGACACGGAACTGGATGCCGGCGCGGTCGATTGCGCGTGCCATCAGGCCATCCAACGCGTCAATCTCCCGCACCATCTGGCCTTTGGCGAGGCCGCCGATCGCGGGATTGCACGACATCTCGCCGATCCGCGCGACATCGTGCGTGAGCAACAGCGTCCGCGCGCCGACTCGCGTCGCCGCCGCCGCGGCCTCGCAGCCAGCGTGTCCGCCGCCGATGACGATGACGTCGAAGCCGGGCTCTCGCATGGCGGCAGACGGTAGCGACGCGAAGCGCGTCCGTCAAACCCCAGCCGAGGCAGGTCGCGGTTTCACGTGAAACATCACTTGCCGATGCAGAAGTCGCGGAAAACGATCTCCAGCAGCTGTTCGACGTCCACCAGCCCTGTGATCCGCCCGAGCGCATCGGCCGCCGTACGGATATCCTCCGCCTGCAGCTCCGGCACGTCCGCGGAGCTCGCCGCCTGCTTCAGCGCCGCCGCGCAAACTTCCAGCGCCTGCCGATGGCGCGCGCGTGTGATCACCGGCGCCTCGCTGGCGGAAAAGCGCGCCGCAACTTTTGCCCGCAGCACGCCCAGCAAGTCGGCAAGCCCTGCCCCGGTGACCGCCGACACGTCGACTGTTGGCACCGCCAACGCGGGCATCTCCAACGCTGGCGGCTCACCCGGCAGGCGCTCCGCCGCGGGCGCGCGCAAATCCGCCTTGCTGATCACCGCGATCGCATCGCCGTCGAGGAGCACCCGGCTCGCCGCGTCCGCCTGCGGCCAGCGTGCGCCGTCGAACACCACCACTTTGAGATCAGCCGCAGCGGCCCACGCGCGGGCGCGCCGCACCCCCTCCGCCTCAACCTCTCCCTGCGCATCCCCGTCAGCGTCACGCAAGCCGGCGGTATCGGCAAAGACGACCGGGTACCCGTCGAGATCCACCGCCACCTCGATGACGTCGCGCGTCGTGCCCGGCTGCGGCGAGACGATCGCCGCCTCCCGCCGTACCAGCGCGTTCAGCAAGCTCGATTTCCCGGCATTGGCCGCGCCGACGAGGGCCACCCGCACGCCCTCGCGCAGCCGCTCGCCGCGGCCGGCGTCAGTGAGGTGAGCGCCGATCTCGGTGCCCATTTGCGCGAGCTCGGCGGCGATCGCGGTCTGCCGAGCCGCATCACCGGCGGCCGCGTCCTCGTCGGCGAAATCGATCCCCGCCTCCACGTGCGCCTGCAAGCGCACCAGCCGTGCCCGCCAGCCCTCATAAAGATCGCGCAGGCCGCCATCCGCCTGCCGCAGCGCCTGGCGCCGCTGGGCTGCGGTCTCGGCCGTCACCAGGTCGGCGAGCCCCTCGGCCTGCGTTAAGTCCATCTTGCCGTTGAGGACCGCGCGGCGGCTGAACT
>JBATPX010000191.1:0-6878 GCA_049291695.1 Defluviicoccus sp.
CTGTGCGCCGGGAGACCGGCAAGGAGTAGGCGGTGCAAGTCCGCTGCGATGAAGGAGTAGCGATCCACATCGGCCCCGAGCCGTGCGCTGTCGTCCGTGAGGGCGGCGGCGAAGCGTCGGTAGGGGATGGCACAGGCCAGCCATGGAGCCGCGAAAGGATATCAGTCCCGGGCGCTGACGCCGTAGTCATGGCGGAAGGCAACACGGGCGGGTGCGCCAGCGCGAGTGCCCGACCGGCCCGGCGTGGTCAGAGACCCTGGCATGTGCGGACGCTCCTTGTGCGGGAACCGGGAGATCTCGTCTGTGACCGTCGATGGCCGTCGACGGTCCGCATCGGGAAGGCGATGAGCCGAAGCCGATGATGCACGCAGGCGAGAAGTCAGACTCTGCCATAGTAGCGACGAAGCCGACGAACAAGGCCGGGCGACCGGCGGCGGAGCCGGTGGAGCGAAGGGCGGAGACCAAGGGGAATGCGGGCCAGCAAAGCACGCGCCGGGCGCAGGACCGGGAAAGCGTGTCCCAGGCGCTGGATCGCATACGACACGCTGCAAGGCACAGAAGGAAGGAGCGGTTCACCGCGCTCTTCCACCATCTCAACCCCGAGATGCTGCGGACGGCGTTCTTCGCGCTGAAGCGAGACGCCGCCCCTGGCGTGGACGGGCTGACATGGCGGGCCTATGCCACAGACCTCGACCATCGGATCGAGGACCTGCATGCACGGGTCCAAGGCGGAGCGTACCGGGCGCTGCCATCGCGACGGCGGTATATTCCGAAAGCGGATGGCAGCCAGCGCCCGCTCGCGGTGGCCGCCCTTGAGGACAAGATCGTCCAGAGGGCGACCGCCGCCGTGCTGAACGCGATCTACGAGGAGGAGTTCCTCGGATTTTCGTATGGGTTCCGGCCACAGCGCAGCCAACACGATGCGATGGATGCGCTCGTGGTCGGGATCGGCAGCAGAAAGGTGAACCACATCCTGGACGCCGATTTGTCCCGTTTCTTCGACTCGGTCAGCCAGCCTTGGCTGGTCCGCTTCCTGGAACACCGGATCGGCGATAAGCGCATCGTCCGCCTCATCCAGAAGTGGCTGAAGGCGGGCGTCCTGGAGGATGGGATCGTCACGGTCGGCGAGACGGGAACCGGGCAGGGGTCGGTGGTCTCGCCGCTGCTCGCCAACGTCTACCTGCACTACGTGTTCGATCTCTGGGCGGAGCGCTGGCGACGGCGTGAGGCCACGGGCGACATGATCATCGTGCGTTTTGCCGATGACATCATCGTTGGTTTCGAACACCAGACCGACGCCCGGCGCTTCTGGGACGCGATGCGTGCGCGGTTGCAAGAGTTCTCGCTGTCGCTTCATCCGGATAAGACCCGCCTGATCGAGTTCGGCCGCCACGCGGCGGCAGGGCGCGCGCAGGGCGGGCTCGGCAAACCGGAGACCTTCACCTTCCTGGGCTTTACCTTCGTCTGCGGCAAGAGCCGTCGCGGCTATTTCCTGGTCAAACGGAAGACCCGGCGCGACCGCATGCGGGCCAAGCTCCGGGAGATCAAGGAGGAGATGCGGCGGCGAAGGCACCAGCCGATCCCCGCGCAGGGGCAGTGGCTGAGGCAGGTCGTTAGCGGCTTCTTCGCCTACCATGCGGTGCCGACCAATGGCCGGTCCTTGGTGGCGTTCCGCTACCACGTCACCAACCTGTGGCGGCGCTCGCTTCGACGACGCAGTCAAAAGGATCAGACGACGTGGGAGCGGGTGACGAGGCTCACCGACGACTGGCTCCCGCGGCCGCGCATCCTCCACCCATGGCCAAACCAGCGGTTCGCCGTCAAACACCCGAGGTAGGAGCCGGATGCGGGAATACCGCACGTCCGGATCTGTGCGGGGGGCGCTCAGCAATGAGCGTCCCTACCGCGATTCCAGTTCGACGGCACCCCGATCAACCAAGCTTTGGTGCGCGAGCTGGCAACGGGAAGCTTCCTCGGCGAACAGCGCAACGCCGTGCTGATCGGCGGCACCGGCACCGGCAAAAGCCATCTTGCGATTGCTATCGCCCGGGCCTGGATCCTAAGGCGGTGCCAGGGGGCGGTTCTACACCGTTGTCGATCTGGTCAACCGTCTCGAAAATGAGGCTCGCTCCGGCCGTCAGGGACGTCTAGCCGACTATCTCACCCGCCTCAACTTCGTCGTTCTCGACGAACTGGGCTATCTGCCGTTCGCTAAAGGCCTCCGGGCAGCTGCTGTTCCATCTGATCAGCCGGCTCTATGAGCGCACCTCGATCATCGTCACCACCAACCTTGCCTTCGGCGAGTGGCCGAGCGTGTTCGGTGATGCGAAGATGACGACCGCGCTGCTCGATCGTCTCACCCATCACTCCCGAGATTATCGAGACCGGCAACGAGTCCTGGCGCTTCAAGAACCGCAGCTGATCGACACCTCGCCAGCTTGTCCAGGTGGGCAAACAGGCAACCTCCCGCGCGTGCCGCTCCGTCGCTCGTCAGGGCACGGACCGTCACGCGCGGGTCCCTCCTGTTCGCTACCGGGACAAGCTTCCATCCGACGCTGTTCGAAGAGGGGTCCCTTTTCGATGCCGATCGGGGGTCCCATTTGCATGCCGATTGACATCAGTTCGAGCATCTCCGCAAACGAGCGCGCCTGCACGACGTTCTTGCGGCCCCTGCTCTTGATCGCGCCCTTCAGCAGTTTCTGCAGCAGTTCGACGGCGAGATTGCGCTGCGGCATGCCACGCACCTCGGCCAGAAACTCGTCCGAGAGGATTGAGATGTCGGGCTTTTCGATCCCGGCGGCGGCAAAGATATCGACGACGCCTTCCGGCATGACGGCGCGCGAGATGATCTGTCGGACGGCATGGTCCATCTCCTCCTCCGGCCGTGCGTCACCCGGCGCGCGCTTGGCGAGAACGGCCTGAACCGCCTGGAAGAAGGCGACGTCATCGCGAATGCGCAGAGCCTCTTCGTGGGGCACCGCGAGGGCGAAGGCCTGCGAGAGCTCGCGCACGGTGCGCAGGAAGCGATCCTTGCCGTTCTCCTGAGCCAGGATGTGCTCCTGCGCCGGCGGCAGCAGGCTCAACCGCTCCTGCGGCGCCCCCGTTGCCCATGCCGACCAGTCGAAGCCGTGGAACATGGCGCAGCAGACCTCGTGCCGCTCCAGCATCAAGGCGACGGCCTCGTCCTGATCGAGTGCGGTTCGTCCCGTTCCCCCGCTCTCCGTATAGGTGGCGAGGGCCTGTTTCAGCTCGTGCGCCAGGCCGAGATAATCAACGACCAGCCCGCCGGGCTTGTCCTTGAACACCCGGTTGACCCGCGCGATCGCCTGCATCAGGCCGTGGCCACGCATCGGCTTGTCGATGTACATCGTGTGCAGGCTGGGCGCGTCGAAACCCGTCAGCCACATGTCGCGAACGATGACGAGGCGGAACGGGTCCGTCGGATCACGGAAGCGGTGGGCCAGCGCCTCACGCCGGGACTTGTTTCGGATGTGTCTCTGCCAGTCGGGCGGATCGGAGGCCGAGCCGGTCATCACGACCTTCATCGCGCCCGCGTCGTCCCCGTCAGCATGCCATTCGGGCCGAAGATCCGCGATCTCGCCATAGAGTTCGACCGCGATGCGCCGGCTCATGCAGACGATCATGCCCTTGCCGTCCATCGCTTCGAGACGCTTCTCGACGTGCTCGACGATGTCGCGCGCCACGAGTGCGAGCCGCTTGTCCGACCCGACGACCGCCTCCAGCTGCGCCCACTTCGTTTTGAGCTTCTCCTTGCGCTCGACCTCCTCGCCCTCGGTTGCTTCCTCGAACTCCGGGTCGATCTTCGGCCGCTCGGCCGCATCGAGCGCCAGCTTGGCGAGCCGGCTTTCGTAATAGATCGGCACCGTGGCGCCGTCCTTCACGGCGCGCTGGATGTCGTAGATGCTGATGTAATCGCCGAACACGGCGCGCGTGCTGGCATCCTTGAGCTCGATCGGCGTTCCGGTGAAGCCGATGAAGGACGCATGCGGCAGGGCATCGCGCATATGCCGGGCGAAGCCGTCGATGAAGTCGTGCGCCAGAGATCGGCCTCGTAGCCAACATTGGCGGCGGTGGTGTTGGGGCGAACGCCGCGCACCTGCCGGTCGACCTGCGCGACTTGGGCAGCTGCGGGAACCGCCTGAGCACCGGCGATGGCGATGGACCCACCATGACCCCGACCTGGAAGGATAGAACCGTCGTCGATCCGGGCCTGCTTGACCCTGTCATAGGTTGCTTCATGCCAGCCGAGGGCGTCACGCAGCTTTGCATTCCCCGCCGAGCCGCCAAGCCCGGTCAGCGCCGCCAGAAACCTGTCTTTCCGTGCCTGATCGGCCATTTCGCCCCCTTCAATCCTGCTGCAGTTTCGGTGAGGCCGATGCTTCGATCGCCTTCAGCCGCTCGTACTCCTCCACAGCCAATACCACGACGACCGCGCGGCCGTACTTCGCGACGGTGACGGGCTCGGCGCGGGCCGTGTCGATCAGCTGGCCGAAATTGTACTTGGCGTCTTTGGCGTTGACCGTTCGCATCCGGATCCCCTGCCCACGACCCAGTGTTGGCCAAATTGGCTAGATCTCCAAGCGCTGCAACGCGTTGGCTGGGAATCGGCGGAACTTCCCGGCCTCAGGACAACAGGATTATGGTAATTGAGCGGTTTCAGTAGCTGACGCGCTGGCAGTCGGCCTATTCTCGATGGCAGCGCGTCGATGCGCAGATTGGGAGAACGGTGATGGCGAAGGGTCAAAAGAGGGGTAACCGCGAGGCGAAGAAACCCGCGGGTGGCAAGAAAAAGGTCCTTGCGTCGGACGGCAGCGTGCCCAGCGCGCTCGCCAAACCGAAGCCCGGCGGGGCGACCGCGGAGGGCAAAAAGTAGTCAGGAGCGCTTCCCGCTGACGGTGCCCTGGCTCAGCCTCGCCGCTTCGACGACGGCCCGCAAACCGCTTCGGCCTGCTGCGCCCATGCGACCGGGAGCGGCTGCATCAGCGTCGCCAGCGTCATCTGTGGTGGCTGCCGTCATCGAGAATGGCCTCGACGATGTCGGGCGCGAGCAGGGTGAGCCGCAGCACCCGGCTGGCATAGGAAGCGTTGATCTTTCGGCCGCAGCGATTTCCTCAACCGTCGCGTACGCGCCCGTCTCCATCAGCTTCCGCCA
This sequence comes from Defluviicoccus sp., assembly GCA_049291695.1. Lineage (GTDB taxonomy): Bacteria > Pseudomonadota > Alphaproteobacteria > Rhodospirillales > Defluviicoccaceae > Defluviicoccus. Next base: position 5,174 of record JBATPX010000191.1, read on the forward strand.
CCGAAACGCCCTCTTGGTAAACGTCATCGGCACGCGCACGGTCAGGGTGCGACCGTCGGCGCTGAGGCGAGTGTTCGTCATCAGGCTGCCCTCCGCTCCGGTTTCCCAGCGCGCAGATCGGCGACCAGCGTCTGCAAGCCGTCGACGCGCAGCTGCAGGTCCAGCCGGTCCGGCTGAACATCGACGCGCTCGACGAGGAGCTGGAGAATGCGGGTCTGCTCGGTGGGGAACAGTTCGTCCCAGATCGGCTCGAGGCTAAGCAGCGCCTCGCGCACTTCGGCTTCGGAGAGCCCCTCGATCTCCGGCCGCGCCGATCGCCAGGTGCCGACGATGATCTCCGGCGACCGCAGCAGGCCGCGCAGCTGATCGACCACGGCGGCCTTCAATTCGGCGGCCGGGCTGCCGGGCTGCTCAAAGGCGACGTGCCGCCGGGCGTGGTGGGTCGACGTCGAAGCCGGTGGACGTATTCGCCATCCCGATGCGCCAGCATGCCCGGCCGGGCGAGGTTTGCTACGAGCCGTTCAGCGGCTCGGGCTCGCAGATCATCGCCGGCCAGACGACGGGCCGGCCGCGTGTTCGCCATCGAGATCAGCCCGCAGTACGTCGACGTCGCGGTCAAGCGCTGGCAGACGGCGGCCGGCAAACAGGCGACGCTCGACGGCGACGGCCGGACGTTCGATGCGGTCGCCGGTGAGCGGCTGCTGAGGGCGGCGTGAAGCGGCGGCTGCGGCAAAGTGTGATCGTCTCGTACACCGTCCATCAGCTCGACACCGCGGCGTTGTTACGATTAGATTGCATTCTTATTGCAAACCAATTGCATTTCGGTGACCATCGTGGCGTTAAAAAAACCGGGACTCTGGCCCGCACGGGGCGACAGATGATCCCTTTTTGCGACGCTGGGAGGCAACACAATGACGATCGTCCAAAATTCAGTCCGCAGTGTGCTTAGCGGACGCGAGGTGACTGTTCTCGATCCGGAGCAGACGGTTCTCGAAGCCGCCGGTATTCTCAGTGCCCAAACGATTGGTGGGGCGCCGGTGTTGGACGGAGATCGATTGGTCGGGGTGTTTACCGAGCGCGATGTCTTGCAGAGGGTGGTTGCCGTCGGTCTCGATCCCAAGGCCACTCGGGTTGGCGAGGTTATGACGCCAAACCCCCGCACGATCGACGCCAATACGTCTCTGGTCAATGCCTTCGCGATGATGATCGAGGGCCAGTTCCGCCATCTGCCGGTGGTCCAAGGCGACGGCAAGGTGGTGGCGATGATGTCGATGCGCGATGTCCCGCTCGAACATCGTATCATGCACCGGCGATGGACGGAGTGGACCAACAACAAGGCGCATTCGGCGGCTGGCGTCTGAACTCGCACGCGGCGCACGCGATGGGGCGGTGACATCGGTACCGTCGTCGGCAGTACCCAATTGTTACCGATCGTGTCCCGCGAGGTGGTGTAGGAGATCGCGGTCTGGATCTCGCTGGCGGGTTTGGCCGCCTGTTGTTCATGCGGCCGCGTTTGGCAGCATGAGGGCGAGATCATCGCGCAAGGGCGCGATGGTTTCCAGGGTCATGTATCGGGCTCGCTGAACGGCCCACTCATCGTTTTGCTCGAGCAGGATTGCGCCGACGAGGCGGGTGATGGCGGCCTCGTTGGGGAGCGAGCAGGACCGTCGCCGAAGGCGGCGTAAGCCCGCGCAGCCCGACCACC
>JBATPX010000192.1:0-1668 GCA_049291695.1 Defluviicoccus sp.
ATCGCCAAAGCGCTGGAGACGCAGCCGGTCGCTCCCTTCATCCAACGTCAGCGGGCGGTGACGCTTGCAAGTGCCCAGGTTGGAACGCTGTTTTGCGAAACGTTCCTTTCGATCGGGGATCTGCAGCGGGCCGTCGCACCCGACATCGACCTGTTCGCAAAGCCTGCCCTGTTCCATTTCATCAGCCGCATTCTCGACCGCTGCATGTTGCGCTCCCTCGCCGCGAGCGGGCCGCAGTCGGTCAAGCCGATCAGCCTCAACCTCAACATCGGCAGCCTGTTCACGCCGGAGTTCCGCCGGTTCGACCAGGTTTGGCAGGTTGCCGCACGGCCTGTGATCGAGATCCAGATCGTCGATGCGCTCACCGATACGGAGGCCTTCGCGATTGCCCGCGATGAGCTCAAGGTGCGCGGCTATCCGGTCCTGCTCGATGGCCTGACGCCCCTGCATCTCGCAGCGATCGATGTCGGCGGCTTGCAGACCGATCTGATCAAGGTCGCCTGGTCGCGCCCGCAGATCGAGGCCTTGCGCCAGCGTGATCCGGACTTTTTGCGGCAGTGCATCGAACGAGTGGGCCGGGATCGGATCGTGCTCGCGCGGGTCGAAACCGAAGAGGCGATAACAACCGCGGCTGGGCTCGGCGTGACGCGCTTTCAAGGCTACTACATCGATCGGCTGATGAAAGCGATGGCGGCGAAGCGGCGACTTTGACCACCGGGAGGTGAATGTGCCAGCGACTGCGGCCGTCGACGCGCGATCCAAAGGGACGGATGCCCTGCTTGGCGAGTACTTGCGCCGGTTGGAGTCGCGCAAGGAGGGCCGGCTTGCCGTGCACGTCATGCTGTCGCGCCTGCGGCCCTTCAACCGGCGCGAGCATCATCTGAACGCCGCCAAGGCGGGCCTCACCCAGCTATCCGAGGAGCGCCGGGGACAGCTGTTCGTTCTCGCCAATGCGGACCTGTTCTTTTTCTTCAGCAAGGAGGTCGAGGGGCTCGTCCGCACGGAGATCATGCGGGTGCGCTTTCTGTTCGCGGATGACCCGATCGTCGCCAAGAACCTGGATGCGGACGCGTTCACGACGTGGTACGCGGTCGATCGTCAGTATGATGCCCTCGTCCGGGCTGTGCGCGCGACGACCTCCGACAGCATCGCCGCCGTACGCGCTGCAGCCGGCCGCGACGGCGCCAGAACCAATCTGCTGGCGCGGCAAAAAGCCAGTTCCGCCTTGACGCCGGAGTTGCTCGATCGCATCGAGGCCGGCCTTGTGCAGGCGGACCTGTCGAGCCTCCTGCGCCGGCACGCCGTCTGCACCCTTCAGAACGAAACCTCGCTGGAACCCAAGTTCGTCGAGTGGACGGTTTGCATCAGCGATCTCGCCCAGACCATGCTGCCTCACTTCGACTTCGCGTCCGACCCCCTACTGTTCCAGCACCTCACCGAGAGCCTGGACCGGCGCATGCTGGCGTTGTTGGCAAAGCCCGGTGGCCCGCTCGACGGCGGCGACATCAGCGTCAACCTCAACGTCGGGACGTTGCTGTCCGAGCATTTCTTTACCTTCGACGAAAAGCTGTTCACGGCGCGGCGCGGCTGCATTGTCATCGAACTGAAGCTCGAGGACATCGCGCAAGACCCCGAGAGCTACGAATTCGCCCGCAAGCTGGCGCAGGC
>JBATPX010000193.1:0-14961 GCA_049291695.1 Defluviicoccus sp.
TCACTGCTCACGCCGGCGCCGGCCGGAAGCGGGGAGCCACTGCCCGAGGGGACCGGCAACAACCCGCTCCTGCGGGCGGCAGCACCACTCGTGGCGCTCGTCCGCCAGCTGCGGGAAACCCGCCGCCACGACGACGTTCCCGGCCTGCGCCGCGACGTTATCGAGGCGATCCGCCGCTTCGATGCGCAGGCGCGCGCGGCCGGCGTCGAGCCGAAAATGGCGGCGCAGGCGAGCTACGCCCTGTGCGCGCTGATCGACGAGACTGTGCTCAGTACGCCCTGGGGGCTCGACAGCCTGTGGAGCAAGCAGGGCCTTCTGATCACGTTCTACAAGGAACAGTCGGCCGGCGAGACCTTCTTTCGCTTTCTCAAGGAGGCGCGCGAGTTCCCGAGGAACAGCGGCGACCTGCTGGAAGTCCTCTACGTCTGCATGAGTCTGGGCTTCCAGGGCCGCTACCGGATGCAGGAGGATGGCCTCAACCGATTGGGCCGCATCCGCGAGGAAACCTTTGCGCTGATCCGTCAGCAGCGCGGCGACACCGGGCAAGAGCTGTCCCCTCAATGGCGGGGCGTCGAAGACCGGCGCCCGGCAGTCTCGCGCTTCGTGCCGTTCTGGGTGATCGGGGCCGCCGCCGCGGCGCTGGTGCTCATCGCCTACTTCGGGTTCAGCGTCCGCCTGAACGAGGCGTCGGATCTGGTCTACACGAAAATCGGCTCGCTGGTGCCTCCCGCCCCCATAGACGTGATACCGCCGACGACCGGGCCGGCGACGCTGGTGATGAAGCTCAAGGCGCATCTGGCAGCCGAGATCGGCCGCGGCATCGTCTCGGTCCGCGACCGCGGCACAGCGGCTGATATCGTCTTCGCCAGCCAAGGTCTGTTTCCCTCCGGCGGTGCCGAAGTCGGCCCGGACGTGCGTCCCGTGCTCGCCAAGATCGGCACGTTTCTCGCCGGCTACACGATGCCGGTGACGGTCTCCGGGCATACCGACCCCATCCCAATCCGCACCGCCCGCTTTCCCTCGAATTTCCATCTGTCGAAGGCGCGCGCCGAGGCGGTCGCGGCCGTGTTGGGACCCTCGCTCGGCAGCGCCGGCCGGCTGCGAACAGAAGGCCGCGCCGATAGCGTGCCGATCGCAGACAATGCCACCGAGCAAGGCCGCGCGCTCAACCGCCGCGTCGAGATCCACATCCCCGTGACCCGAACGAACTGAAGCCGGCGTCACCGCCGGGACCGGAGAACGCGCAGGTGCTGAAAAAGGTGTTCGGCTGGATCGTCAATCGATGGACCATCTCCATCCTCGGCCTGCTGCTGCTCGCGGTCCTGATCTGGGTGTTCGGTCCGGCGTTTGCTTTTGCCGGTCATGTCCCGCTCGCGACGGAAGCGGCGCGCTGGATTACCATCGCCGTCATCGTGCTGGCGTGGCTCGCGTATCAGGTCGTGGTCATTGTCCGCCAGCGGCGCAACAACGCGAAGATGCTCGACTCGCTCACGAAAGCGCCGGCCGTCGAGGATCCGCAAGCGGTGGCGGCGCGCGAGGAACAGGAAAGCCTGACCGAGCGATTCCGGGAAGCGCTCGCAACCCTGAAGACGACCAAGCTCGGCGGCGGGTACAGCCGTCGCCAGCTCTACCAGCTGCCGTGGTACCTGATGATCGGCCCGCCGGGTTCGGGCAAGACCACCGCGCTCGTCAATTCGGGGCTTAGCTTTCCGCTCGCAGAAAGCTTCGGCAAGGCTGCGGTGCGCGGCATCGGCGGCACCCGCAACTGCGACTGGTTTTTCACTGACGAGGCGGTGCTGATCGACACCGCCGGCCGCTATACGACGCAGGACAGCGACGAAACAGTCGATCGGGCGGCTTGGCAGGGGTTCCTCGATCTTTTGCGCAAGCACCGGCCGCGCCGGCCGATCGACGGGGTGATCGTCGCCTTCAGCGTCACCGAGCTGATCGCGCGCGATGCCAGCGCCCGCCAGCAGCATGCCCAGGCGGTGCGCCGGCGGATCCGCGAAGTCTACGCGAGCCTGCAGCTTCGGGTGCCGGTCTATGTCATTCTGACCAAGTGCGATCTCGTTGCCGGCTTCCGCGAGTTCTTCGGCACCATGACCGCTGAGGAACGCGGCCAAGTGTGGGGCACCACGTTCGCGGCCGAGCAGTCTCGCTCCCCTGCCCAGGTCCTGGCCGCATTCCCGCCAGCATACGATCAGCTGATGGAGCGGCTGACGGCGCGCCAGCTGGTGCGGATGGAGGACGCCCGCGACATCAGCGAACGCGGCATGATCCTGTCGTATCCGCAGCAGATGGCGCTCTTGAAAGCGCCGATCGAGGCGTTCCTGACGGAAGCGTTTCAGCCGTCGAAATTGGAGGAGCCGTGCTTCCTGCGCGGCATTTACCTCACCAGCGCGACCCAGGAAGGCAGCCCGATCGATCGCGTGCTCGCTGCCGTCGCTACCAGTTTCGGCATCGAGCGGCAGGCGATGCCCCCCTTCAGTGGCCGCGGCATCAGCTTTTTCCTGACCCGGCTCCTGCGCGACGTCGTTTTCAAGGAAGCCGCGCTCGTCACCTCGACCAGCTGGATCGAGCGGCATCGCGTGCCGTTGTCGTGGGCGGCCTACGCCGGCGCGGGCGTCCTGACGCTCGCCCTGATCGGCCTTTTGTTCATGAGCTACAGCGGCAATCGGGCCTGGGTTGCTGAGGCCGATCGCGCCGCTGACGAGATCAAGTCGACTGAAGGAGAAGCCCTTTATGGCCGCGCCGGGCTGGAAGGCACGCTCGCGGCGCTCAACGCGTTGCGGGACCTGCCGGGCGGTCACAAAGAGCGGCGCCAAGGCCTGCCGTTCACGGTGACCGTGGGCCTCGATCAGACCGAGAAGCTGGGCAACGCCGCCGAAACGGCATACCGGCAAGCGCTCAACCTGCTCCTGTTACCGCGGCTGATGGGGCGGATGGAGCAACAGATCGCAGGCAGCCTCGGCCGCACCGATTACCTGTACCAGGCGCTCAAGGCTTATCTGATGGTTGTCACGCCGGAGCAGCGGGACGCGGACCTCTTGCGCGCCTGGCTGGCACGCGACTGGGGCGGCGTCCTCCCTGGGGCTGCGAATGCAGCGCTGCGTGAGGACCTCGATGGCCATGTTCAGGCCCTGTTCGAAGAGGAGCTCACGCCGCCGCCGGCCGGCAACACCGCGCTCATCGCTGAAGCGCGGCAGGCCCTGCTGCGGCTGCCGCTGGCATCGCGCGTCTATACACAGTTGCGCACCGAACAAGGTGCCGAACGCACCGATGGCTGGACGCTCGCCGCCGCCGTCCCGCCCGATCACGTGCGCTTCTTCGCCCGCCGGTCCGGCAAGCCGCTGACGGAAGGGATCGCGCGCCTGTACACGATCGAGGGCTACAAGGACGTCTTCATCCGCCAGCGGTCCATCCTTGTCAGCGAGGTCGTCGAGGACACCTGGGTGCTGGGGCCCGAGTATGCGCGCCTCAAGGGCGGCGATGCACGGAAGGACCTTGAGCGCAATGTCGAGGAGCTCTACTTCGCCGATTACATCCGCGTCTGGGATGCCTTCATCCGTGATCTTATCGTGACGCCGGTCCACAGCACCGAGCAGCTGGCGGACATGGTCCGCGCCTTCGCCCAGCCTGACTCCCCGATCAAGAGTGTGCTCAGCGCCATCGCGGGGCAGACCGGCCTCGCCCGTGCCCTGGCCGCGCTCACCATTGGCGATACTACCGCGCCTGGCGAACTCAAGCGCATCCAGGAGCGCATCGAGCGCTGGATCCGGCCGGGCAGCGTTGGTCAGGGCCCGGCTCCGGCGGCGGCTGATCCGGCCCAGCGTGTCGATCGCCAGTTCGCCGCCATTTATGATCTGGTCAAGACCGAAGGTACCGCACCGCCGCGTATTGACGGCGTTCTTGCGCAGCTCAACGGCCTGCACGAGTTTCTTCTGTTCGAGTTGCAGGCACGCGCGCAGGCACTTAGCCCGCCCGATCGCGTTGCGCGCGGCCGGGCGGAGGTGGTGCGGATCCGCACCCTCGCCAACCCGCAACCGGAGCCGCTCAAGAGCTGGCTGTTGAGTCTCGTGACGACGACGGAAGGCTCCACCGTCATGCCGGCGGTCGCCGGTGCCCGCCGGCAGGTCCAGGACGCGTGGTCGAGCGGGGTCGCGCCGCAATGCCAGGCCGCGCTGGCGGGCCGTTATCCGCTGGTGCGGTCGGCAACAGTGGACGCGAACCTGGATGATTTCGTCCGTGTGCTCGGTCCGAACGGGCTAATCGACAAGTTTGCCCAGGAGCACGTGCTGCCGTTCGCCGATAAGTCCGTGCGGCCGTGGCGCTGGCGCCCGGGACCGGCGGGTGAGAGCGGCCTTTCCGCCGGAGCATTGCGCTTGTTTGAGCAGGCGGCTCGAATCCGCGAGGCCTTCTTCGCCGGCGGCAGCGGCCCGTTCGGCGTTGCCTTCGAGGTCGAACCGCTGACGCTCGACAACCGCGCCCGCCAAGTCGTGCTGGAAATCGGCGATCAGCGGATCGTCTACCAGCATGGGCCCCGCCAGCCGCGCCGGGTGCAGTGGCCGCCTGCGGCCGGCAGCGGCGCGCGCGTGACCTTTACGCCGATCGAACAGATCGGCCAGACGCTGACGCTGTCGAAGGGCGGTCCGTGGGCGCTGTTTCACCTCCTCGATGCGGCGCAGATGCAACGAAGCAGCGGCGTTGATCGCTTCCGCTTCACCGTCAACGTTCAGGGCTATCAGGCCCAGTTCGAGCTCCGCGCGTTCAGCGTCATCAACCCCTTCGCCTTGCCGGAACTTGAGCGGTTCCAATGCCCCGATCGGCTGTAGGAATGGCTGCGCCCGACGGCATCCCCGGCGCTTTCGGCAAGATCCCGGCGCGGGCCGATTTCGTCCGCCGCCGGCTGCCGGCAACGTTCCTCGAACCGTGGGACATCTGGCTCGGCGCGGCGCTCGCCCGCAGCCGCGCCGATCTGGGGCCGGCCTGGCTCGATGCCTACCTGACCAGCCCGATCTGGTGCTTCGCCCTTGCCGCCGGTGTGTGCGGCCCTTGCCCGGTTGCCGGCGTGCTCGCGCCGAGCGTCGATGCGGTCAATCGGCATTTTCCCTTAACACTCGCGAGCGTCCTTGCCGACGACTGCCGCCCATTTGCGATCGCCGTCGCCGCTCCCTGGTTCACGGCGCTTGAGGACTTGGCGCTTGCCATCCTTGCGGAACGGCTGGAACCCGATCGAATTGCAGACCGCCTTGAGGCAATCGGCCCACCAGCAGTTCCAACGCCGTTGCCCGGCATCCCGTCGGCGCCGGGTGGTGCAGGCGCGCTCGTGCGGTCCTGGCCGTTCGCCGCCGAAACCGAGGACTGCCGGCCGGAGCAGATCTATCCCCGCGCCCTTGATGACCTGGCCGCAAGCGGCACCAGCGCCTTAAGCCTCTGGTGGACCGGAGGCTCCGATGCGATCGATCCGGTCGTGCGGCTCTACCGCGGCCTGCCGCATGAGGGGGAGTTTGTAGCGTTCTTCACCAACCGGTTCCCTGAGCCCGCTCCGCCGGAGGACGCCGCGGCGCCAGCGGACATGGAATCGATCGTGCAGGAATACGACTCATGACCGGCGTCGCCGTTCCAGCCTGCACGTCTCACTTCGTCAGCCACCGCGGCAGCGTCCGTTCGCTGAACGAGGATGCCTACCTGGAGGCGCCCGATCTCGGCCTGTGGGCGGTCGCCGACGGCATGGGCGGTCACGAGGCAGGCGACCTGGCGAGCCGGCTTGTCATCGACGCGCTCGACGCGGTCCAGCCGGCCACCACCCCTGCGGACATGATCGCCCAAGTGCAGGAGCAGATGGCGGCCGCCAATCGCAGGATCCGGCTGCTGTCCGAACAGCGCCTTCAGGGGCGGCTGACGGGGAGCACCGTTGCCCTGCTGATTCTCTCCGGCCAGACCGCCGCCTGCCTGTGGGCGGGCGACAGCCGCATCTATCTCTACCGCGATGGCGCATTGACGCGATTGACCCGCGATCACAGTCGAACCGAAGAGCTGATCGCGATGGGCCTGCTGGGTGCCGATGAGGAGGCCGACTCGAGCGACGCCAATGTGATTACCCGTGCCGTCGGCACCGAGGAGCATCTCGAATTGGACAGCCGCGTCGAGCCGCTCGCTGCGGACGACGTGTTCTTGCTGTGCAGCGACGGCCTCAACAAGGTTGTCCATGACGACGAGATCGGCGCAACCCTGTCTGCGACCCGGACCGGGGCGGCCGCCCGGCTCGTTGAATTGGCCCTCAACCGTGCCGCCCGCGACAATGTGACGGTTGGCGTGGTCGCCTGCATGGACGACAACAGTCCGCCGACGCTGATCCGGCGGTGAGAAAATCGTCGGCTGGGGTCGATTTCAGCCGCTCACCACCGGGCGCACGACAAACAGGAAATCGCCGCCGCCATGGCCAAACTGGATGGGACGGTGTTCCGGCACCTGATCGCTACCGACAAGCGCGGTCGCCTGCTTGACCCGACTTGTCAGCTCCTGATGCAGGCGAGAGGCCTCCAGCACACCAGCGTTACTCGCCAGCAGGTCAAGGAAGGCCTTAGCGAACACCGAATGCCGGCCGCCGAGGCTGTCGACGACCGGCTGGTCGCCTCCTGCGGTCAAGGCAGTGCGGCTGCCCTGGCGAGCCCTGATTCGTATCAAATTTGCGCGGGCCTCGTCGCTCATTCCCGGCGTCACATCAGCAGCCGCGGATCGCGTCAGTAGTCCGGAGTAGCAGGAATCGGCCACCACGAGGATATGCCTCGCTGAGGAAGTGTTCACGGTCTCATTGAGGGCGGAATTCGCGAACCAGTTCGCCGTGCTGTCCCGCTCGGCGTTGACTGGCAGCCAGTATCCGAGCTGTTCTCCCGTAAAGGTCTTTTGTTTCTCCCCGTGCCCGGCAAAATAAATGAGGAGGTTGTCCTTTTCCGTCACCGTGCGCCGCATCTCCTCTAGTGCCGAGTAGATTTGATAGCGGTCGACGTTCGTCAACAGTTTGACACTGGCAAAACCGTAGCGGTTCCGCAGCAGATCGGCCACCGCCTGCGCATCCGCAACAGCCGTCTTGAGCGGCGGAAAATGTTGATAGGCGTCGTTGCCAATCACGACCGCGTAGTAACGGCCGAAATCGATCCGTGCCAGCTGTCCCGTGAGCGGTATCCCCAAACGGGCCGGCTGCGGCGTTTCCGCCGGCGGCGAGAGGCGGGCGATCTCGAAATCGAGGCCCCCCCTGCGGCCGGCGCGATCGACGGCGACAATCTTCACCGGCGTGACCTGACCCGTCAGCCGGACTTCGGAGCGGAACACACCGTTTTCGGTCGGCTTTTCCTCCACATCGTTTACGGTAACAGACAGGAGGTTCGCTGCCGGAACGACCCGGCCGGTGATAGGCCGCGTGTCGACAGCCGCGCGCATCGTGACATTGGCCCGACCGCGCGTAACCACCAGCTTCGGATCGATCAGCTCGATGACCGGCACGGACGAGAGGTCGACGGGCGCCGTCGCACCGGCCTTGCCGAGCTCGGCAATGCGTTCGTTCAAGCGCCGGATCTCGGCTTCCTTGGCGGCAATCTCGCGCGACTGCGCGCCCACTTGCTCGCCCTGTTGGCGCAGCTTGGCGATTTCGCCGTTCAGCCGCCCGATCTCTGCCTCCTTGGCCGCGACCTCGCGCACTTGGCCCGCCTGCTCATCGGCTTGCCGGTTGAGGGCGGCGATTTCGCTGTTCAGGCGCCGGATCTCGGCTTCCTTCGCCACCACATCCTGCTTCAGGGCAGCGCGCTCGCGGTCCTTGGCGACAAGCGCGGCCTGTTGCTGTTCAAGGTCGGCGCGCAGGAGCTCGGCCTCGCGCTCGATCACGGCGAGACGGCCGGTATCTGCGGGCGTCGGCTGGGCGCGCATCGTCGCCGCCTCCGCCTGCAACCGCTTCAGGCGAGCCTGCTCGGCAGCCAGCCGCTCACGATCGGCAGCAAGCGCGGACTCCTGCTGGGCGAGCCTCTGCCGTTCCGCGTCGAGAGAGCGGTTTCCCTGCTCGGCATCCCCTTTAAGTTCGCGCAGCCGCTTGCGTGTCGCCTCGAGTTCACCCTCAAGCGATCCGATCCTGAGCTTCGCGAGTTGCAATTCCTTGAGCGTCTGCGCGTTCTCCTCTTCCAGGCGCTGGCGCTCCGCCTCCAGCCGCGCGACCTCGTCCGGATCGGCGGCGGGGACGAAGGCGATGCCAGCCGCCGGCAAGCCGGACGCCCGGCGGTACCAGCTCACCGCCTGCTGCGGATCGCGCGGCACGCCCTGGCCGCGCTCGTAAAGGCTGCCGAGATTGACCTGCGCCGGGGCGTAGTTCTGCTCCGCGGCCTTGCGGTACCACTCAGCCGCGGCGCCGTAGTCGGCCGCCGTGCCGAGCCCCTTCTCGTAGATCTCACCGACGTAGGTCTGCGCCTTGGCATCGCCGGCCTCCGCCTGGGGCAGCCACACCTTCAGGGCAGTGGCATAGTTGGCCCGGTCGTGGGCGACGTATTCGCCGCCGCGGATGCCGCAATCGCTGGCGGACGTCCGGATCGCCCGCCGCCGGCCCGGATAGGTGAAGCCGGTGCCAATCTGGCGCACCGGCGGCGGCAGCAGGCAATCGACGATCTGGAATTGGTCGATCCCGGCGGACCCGCTCAGCGGCGCCGCTGTGCCGGTGCCGGCATCAGGCGTTGAGCCCGAGGAGCACGCCGCGAGCGCCAGGCCAACCACAAGAATGGCGGCACCTGCGACCCCCCGTCGCCGAGGCCGGACTCCCCGAACAGGTTGCCCAGACCGGTCGGCCCTGATGCGCGTCCTTGCGTCGCATGGTTGCATCGCCGTCACTCCCGCCCGCAAGCGGTCCGACCCGCGCCAGCGCCGCCGGCCGCTGTTGCATCCCACGCGCAAAAGTTTACAACCTTTTTCCGCAAATGCGAAAAGCAAACGTGAGCGGAGGAATGGGTATCCGGACAGGTGCCCTGAGGTTGCGCACAAGCGCGCTGACCCTTCTCACCGCCGCCCTGCTCGGCGCCTGTGCGATGCCCGCCGCGCGGTTCGATGAGATGGCCCGCGGCCAGCGTCTCCGTCGCATCGAGGTCACCGGAACCCATTTCACCCACGCGATATATATAAAAGGTCTCGAAGCAGCCGGTATCCTGCACGTCTACATTGAGGGCGACGGCAGCCCGCTTCTTTACGGCGTCGCTACCCCCGACCCGACACCGCGCCGCCCGCTCGCCCTTCACCTGCTCGCCAAGGGGCCGGCACCGGCGATCCTCCTCGGCAGGCCGTGTTATCATAGGCTTGACGATCAGGCCGCCTGCGCATCCTCAGTATGGACCGACGGCCGCTACGGCGAAGACGTGCTCGCCAGCATGGAGGCGGCCTTGAGCCGCGTGCTGGCGGATCAGCCGCGGGCCGCGATCGGCTGGATCGGCTACAGCGGCGGCGGAACGCTGGCAGCGCTGCTCGCGCCCCGCTTCGCCGAGAGCCGCTTTCTGGTGACGCTCGCGGCCAACCTCGATACGCACGGCTGGGCCGCGTCCCAGGGTATCGCGCTCTCGTCCGACACCGCCAACCCGGCCGACGGCCCGCCGCTGCCGCCGTCCATCCGCCAGTGGCACTTCGCCGGCAGCGCGGACACCGTGGTGCCGAACGCCTTTACGGCCCGCGGTGCCGGGGGCCTCGGCGGGACGCTCAACCTGATCCAAGGCTACGACCACGTCTGCTGCTGGCTCGACGTTTCGCCGGCCCTGCTCGGCGAAACGATTGCGGCGCAGGGAGAGCAGCCCTGATGACGAACCGTCGTCACCGCCATCGGCCCTCGGCGGATGCCCTCAGCCCAACCCTCTCCCAGGGAGAGGGAGGGTGAGGGGAACGGCCGCTACAGCTCCAGCCGCAAGCCGGCCGAAACCGCATAGCTGTTGTAATTGTCGTTACCAACGATGGCACGGAAAGCGGTGAAGGGTTGCAGCCCGTTCGGCAGCACCGCGGTCAGCGCGACGCCGATCACGCCGAAGTTGCGGTCCGGCGCCTCGCTGTCGTACTGGAAGCTTGGTGAATCCGGCGGTGCTTCGACGTATCTCGCCTCCTGGCTGCGTCGATCGTCGGCAAATTCGTGCACCCAGGCAGCTTCGATCTGCGGCAGCAGTACACCGAAGGACGTGCTGAGGGCGATGGACGCTGCGGCTCCAAGGCTTGACTGCAGGGAGCTTTCGCTTTCACTTTCGTACCGCAATTCGAGCCCAGTGTTGCCCTGCTCCCTGTAGTCATCGTAATGAATGTATGATGCATTGAACCCGACTCGTGGCCCAATGGTAATGTTGGAAAAGGGCGCGTCGTAGCCTGCCAATATACCGCCGTTAATGCCATGGCCACTGCGGTCGGTGTGGACAGTTCCGCGGAAAACGAGGGGTGGCGGGGTAAGCGCATCATTAAACAGCCGTCTCACAAACTCCTCATTGAAGTCGTAAAACGTATAGCCGCCGACAATGTCAATGAAAATCCGTTCAGAAGGCAGAACAGAGCTGTAGAAAGAGACCCCGTAGGCGTGGTTTGTAAAGCCTTTTCCGTCGTCGTAATTGCCGTCATGACTACCATACGTGAGAGCTATACCGCCGACCAACCAGTCTTTCATTTTGTAGTCCGCGCCAATAGTTAGCCGGGCAACATCACTTCGGTATCCATCCTCATAAGGATTATTGTGCTTGTTGAGGCGCTCGTAGCCTGGGGCGGCGAAGACATTGATGCCGCGCCCTAATGGCACCGTGCCGTCTGCGCTAGCCCCCGCTGGTCCACCTATTTCAACCTCGTTCCCATCTTCCTTGAGCTTGCGTAAGCGCGCCTGAATTGCGGAGGGCGCCAGCAGTGTTCCGGTCCCGGTGCTTCCGCCCGTAGCACCAGGGGCACCTTCCGAACCTCCAAAGGAGAGACACCGTGTTGTCAGGTTTGGCCCTGCCCGTGAGGAACGAGGAGGCGAGGCGTTGATATTTCTCCGAACATCGTCGCATATCAAATTGTAGTTCTTCGATGCCTCAACATTAAATGGACTTCCCGCGGAACTGGGGGGCGCGACTGCAAGCACACAGAGCGACCAAAGTAAGAAAAGAAAAAAATATAGCGGTAACCTGCGCAGATGAACGACCGATGAAATATTACGCCTCCATAACTCGCCATTCGTTATTGGTGTCATCAGGTGCGAAAACATCGTCTGAACGTTCATTCCCGCATCTCCCCATTTTGCCGCGAGTCCGTTGGTCCCATTCTTACTCGTATCGACTGCAAAAGGCCATCCAGAGTCTGCTCTACGCCGCGGGTCGGCGTCAACCTTTAAGCGCGGTAAGATTGAGGAGGGGTGACCCCGTTGCGCAAATGCTTACACGTGTCCGTAGCTGATTCTGGAGTTGAGGAACTTATCGCCGCCCACCATTAGCTCAATCTAGTGTCGGTGGTAAAGATGTAAGAGCCTAACAAACGAGGCGTGTACCCCGCCAGCGTAAGCACCTTGACCAAGCCCCGCCCCCGACGGTGATCCGCCCCTGGCGAGCGCTGCCAAGGTCAAGTTCGTCATTTACGCAATAAGTCCTTTGTGTTTTTCTCGCTTTGGCCTAAAATTCAGCTAAATGTGAAGCTTGTTTTCGGGACAGGGAGGGTAAAATGGGAACAAACATAACCTATGGTTTTGACGACACCTTTAATAATAAAGCTAATGAGAAGCAGGCAGTAATAGACGCTCTTACGGCAATAAGCAACGCAGCAGACGTAGAATTTATACCTACAGATGATGCTACATCAGCAAGCTATAAGTTTTCTCTTGGATGTGTGAGTGTGGGTGACCCGCATAAGTGTGATGGTGGCGGGACATACGACAACATTTATTACGATTTAAATAAGAAATGGTATACAAAAGCCCATATTACAATTAACAATCAACTAACAATTGAAAACAACCAATTTGAATGGGTCGTTCTTCATGAAGTAGTTGAGTTGCTGACAGGAAGAAATAAGCAGCCCAGCAGTTCTTATCCCGATATTACGCTTGATAATTCGGTTCGTATAGACTTCGATAAAAACGTTCTTTTTTACCCTTCGACGCCGATGCTTATCGACATCCGATGGTCAATCGACGATCCGGAGCTTCACAAGAATCACGGCGCAAACTGGGGGTATAATACCGGCAATAACAAATATCCATTCAGCGAGCTTACTAAAGACAGCGACACCACCCAATTTTACAAAACGATCTGGGATGCCGGCGGAAGTGACACGATCGACTTCAGTTTCGCCACACTACCGGCCACGATCGATCTGAACAACGGCGCATTCAGCTGGATCGGCGAATTCAACCGCACGGACGGCAAGTATCGCGTTGCGATCGCCGAGGAGGGGAGAGACGAGAAAGGCAACGTCAAGGAAGAGTACAAAGGCAAGCCCCTGAACGCGATTGAGAGTGCGACCGGCGGCAATGGCGACGATAAGATTACCGGCAACGATTTCCCTAACACGCTCAGGGGCGGCCCCGGCAACGACGCGCTGTCGGGCTTGAAGGGCTACGACAACCTTTTCGGCGAAAGCGGAAACGATTCGCTCAACGGCAACGAAGGCACGGATAAGCTCTATGGCGGCGCTGACAACGACTCGCTCTACGGCGGCGCTGACAACGACGACCTGGACGGCGGCGCCGGAACGGACTCGCTGAGCGGCGAAGCTGGCGCGGATAAGCTCTATGGCGGCGCTGACAACGACTCGCTCTACGGCGGCGCTGACAACGACTCGCTGAGCGGCGAAGGTGGCAACGACTACCTCTACGGCGAACTCGGAGACGACAGCCTCGACGGCGGTGATGGCCTTGATAAGCTTTACGGCGGCGATGGCCTAGACACCATCGACGGCGGCGCCGGCAACGACGAGGCGCTGGGCGGCGCCGGCGACGACCTGATCGAGATGGGGGATGGCAACGACTTGGCGCGCGGCGAAGCCGGCAACGACACGCTCGATGGCGGCTTGGGCAGCGATACGCTCTACGGCGGTGCCGACAACGACTTGATTAGCGGCGGCGACGGCAACGACGCAGCACTGGGCGGAGACGGTAACGACTCGATCAACATGGGGGAGGGCAACGACTGGGCGCGCGGCGAGGCCGGCAACGACGCGCTCGATGGCGGCTTGGGCAGCGATACGCTCTACGGCGGCGGAGGCGACGATACGCTGATTGGCCAGCCAAAGGACGACCGCTTGATTGGGTCGTATAGAGATTCGCGCGATTTTCACCCTGACGGCATCGACATCTTCAAGATCGTCGCCGATGACGTAGAACCGTACGAGACAGGCCAGAACAACACCATTCTCTATGGCTTCGGCCACCGCGTGGATAATCGCGGCGATTATGGCAACGGCGACAAGATCGATTTGAGAGGTCTCGACGCGCACCGCACCGGCGACTGGAAGTTGGTTCCCTCATGGTGGACTCAACTGCCACCTGGTACTATCCAGGTCGCGACCCATACTTGGAAGGTGGACGGCTACGCCACCTCCCTGTTAGCGGGTAAAGACAGCGACGGCACCTACTTCCAGATGTTCATCGACGATGGCTCAGCAAATGGCTCGGACTACACGGTTGAGGACTTCATCGGTGTCAGCGATTACTCCGCCCTGTTGTGAAGCAGGAGGCCGAGAGCACACCAACCAAGCCGCAGTCATCGCCCCACCTGCTTCGATTACGGACGCGTGGGCAGGCGTCGTCTCCGCCCGCACCGGCGGAGACGATGAATACCGGACCGCTCAGCAGCCGATGACCTTGAACTCGACCCGGCGGTCGAGCGCGTCGGTCTGGTCGTCGCGGCCGTTGCCGACCAGGGCCTCGCGTGAGCCGACACCGTTGGCAATCGTACGGCCGGCGAGCGTGGGTGCGCCGGCTTCAAGCCGCTTCTTGATCACCTCGGCGCGCAACAGCGACAGCCGTTCGTTCAGCGGTTCCGGCCCGGTCGGGCTCGTATGCCCGGTGATCTCCAGGCACGAGCCGGCCTGCGCGCCGCGCGCCGCGATCTCCTGCAGCCAGAAGGTGTAGGGGGCGCTCACCTGCGGGTCGGGCCAGAACGCGGTCGATCCGGGCTTGAACAAGAACATCACCGCCAGCCGCTTGTTGGCAAGCCCGAAGTCGATCAGCCTGCCGAACGCCGCCATCGCCGCATCGCGCCGGCCCAGCTTCCAGTTGGTGAGGTAGATCCCGTTGTGCACGCGCAGCTGATCGCCTGCGGGCAGGCTCTGGGCGGATGTGTACAGCTCCAGAGCGTCCTGATAGCGGCGCGCGTCATAGGCCTCGATGGCGTCGCTGATCAGCGCCGCGGCGAGGATGCGATCGACATACGCGGGGTCGAGCGGGTCGCCGACCTTGGTCGCCTGGCACGTCTTGATGTAGGCCTCGGTCGCCTCGTCCTTCACCCACGCCGGGCTGTCGCGAAAGGCCGGTGTCGGCGTCACGTCGACCCCTTCCATCTCGGCGAACACGCGGCTCTTGGCGACGATCTTGCCGGACTTGAGATCCGCAAGCGCGAAGCAGATGCGATACGCCTCGCGCTGCCCGGCCGTCTTGCCTTGAGGGTTCACGCCCGTGAACGTGCCGACGAACACGATCGGCTGCGCCGCAACCGCACCGGACGAGAACGACTGGACGTCGAACTGCGGGTATTGCGCGCGCGCGAGATCGACCAGCCGCGCCTCCATCGAGCGGGTCGCGGCCGACTGGTTGCCGGTGACGCCATCGACCAGCGGATCGATGACGAGGAGGTGCCGGCCGCTTGCGTCGCCCGCGCGCTCCTGCAGTTGGGCGCCGGCGAACAGCGCGTTGGCCGCCTTGAGGAACGCCTCCTCATACGGCAGGGCGGTGATCGGTGCCGGTGGTGCCGGTGGCGCGGCTGGCGGCACGGCCGGGGCTACGGT
>JBATPX010000194.1:0-2503 GCA_049291695.1 Defluviicoccus sp.
CGCTGAACGGCCCACTCATCGTTTTGCTCGAGCAGGATTGCGCCGACGAGGCGGGTGATGGCGGCCTCGTTGGGGAGCGAGCAGGACCGTCGCCGAAGGCGGCGTAAGCCCGCGCAGCCCGACCACCTCGGTGCGGCGCTTGATCTCGCCGTTGAGGCGTTCGAGCGGGTTGGTGGAATGGATCTTGGCGCGGTGCTCCTTGGGAAAGCTCATGTAGGCCAGCACGTCCTCCTCGGCGCCGTCGAGCAGGGTGGCGAGCTTGGGCAGCTTGGGGCGGACCTGATCAGCGATCTGGCGCCACTGGGCGCTGGCGGCGCCAGCGTCCTCCTGGGCAAAGGCCGTGGCGATGAAGGCGGCGACGACGCGCTTGCCGCTCTTGCCGGCATGGGCGAGGGCGTTGCGCATGAAATGCACCCGGCAGCGCTGCCAGGTGGCGCGGAACACCCTGGCGACGGCCGCCTTGATGCCTTCATGGGCGTCGGAGATGACCAGCTTGACGCCGGCCAGGCCGCGGCGCTTGAGCGAGCGCAGGAACTCCAGCCAGAAGGCCTCGGCCTCGGATGAGCCGATGGCCATGCCCAGCACCTCGCGCCGGCCGTCGCTGTTCACGGCAACGGCGATGGTCACGGCCACGGAGACGATCCGGCCGTTCTGGCGAACCTTGACGTAGGTGGCATCGATCCAGAGATAGGGCCAGTCCCCCTCGATCGGCCGCTCCAGGAAGGTCTTCACCCGCTCGTCGATCTCTTCGCGCAACCGGCTGACTTGGCTCTTGGAGATGCCGGTCATGCCCAGGGCCTTGACCAGATCGTCGACCGAGCGCGTCGAGATGCCCTGGATATAGGCCTCCTGGATCACTGCCGTCAGCGCCTTCTCCGCCAGGCGCCGCGGCTCCAAAAAGCCTGGGAAGTAGCTGCCTTTGCGCAGCTTGGGGATGCGCAGCTCGACCGTGCCGGCACGCGTCTGCCGTCGACAGCAGCGCTGTCGATCGGTCGCGGTAGCCGTTGCGCTGTACCAGCCGCTCCGGCGAGCGCTCGCCATGGCCGGCTCCGGTCAGTCCCTGGACTTCCAGCTCCATCAGCCGCTCGGCGGCAAAGCCGATCATCTCGCGCAAGAGATCGGCGTCGGAGCTCTTCTCCAGAAGGCCACGAAGGTTCATCATCTCTTTGGTCATCGTCGGGTCCTCGGTTTGTGTTCATAGGCTTGGTAACCAAACCCTACCGAAGATCCGCGATGACCACCGCTGTGGATAAGTAGCCCGCCGCCGCCAGACTCGCGGCGGTCGCTGCGGCGGGCTACTTACCCACAGCTCCTACACCACCTCTCGGGACACGACCTCTCACCGCGCAGGATCTAGCGTCCGGTCCACGGATTGGAAACCGGCACCTCGGCGCGGATGAAGTCGTCGACATTGCGGGTGACGACGCAAAGCCCGTGAACGGCAGCGGTCGCAGCGATGAACAGGTCCGGCTGGCTGAAGGTATAGTTCGCCGCCCGGCCGCGTTCGACCATGCGGCGCCAAGTCAGCACTACGTCCTCGTCGATATCGAGGATGCGCTCGGCGAACCAAGGGCGAAGCGTGTCATCGAGCCATGCCTGCAACGTGCCGCGGAAGGCGGCATCCGCAACCCGCTCGATGCCGAAGCGGATCTCCGCGATCGTCACCCGGCTGAGGCAAAGCGTTTCCGGCGATTGCGCATCGGCCCACGCCTTGACCGCCAAATCGCATTTCGGTTTGCGCAGCTCGGAGACGACATTGGCATCAAGCAGCCAACGGCTCACAGATCGATCTCGCGAACGGAGCTGCGTACACTGGCGTGCTCGAAATCGAGGTCCTTGAGCGGCGAATTGGACAACAGCGCGTGCAGGCTCGGCTGCTCGGCCGCGGGCGCGAGGCGAGCGTAGTCCGCCGCCGACAGCACGACGACCGCGTCCTCGCCATAGACGGTCACCCGCTGCGGCGCCTGCTCGCGGGCGAGGCGGACGAGCTCGCTGAACCGCGCCTTGGCATCCTCCAGTTTCCAGCCCTTGAGCCGCGCCAGCACGGCTGGGCGCCGCGGCTCGGCCCCCTCCCTCTCGCCAACGGTCATGAGCACCCCTTTCTGATCAACCTAGTCAGATCCTGGGCCGGGATCGAAGCCATCGCAAGGCCCCGATCGCAGTTGGTGGAGGGCACGCCGGCCGAGGCTGTGATGCCCCTCGCCCGCGCGTCGCACTCGCTGTTACGTCCAGTTCTTTGATAAGTATTTATCGATCGAAGAAAGGGGCCGGTTGCGAAGCACAATAGAAGCCCGTTGACGAAGTCCAGCATCTCTGAGTCCATTGCCCTGTGAGAGATTGGCCGGGGACTTGATGATGTCGCGGGGTCGGGAAGGGCTGAACCGCCCCGGGTTTGCCGGAGGCTTGGTTATTTGAGTCATGCGGCCATAGCGGATTGCGCTAGGGTTGCATAGTAGTTGGCCTCTGCCTCGGCGGGCGGGATGTTGCCGATGGGTTCGAGCAA
>JBATPX010000195.1:0-7090 GCA_049291695.1 Defluviicoccus sp.
CGCTGAACGGCCCACTCATCGTTTTGCTCGAGCAGGATTGCGCCGACGAGGCGGGTGATGGCGGCCTCGTTGGGGAGCGAGCAGGACCGTCGCCGAAGGCGGCGTAAGCCCGCGCAGCCCGACCACCACGGTGCGGCGCTTGATCTCGCCGTTGAGGCGTTCGAGCGGGTTGGTGGAATGGATCTTGGCGCGGTGCTCCTTGGGAAAGCTCATGTAGGCCAGCACGTCCTCCTCGGCGCCGTCGAGCAGGCTCGATCGGCCGCTCCAGGAAGGTCTTCACCCGCTCGTCGATCTCTTCGCACAGCCGGCTGACTTGGCTTTTGCCGCCTTCGGCGTCCGCTTACGCGCACGAGATGCCGGTCATGCCCAGGGCTTTGACCAGGTCGTCGACCGAGCGGGTCGAGATGCCCTGGATGTGGGCTTCCTGGATCACTGCCGTCAGCGCCTTCTCCGCCAGGCGGCGCGGCTTGAGACAAGCCGGGGAAGTAGATGCCCTTGCGCAGCTTGGGGATGCGCAGCTCGACCGTGCCGGCGCGTGTCTGCCGTCGACAGCAGCGCTGTCGACCGGTCGCGGTAGCCGTTGCGCTGTACCAGCCGCTCCGGCGAGCGCTCGCCATGGCCGGCTCCGGTCAGTCCCTGGACTTCCAACTCCATCAGCCGCTCGGCGGCAAAGCCGATCATCTCGCGCAAGAGATCGGCGTCGGCGCTCTTCTCCAGAAGGCCACGGAGGTTCATCATCTCTTTGGTCATCGTCTCTTTGGTCATCGTCGGGTCCTCGGTTTGTGTTCATTAGGTTTGCCAACCAAACCCTACCGAAGACCCCCGATGACCACCGCTGTGGATAAGTAGCCCGCCGCCGCCAGACTCGTGGCGGTCGCTCCGGCGGGCGGGTTACCCACACACCACGCTCTGGGACATAACCTGGCCTGACAGTCGACCGGTGTTCTGGAAACCTGTTGTCGGGAATGGCGGACAATCGCTGTCGAAATTATGAGGACCGGAACGAGCGGATCTCCATCTTGGCCAAGGCGCTATGCCCTGAGACCGGATACGTTAGCGCAGACCGATCAGCCAAAACGCAAAACCACTTGCAACGGGGCGGGCCATACGATCCCGATATTCCTCCGCCAAGCTCTCAGGCTGCAACCCTGAAGCCTATCTCGCTGACAACCTCGCTGACAACCTCGCCGGCAACCGCGATCATGATCCGGCGTGCGTCGACGAACTGCTGCCGTGGAACTGGAAGCACCGCGGGATCAGCGCCGCCAAGGCAGCCTGAGCGTGGCTGCCATCGCTTACGTCTTCACCCTCGCCCGGGTCGCCGATATGCTGCAAGAGGACGAGGACTTCCTCCACGAAATCGTCATCGAGATGGAAACCGAAGACGGCGTCATCTCCGTCTACAGGGTAGGCGAAGAGTATACCCCGGCCTTACCCGCACTCTATGTCTGCTTTACCTGAGTCGATAGTTCTCGAATTATTTTTCGCCGGCGGTACCCGCCCGTAGCGGTCGTCGAACCGAATGATATCGTCCTCGCCAAGATAGGCGCCCGACTGTACCTCAATCATTTTCAAAGGGATCTTGCCGGGGTTCTCGAGCGAGTGCAGTGTTGCGTGCGGAATGTAAGTCGACTGGTCCTCGGTGATGTAAAAGGTCTCGTTGCCCTTGCTGACCTTCGCGGTTCCAGTGACGACGATCCAGTGCTCGGCCCGGTGATGGTGCATCTGAGCGCTCAAGCGCTCTCCGGGATTGACGACAATCTCCTTGACCTGAAAACGGTTACCCTCATGCAGGCTCCGGTACCACCCCCAGGGTCGGAAAACTTGGCGCGGAACTTGGTGTTCGGTGCGGCCGGCCTTCGCGATGACCTCTACGACCTTCTTCACGTCCTGATCGCGGTCCATGCGGGCGACCAGAATAACATCGTCAGTATCGACGACCACCAAGTCCTCCACCGCAACTGCTGCGACCAGTCGGTGCTCAGAACGGATGTAGCAGTTACGCGCATCCATGGTGATCGCGTCACCAAGGATGACATTGCCATCGGCATCACGATCACCAATTTCCCACAACGCTGACCACGAGCCGACATCGCTCCATTGCATGTCGGCCGGCACCAGGGCTCCGAGATCGGTTCTCTCCATCACGGCGTAATCGATCGATATGCTAGGCGCGGCAACGAACGCATCCCGCGCTAAACGGCAGAAATCGAGATCGCTCGTAGCCTGCATGAGTGCGTCGCGGCAGACATGCAACAGATCCGGACAAAGCCGTTCCATCTCCTCGAGGATTCCTGCAACCGGGAAGACAAACATGCCGCTGTTCCAATAGTAGCGCTGGTCGGCAAGGTAGCGCCCGGCAGCCTCGATATCCGGCTTCTCGACGAAGGCACCCATTCTAAAGCAGCCATCGATCCCTGCAAAAGGCTCGCCGCGGCAGAGGTAGCCATAGCCTGTTTCCGGCCGTGTCGGCACGATGCCGAAGGATACAAGCGCTCCGGCGTCAGCAGCTTTTGCTGCGATCTCGGTGACGCGCATGAAGGCCGCCGCATCCCCTACTACGTGATCGGACGGCATCACCAACATAATCCCGTCGGGCTGCATCCTCTGTAAAAAAAGTGCGGCGACCGCAACCGCCGGCGCAGTATTCCGTCCTACCGGCTCCAGGATGATCGTTTCTGCTCGAACGTCCAGGTCACGCAACTGCTCCGCAATCATGAATCGATGGTCCTCGTTGCTGATGACGAGCGGCGGGCCGAACGCGTCTCCAAGTGTTCGGCGAATGGTTTCCTGGAACAGGCTCTTTTCAGAAATCAATGGCAGAAGCTGTTTCGGCCTGAGCGCCCGCGAAAGAGGCCACAGACGTGTACCAGCGCCACCAGACAAGACGACCGGAGTAATCTTGCAGGTCATGACGCACCTCAAGTCACTTGGTGACGACAAAACTCCGCGACACATAGTCGTTGAGCTGCGCAAGACACTCCTCGATCGAGTGGCCTACAGTATCAATCTGCATTTCCGCCATTTTCGGCGGTTCGTAAGGCGCCGATATTCCGGTAAACTCATCGATCTCGCCGCGCCGCGCCTTAGCGTACAGACCTTTCGGATCACGCTGCTCGCAGGTATCCAGGTCTGCCTTAATGAAAATCTCATTAAAGAGATCGGGTGCCAGTGTACGGACGCGATCTCGATCCGCACGATATGGACTAATGAACGCCGTTACGACCAAAAAGCCGGCACGCGCAAATAAAATCGCTGCGTGACCGACACGGCGAATATTTTCGACGCGGTCTTCCGGTGAAAAGCCAAGATCCGAGCAAAGACCATGGCGGACATTATCACCGTCGAGAACGTACACCTGATAGCCACGCTGGAAGAGATAGTGTTCGAGGCTGAAGGCGAGGGTCGACTTGCCTGCACCAGACAACCCTGTCATCCATAGGATCCCGCCTCGGTGACCGTTCATCTGCCAGCGATCGCCTTCTGGGACCCTATGCTCGACCATAAATATGTTAGTCGATTTGATCCCGGTCGGTCGCTGGTCGGCATACCCCTCCATGCTGATAAGACCACCCCCGACAATATCGTAATCCTCGACAAGCACGAAACGGCCCATCAACATGTTGTTGTCAAAGGGATCAAGCGCAACCAGACCGCGCGCACGTAGCACTACTTCTGCGACCGCGTTGCGCTCGACTTCCTGCGCTGCGCGCGTGCCGAGGTCACTTACGTCGATGACCCGTTCGATTGCCTGCACCTCGACCATGTATTCCGCCGTGCACAGTTTCATCTTGTAGCGTTTACCCACCCGCAGCGGAGACCACCCCAGCCAGAACACTCGTCCGCGAAACACATTCGAAAGTAATGGCGGGTTTGCGATAAGGCTTGCCACCTCTCCACGTTCGATAAAAAGTTGTTCGTCTAGAGTAACCCCCACAGACTGACCGGCTCGCGCCGCAACTGGCGGGATCTTTGCGTTCCAGGCTTCGATCGACGCCACGCGTGCCGTCTTGTTGGAAGGGGAAAACAACAGCGAATCACCGACGCGGAGGTGACCCGTCTCGATACGGCCGGCGATGATTCGGCGGTCATCAAATTTGTAAATATCCTGCACCGGAAACCGAAGCGGCATCTCCAGAACGGAAACAGGCGGCTGCATGCTGTCCAGCGATTCGGCTAGGGTCGGTCCGTCGTACCAGTCCATGCGCGGGGATCTTGCGACGATATTGTCGCCATCGCGCGCGGACACAGGGATCAACTGGGTATGCTGTAGGTCAAGGCCAAGTTCGCCAAGATAGTGCCTCACGTCCTGCGAGAGTTTTTGATAGCTAACTTGGGAAAAAGCGATAAGATCCATCTTGTTTATCGCCACCACCACCTGTCGAATGCCGAGCAGATGCAAAAGATATGAGTGGCGTTTAGTCTGTTCCTGCATGCCCTCGCGGGCATCTACAACAAGGACCGCGGCATCGGCCTGTGCCGCCCCGGTAACCATGTTTTTCAAAAACTCGCGGTGCCCCGGGGCGTCAATCAGCACATACTCGCGAAGGGGGGTACGGAAGTGGATGTGCGAGACGTCGATTGTGATTCCCTGATCCCTTTCCGCCTGAAGGGCATCCATGAGAAAAGCCCATTCAAACGGCATGCCGCGTCGTTCACTCATTGCGCGAATTGATTCGAGTTTTCCTTCCGGCAGCGAACCAGTATCATGAAATAAACGACCTATGAGACTCGACTTTCCATGATCTACATGTCCGACGATTACGATTTTGAGAGTAGGCTGGGGTTGGATCGGCTTTGCCGGCGGTCCCCATTGAGAGATGACTTGAGGGATGGACATTTCGGTCGTTCATTCACGTTCGTTGGCTGTGGGCATTACATATATCCGTCGGCGCGGAGACGCTCGAACGCGTCCTCGCTCTCGTGATCCATGGCACGACCGGACCGTTCTGCAACCTTTGTATGCTGCAGTTCGTCAATCACTTCGTCTATCGTAACCGCCGTGCTGTCAACTGGAGACGTTATGTCTTGATCTCCGAGTGATCGGTAGCGCTTGCCATTGCGAGAAAAATAGAGATCAACCATTGGAATGTTCTCGCGCTTCGTGTACTGCCAGATGTCGATCTCGGTCCAATGGAGTATAGGATGTACACGTAGATGGGTACGTGGCGCAAAATCAGTCTTAAACTGATCCCAGAATTCGGGAGGCTGGTCGCGGAAGTTCCAAGTGTTTTGCTCACCACGGGGGCTGAAGACGCGTTCCTTCGCACGTGTCCCCTCCTCGTCGCGGCGTATCCCCACAAGGAGACCAGAGAAGTCTTCACGATCGATCATGGCCTTGAGCCCGGCAGTCTTGCGCGCTGCCGAGCGAGCCGCAGGCGGCAATGTAGGATCCATCTCCTCGACAGGTGGACAGGTGCCGAGCTTCAAGTCCAAACGCCACTCTTTCGCATAACGTTCCCGAAACGCATACATTTCGGGAAACTTCTTGCCCGTATCGATATGAACGACAGGGAACGGGACATGACCAAAGAACGCTTTGCGAACAATCCAAAGAAGAGCATTCGAGTCCTTCCCAAGCGACCAAAGCATTGCCAGCTTGTCTATTTTGTTGAACGCTTCGCGCAATATGTAAATTGATCGGCTCTCGAGAATGTCGAGATGTTCCATGATAAGTCCGTTTGGTTAAACTTCTTGAGCGGCAGGCTTTCTTTGCCGTGATCGTCCGCCCCTGGGTCCATCATTCACGCACGTGTGCAGCCGCGCGCATGCAGTATCATCGCGGGGAGAGGGGCAAGAAACATGATCCCGCTGTAGGAGTCAATCGCGTCCACACACACGGGTTGTCGGCGTGAACCGCCCCGGGTTCGCCGGAGTGCGGGAGACGGCGGGCAACTTGGCTGTCGGCGCCGGACATCGAGGTTGACGCGCTACACCGAGCAGGTGCTTAACGTTCCGGCCCATGGAGTGCGGTCTTCCTTTCGCCGTCGCGCAACGGCGTTGCCAAAGCCCGCGCAGCCGATGTGCAGACATTCGATGTGCAGACATCAAGGAGCGAATGTCGTGCCGACCAATCGCTTTCTCAAGAAAGCGGTCTTGCGCTGCCGAGGGCGTCCTCAAACCGTGCCGCAACAACGGCCGGCCGAGGAGGCGTTCAAGGACCACCGACCCCGGCGGCCCGTCAGGCGGTTGAACAGCCGAAGGAGATCCCGGCGTCAGGCGGCGCGTGCGCGCAACCAGCTGTTAATTGCGGCCGGAATGTCGCGCTGAGCACGGCCGCTGACGTAAATACCGATGTGGCCGCCCCTGAACGACACTTCCTGGTAGTCTTGCGAGCCAACCAGCGTCCGCAATGCCTTCGACGCATCCGGCGGCACCAGGTGATCCTCGGTGGCAAAAATGTTCATCACCGGCATGGTGACATTGCCAAGCTCCACCCGCTGGCCGCCGATCTCCACCTCGCCCCTCATCAGCCCGTTCTTCTGGAAAAAGTCCCTCACGAACTGGCGGAACGCCTCGCCCGCCTGATCGGGGCTGTCGAAGATCCACTTTTCCATGCGTACGAAGTTTTTCACCTGCTCTTCGTCGTCGAGGACGTTGACGACATCGATGTACTTCTGGCCGGTCAGGCGGTAGGGGCGCAGCGACAGAAACACGAAGTTCAGGAGCTCGCCGGGGACGTTGCCCAGCGTGTCGACCAGGAGATCGACATCGATGTTGCGCCCCCAATGGCTCAAGACGTTGTTGCCGGCGTGGAAATCGACCGGCGTGACCATGACGATCAGGTTCTTGACCCGGTCCGGATGCAAGGCACTGAAGCAGAGGCTGAACGTGCCGCCTTGGCAGATCCCCAAGAGGTTGATTGCCGATAACTGTCAGTACCGGATGAATTCTCCCTGAAAGTGCCGATTGAAAATTCCCTGATTGGCCTTTGATGGCCCGCTCTGCCGGGACGCGTCCCGACAGAGCGGGCGGCCGATCGATCGCCGGTGATCGCTCCCGCCACAAAGACGGGAGGGAGGCGGTGGTCAAACTTGGGGAGCTGATAATGATACTGGAGCTTCATCGACACGGGTTGTCGGTTGCCGCG
>JBATPX010000196.1:0-27086 GCA_049291695.1 Defluviicoccus sp.
GGCCGGGCAGCGAACACGGCTACGACATCATCGATCACAACGCGATCAATCCGGAGGTCGGCGACGGTGAAAGTTTCGCCGCATTCTGCGGCGCGCTTTCCGCGCACGGCATGGGGCAAATCCTCGAACAAGGCTGTGGATCATCCGCTGCCGTCGCCACCCCGCCGCCGCAGCGGGGCAATCCGCGCGGCGGCGGTCTGTTTACGAGGACGGCGAGGCCGAGCTGAACGATCCTGCCCTGCCCAGCCGGCCCGATCAGCTGACAACGCCCATTCCCGCACTCGAGCGGATATTGGACTTTGGCAGTTACGCCGCTTTTGACGTTTTCATCAGTTCCGCTTTGCGATTGGCAAGTTCCTGACCGAGCGCCTTGAGGTTCATGGCGCTGTCTTTGCACTCGGGGAACAGTTCGCCCTCTTCTTCCTCAATGTGATGCTTCACGTACTCGCCCAGCACGGTAACGGTCGCATCAAACATGGGATCAGACGGCCCCATCGATTCAATCTGCGCAATGAGCTGTTTCGCGCTCGCGTGCTCAACGTTGGCTTCGTCAAGCAAGTCCTCATCAACCTCCACCTCGCGCGCGGCTGGATAGAATATTTCCTCTTCAATCTGGGTATGCACCGTCAGCGCACGACAAATATCGCGCGCAAGCTTTTCCTTCTTTGCTTCGTCGTCCGTCTTTTCGAAATCGTCAAACCACCCCTTCACCTCGTTATGGTCGCTTTTAAGCAGCTTTATCGCATCCTCAGGCTTAGCCGCGGCCCGGGTGGATCGGCGAGACGCTCGGGCTCCGGTTTTCTGCTTTGTCTGGCTACCGGCAGATTTTGACGAAGCCGGCTCTTTATCTGTCTGGTTTGCCATCTTGTCCTCCATGGTTAAACGCAATCAACTCTCAAACCTGAGGTGGGAACGCAGCGGGGGCCGGCGGGTTCCGGTCCGCCAGGAGTTTCGCCACAGTGCCATACCGTCATTGATGTCCGTCGATGTCGCTGATTTAACGAACCTGGAAGCTCGATGTTCCCAACGCGTTTCGATGTTGGGTTCGCCTGGAACCCCCACGCCGAGGTTTCGAGGCGGATCTTCGAAGAGTGTCAGGCCTTGCTCCTCCGGCGACACGACGTTGATCTTGTCCTGCTCGACATCATGAAGCCGGGCATGGACGGACCGCCGGGCTGCAAAAGGTTTCAGAGTGCGTTCCCCAAGCGCGGCTCGGCGTTGTCTCGGCCTTGGAGACCAAGAACCTGATCGTCACGCTGGTGGCAGGAACCCGCCGGTGCGTGCCGCGTTTCTGCCATAGTCATGAGAGGTCGCGACGATGCCATACAGCAAAAAGTCGGAGCTATCTGAGCCGGTGCAGGACACGTTGCCGGCACATGCCCAGGAGATTTTCAAGGCGGCCTACAACAGCGCCTGGGAGCAGTACGACAAGCCGTCGAAGCGGCGGGGCAAAGCGTCTCGCGAGGAGACTTCGATGAAGGTTGCGTGGGCCGCGGTTAAAAAGAAGTATGAGAAGCGTGACGGCGAGTGGGTTGCCAAGGAGGAATAGACGGCGATGGCTCCCCGCGCCTTTTGGAAGGGAACGATCCGGCTGTCGCTGGTGTCGGTGCCGGTGCGACTGCATCCGGCGACGTCATCAAGCCAACGCCTTTCGCTCCATATGATCCATGCACCTACCGGCGAGCGCGTCCGCTACCAGCAGGTCGTGCCAGAGGTCGGTGCGGTGGAAAAGGAAGAGATCGTCAAGGGCTACGAATACGAGCGCGGCCATTACGTTACGTTCACCGACGAAGAATTGGACAAGATCAAGGTCGAGTCGAAGCATACAATCAACTTGGTGCGCTTTGTCGATGCGGGCGACATAGATCCGATCTACTTTGACAGGCCATACTTTGTTGCGCCCGACTCCGAGCTGGCGGAAGAGCCGTTTATCGTTCTGCGCGATGCCCTTAAGGCGACGCGCAAGGTGGCGCTCGGCCAGGTCACGCTGGCTGGCAAGGAGCACATTGCCGCCATCCGGCCGTGCGGGCGCGGGCTGGTGTTGGAGACGTTGCGCTTCGCCGACGAGGTGCGGGCCGCTAACACATTTTTCGACGAGATTCCGCAAACGGGCGCGGATGCAGAGCAACTTGAACTGGCACGACTGCTGATCGACAAAAAATCCGGCGCCTTCGATCCGCACGAGTTCAAGAACCAGCAGCAGGAGCTTCTCAAGCAGATGATCGCGGCGAAGGTTCAGGATCGGCCGATGCCAACCGCTGGCGAGCCCAAAGCAACGGCGAAAATCATCAATCTGATGGATGCATTGCGCCGCAGCGTGAATGAGGCCGAGAAGGAGAGCGGTGCGCGCCAGGGCAAGAACGGCCCGTCGACATCTAAGGCTGCAAAAAAAAACGCGGGGAAAACCGCAGAAAAAGGCACGTCAAGCGAGCCGCCCGCCGCCGCGCCGAGCGAACGGCGCCGCCGCGGCAAATCGTGAGCCGTTACAGCCTCGGTGTCACCGTGGAAATCACGGATCGCGAAGTCTCGAACCGGCCATAGAGTTCGAAGATTACCTGGCGGACGAGGGGCAGGGCATTGTCTCTGCGCGTTCCGGCCACAATGCGGTCGTCGTAAAGTGCCTTCAGCAGGATTTGATCCGCCGGTGTCATATCGTTGACCATGTCGTCTTCACAGAACAGCGACGGCCGGTAATGGCACGCGTCGTTGGGCAGACCGAGCACCTGAACGAATTCTTCCAGGATACAGTGACGCTGCAAGCCGGGTGAAATGTCGGTGCCAATGACGATGGCGCCGGTGCCGATCTCGCCGCTGGTCCCCGAAGTGGTCATCGTCAGGGCCACGCACGCGCTGGTGTTGAGAAACCGCTGCACATCCGCCGTATCCTGCGCGATTGGCAGTTTGTGGAAATCCGAGCGCGGATAAAATCCGACGCGCAATGAAACCGGTCTGGCCTTCGGGGTCAGTTCGAGCGCCAAACCCGTGAGGTCGGCGATCTCGGCCGCCACCCCGTCGAAGCGCGTTAGGTGCGGCGCGGCGTCGTAATCGGGGCGGGCAAAGAAGCCCATGGTCGGCGGCACCGACCACTTTTGAACAATCCCTCGGGACGGTCCATGCTCGTTTGAGAACGCGACGTCGACGAATTGGTCGACGACCGCTTCAAATGGGGGCAAGGGCGCGTAAGGCGATTGCGAATGCGCCGGCAACGACAATCCCGTCACTGCCAGGACAACGCATACCGGCAGAGCGCCGACAAGTTTGCGCACAAGAATACCCCTCTCCCGACGCGCCGGATAGCGCGCAGGAGAGGGGTTAATGCATCAGCGGGCACTCAACAACTGAAAACGTCGTACGTCAAGGGAACGCATCCGTGGCGCAACCCTTAAGTTGCACGTCCCCGCCGAATGTAGCGTAGCGTTACGGCCTGTTCGTGCCAGTTCCCACGGCCGGGGGCGCATCACCGTCACGCGATGTGCCTGGCTTCATATTCGTGTTTCCGGATGATCCGCCCGGCAGGGGCTTTGCGCGGGGCAAATCCTGCCACTTGTTTTCGTCATACTTCGGCAAAGTCTTCAGATCTTCCTTGGTCTGCTGCGATATCAGCGTCACGTTGTCGGGGGTGACGCTGAGATCCTTCATCGGCACGACGACGTCGTGGTCGCCCATACCGAGGAAACCGCCGACGGAAATGACGGCGTGGACTTCCTTCTGCTGTGGCTGAACGACCAGTTCCTCGATCTTGCCGAGGGTCTCACCCTGTCGGTTAACCACTTTGCGGCCGATGATTTCGTCGGAGGGGATCCCACCCGGAATGCTGCTGGTGGTCTGTGCAGGGCGCGGCGTGACGATCGTTTCGGACGAGGATTTCCCGCTGGGCTTATCTGCGGCGGTTGCCGCACCCATGGCGGCAATGCCCATACCCAGGCCCATCGCCAAGGCGACGGCAGTTGTGGACTTGAGTGTGCTCATCTGACTTTTCCCTATCAATTGAAAATCGGAGGGAAATGGCCCGCCAGGCTCAGGGGAGAAGCGCGGAGAGGGGGCTGCTCTACCCGGCGAACCATCCCCTCCTTGCCGGAAAAACACGCCGGCCAGGTTCGGGTTCCGCTACAATGTTCAGTTTTGCAACGCGAGGTCCGATACCCGGTCCGATCGTCGGAACCTGCCGGGGCCTTTCGTGTTGTTAAGCAACAAAGCTTCGTCAGATCGACGAGGCGATGCCTCACACCAGCAGCATGGACGAAGACATGGGAATAGACGTCGGTGGCGGGATCATCGGACTGATAATCCTTGGTCTCGACATCTGGGCCATTGTTAATGTTCTTGGAAGCAGCGCGTCAACCGGCGCTAAAGTTCTATGGACGATCGCCATTCTGGTCCTGCCGGTGATCGGCCTGATTGCTTGGCTGATTGCCGGCCCACGCCGGAAAGCGGTCGCCGTTTGAGGCTTAAACGCCGCGAATTGATGGCACGATCCCGGGCAAAGATCCCGGTTCGCCGCGTCAGCGGCAATCTCTCAAACTCCGCGGCAATGGGCTCACGCGGCTTTCCGTTCCCGGCACCGCACATTTGCAGAGCAGGCCAATCTCCGCATCGCTCATTGCCGCCAGGTCGTTCAAACTATCGACCCACTCGTTCAAACTAGACCATTCATGCCTGTACAGAACTCGCCCCATCTGATCGTAATCGATCATGTTTGGTCTCCTTGTGACCAGCGGATTGTTAATGCATATCTCTAGCATTAAAACGCCATGAGGCGTCCGCAGTTCCCGGCGCTACAAAGCCGCTGCAGCATGGCGACTGATTTTTTGTGTTGTGAAACAAGTGGGTTCTGGCGTGGGCATCATCATGCTGGAGTTCAAGGAGACGGCCGTCTGGTGCCGGACTGATGTTCCGCTGCGACAGCGAAGCCACATCGAAAAGGTGGAAGTCTGAACGTCGGACGCCGGGCGCGGTGGATAACATTCCCCACGGAACGCGTATTCTGGGTGCCGGTGGATGCGGTGCTGCTCGATATCACCTTCACGGCACACAAAGCTTCACCGTGGCCAAGACACTGCAGGCGCGCGGTTTACCCTTCGCGTTGATCACGAGCCACGGCGACCATACGTTGCCGGACCATCTTGCGCAGGCGCCGCTTCTGAAAAAGCCGTTTGCGCATCGCAAGCTCGCAGGCCTGATGGCGCGGCTCTCACGCCGCCCGGCCTGAGCCCCGCCAGCTAAGCTCGCGGGCCGGCCCTCGGGTGCGGCGCCTCGATGGCGAGTGATCGTTTTGAGCCGGGGATCCGGGAAGCCGGGTGTTCGTCTTGCCCGTCAAATCCGAGGTTGGAGCTTGCGTTCAACGCCGGCCGTTGATCCGCTCGCGGTGTCGCCGCCTCGTGCTGTCCCAGGAGCATCTCATGCAGCGCGGCGCGGGCGCGCCCCACCCGGCTCTTGATTGTTCCGACCGCGCAATGGCAGACGCGCGCCGCGTCGTCGTAGGACAAACCATGCACGACCACCAGGATCAGTGCATTTCGCTGCGCGGCTGGAATTCTCCGTATCGCTCGATCCAAATCCCGAAGGATAAGCGCATCGATCTGATTCGGCGCGATCTGACACGAAGCGGGTTCGACAACCTCCGTCGACGTAACGACCGGGCGCTTGCGTCGATAATTGGAGATGGTCTGGTTGTGCATGATGGTGAAGATCCAGGCCTTGAAGTTGGTGCCTGGCTGGAACTGGTGGGCCGCTACGAGCGCGCGAACAACTGCATCCTGGACGAGATCATCCGCAAGATCATTCCCCCGGCAGAGGAAACGCGCGAAGGAACGCATGTGGGGCAGACATCGGGTAAGTTCCGCAACGAAAGCGTCTGACGGCGGGTTTGTATTGACTCCGTCCATGGTGACCTCCTCGTAAAGACAGTCGCCGTGCGCGAGCATTCAGTCTTTTTTGCCTTGCTGAAATGATCCGAGGATTTTCAGCAATTCGTCGGGGATGGGTTCATCCACTACTGAACCATAAAGCGCTTCAAGTTTTTCATGAAGCCACCGGTCAAATGCGGGGCCCGTTGGAGGATGCGAAACGACACTCGTGTACGCCGAGACATGATCGTCAAACGGCCGTTTTCCGCCGGCCTCCCGCCCATGCCGACCGGCAGTTTTTTTCTTGTTTCTTGCCACAATGGCACCCTCAGCTGCGGTCGATATCATACTAAACGACAAGGCATGAGGAAAGTGCATAGCTGCGATCTGCATGAGGTGCGGCCTGTAAGCGGGGTGTTCCGACCTTTCGCCCCCAGTGCAAGCTTAAACGTCGCGCCTGTCGCGGAGTTCCACGTGCCGTTCAAGAAAATGGCGTTTTACCCGTGCTGCCATGGCTGCGACCACATCGAGCTTCAGCACCTACCTTCGATGTGGTAGAGTTCGAGCCAAACTGCGATTTGAGAATTCATCTCGGAGGCGGCGTCTTTCGCTGAAAAAATCACAGCGAGGAGACGGGCGGGACAGAGACGAGCGACCATGACATCGCTGGACGCCCAAACGATACTGGCTTTGGTGCCGCAGCTTCGCCGGTATGCCCGGGCCCTGACGGGCTCCCAGAAGCGGGGCGACGCTTACGTTCGGCTTTGCCTGGAGACCATCCTCGCGGAGCCCGCCCGGCTGGGTGGCCATGCATCAAAGCTGGGGCTTTTCCGGGCCTTTCATGATGCCTGGAAGGCGATCAACCCGCGGGAGTTCGACAGCAAAAACGATGAGAGCGAGTTGCCTGAGCGCGTCGATCATGGTCTTGCGGAGCTTCCGGCGCTAGAACGCCAAGTCCTCCTGCTGACTTCTCTTGAGGGCTTTCCGCTGACCGATGCGGCCGCCATTATAGGACAGGACTTACCGCAGACGCGCGAATTGCTGGCGAAAGCGCAACGCACGCTTCGGCTGGAAATCTCCGTGCCGATCATGATCATCGAGGACGAGCCGTTAATCGCCATGGACCTCGCAAGGATCGTTGGCGAAATGGGTCACGTCGTCTGCGGTACGGCAGCGCGCCAAGATCAAGCGATCGAGATGGCAAAGACCAAAAAGCCATCTCTGATTTTGGCGGATATCCAGCTGAGGGATGACGACAGCGGTATCGTCGCGGTGCAAGACATCCTGAAAAGCATCAACGTGCCGATCATTTTCGTGACCGGCTATCCTGAGCGGCTGTTGACCGGTGAGAACATCGAGCCAGCATTTGTCATTGCCAAGCCTTTCAATCCCAAAGAGCTGAAGATGTTCATCAACCAAGCGCTAACCGTGCTGCCGCTGCCGGTCGGGCGCAGCCAGGACGTCGCCTGAACAGGCGTACTTAGGCGGCGCCGGCATCAGCCTGGCGGCGTTGCATCCGCGACATAGGCGCCGCGCTCACCCATCGGCTTTTCCGGCCCGGTCGTCGTGTCTCGCTCTGTTTGCAGCTCCAGTTCGGCGTTCAGCTCAGCGCCCAGGCATACGACGTAGGCCGAAATATAGAACCACATCAGCAGGACGACGACGGCGCCCAGAGAGCCGAAGGTCTCGCCGTAATTCCCAAAGTTGCGAACGTAGAACGAAAACGCGACAGAGCTCGCGAGCCACAGCACGGTGGCGGCCACCGCTCCCGGGCTCACCCAGCGCATTTGCGGTGAGGCGCGGCTGGGCCCGTAGCGAAAAACGAGGGCAAGGGCGACCATCATCAGCAGCGCCATGACGATCCATCGTGTCGCCAGCAGCACGGTATCCCAAAGCCCGCCCTCTCCCACAATCGCAACGGCGGCGGGGACCGCGGCGATGATCGCGAGCGCAACAATCGTAAGCAGGATGGCGCCGAGCGTGAGGGCGAGGGCGATGAGATTGAGCCTGAAAAAGCCCCGCTTCTCCTGTTCCTCGTAAGCGATGTTCAAGGCGGTAAACAGCGCCTTGATACCCTTCGTCGCGCTCCACACCGAGAGGCCGAGGGTGAAGATGACGCCAACACTCAACGTCCCGTCGGCTTGACTGGCGACGGAGATCGTCTGCTCACGCACGATATCGTATGCATCGTCCGGGATGAATTCGCGAAGGGGCGCCAACTGCTGCTCGACCTCGGCGCTTTGCGTGGCGAGGCCGTAAACCATTACCGTCGCGCCGATCGCCGGGAAAAGGGCCAGCAACGCGTAAAAGGCGACCCCGCCAGCGACGATCGACAGGTTGTCGCGGTTCAGCTCCTTCCACACGCGGACAAGCACATCCTTCCAGCCGCGCATCGGGATTTGCGCAGGACGGCTAGCAGTTCGCCCGCGGTCGGCTGCGCGGCGCCCGTCTCGCTCCCGGGTGAAGCTGGTCATCGCTCGTCTTGCAGTGTTCATCGCAACACCTTCGGGAAACCATCACTTCGGGCAGCCTTACCCGCGCCGAACCATGCCAGGAACAAGCTTTTTCCCGGCCAGAGCGGCGAAGGCATAACCGTCCAGATGGACCGCACACGTGGAAGCCATCAGCGCCTGCTCCGCTATTCACAAGTACCAGCACGGGTCAAACCGCATATTGATCTTTCTCAGTCTGTAACGACCACCTCTGCGCTCAGGTTCCGGAAAATGTGCTGAGGAACACCCGCACCCCCGCGACGTTATCAACGCGAGACACGTTTCGGATCCAACCACCATGAGCCCTGCCAAAACCACCTCCACTTCCTCGCCCAAGCTTGATCGGTATCGAGAGAAGCGCGATTTCACCCGCACGCCCGAGCCTGCGCCCGGCGCGCGAGGTCCGGCGAAGGAAGGCTTTGGTTTCGTCGTGCAGAAGCACGAGGCGCGGCGACTCCACTACGACCTGCGGCTCGAACTGGGCGGCGTATTCAAGAGCTGGGCAGTCACCAAGGGCCCGAGCGCCGATCCCGCCGTCAAGCGACTGGCGGTTCACGTGGAAGACCATCCGCTGGAGTACGGCGGCTTCGAGGGGATCATCCCCGCGGGGCAATACGGCGGCGGAACCGTGATGATCTGGGATCGCGGTCGGTGGGAAGCGGAAAACGACCCGCTCGAAGGCTACGCGAACGGAAAGCTGTCCTTTCGATTGCACGGGAAGCGGATGAAGGGAAAGTGGTCCCTCGTTCGCATGGGCGGCAAGCGCGCACGTGGGGACAACAAGAACTGGCTGCTGATCAAGGAAAACGACGCCGCGGCCCGACCGGGAGACGGCGACGCCCTGGTCAACGCTGAGGCGCGCAGCGTGGCGAGCAGGCGATCAATGAAACGCATCGCGGCGGACGCGGACCGCGTTTGGGACAGCCGCACAGGCGGGGATTCACATGCAGCGGAACATGTTGAACCTAAAGCTGGAGCGCGCACGGCGCGGGCCTGGCCTTTGGACCTCAACGGCCTCGGTGTGCCATGCGAGACGATGCCGGGCTTTGTTGAACCGCAACTGGCGAGTGTTGTGGCGAAGCCGCCTTCGGGGGATGACTGGCTGCACGAAATCAAGTTGGACGGCTACCGCATGCAGTGCCGCATCGAAGCCCGCAGCGCCAAGCTTCGCACACGCGCAGGACTGGACTGGACCGAGAAGTTTCGGGTCATAGCCGACGCGGCGGCTGCACTGCCGGTGGGGAGCGCGATGCTCGACGGGGAAATTGCGGCGATGCTGGCGTCGGGCGTTTCAAGCTTCTCGCGCCTTCACGAGGCGCTGAAAACCGGCGATGCTCCCGACGTGTTCTTTTACGCCTTTGACCTGCTGTTTCTGGAAGGGCGCGACCTCCGATCGGCCAAACTTGATGATCGCAAGGCGATGTTGCGTGCGCTGATCGGCGACGCGGACGACGGACCACTGCGGTTTTGCGACCATCACATCGCGTCCGGACCGCTGTTCCTGGAAAACGCGTGCCGCTTGGCGTTGGAGGGCGTCGTCTCCAAGCGCCGGTCTGGCGGCTACCGCTCAGGGCGCAGCCGAAACTGGGTCAAATCAAAGTGCATCAGCCGGGAAGACTTCGTGATTGGCGGCTTCACCCTGCCATCGACGCAAGGCCCGGGCATTGGCGCCCTGCTTGTCGGCTACCGCGAGAACGGAAAGCTCTGCTATGCCGGCCGCGTCGGCACCGGCTTCACCGAGGAGGTATCGCGGGACCTGCGGCAGCGGCTGGATGATCTTCGTGCACGGGAGCCGCCCTTTGACGAGGTCCCCGCAACGGCCCGTCGCGGCGTGAACTGGGTTCATCCCACTCTCGGCTGCGAAGTGGAGTTCCGGTCGTGGACGGCCGAGTCTCGACTTCGGCACTCGTCCTTCCAGGGACTGAAAGAGGATCGGCCGGGAGATCGGCAGGGTGCGCGCGCCAAGGCACGCCGTCCCGCCGAACCCGCGGATCGCCAAGATGGCGTCCACGATGCCAATGACATACTCGAGCGGGTGCGGTTCACACACCCCGATCGCGTGCTTTATCCGCAGCAGGGGCTGACGAAGCGGGGTCTAGCCGAATATTACGTGGAGGTTGCGCCCTGGATACTGCACCACATCGCCCACCGGCCGCTGAGCATCGTCCGTTGCCCTGATGGCGTCGGCGAAGCGTGTTTCTATCAGAAGCACATTGCCAAGGGATTTCCGAGCAGCCTTCGACGGGTCACCGTCCGGGAGAGCAAAGGCGACGTGACCTACCCCGTCGTCCATGATCTCGAGGGCCTGCTTACGCTGGTCCAGATCAATGCGCTGGAGCTTCATCCTTGGGGCGCCTGCGCCAATGACGTCGAGCGCCCTAACCGCCTGACGTTCGATCTTGATCCCGACGTCGACGTCGGCTGGCCCAGCGTTGTCGACGCCGCATTCGCCGTTCGCGACCATCTCGCAGCGGTCGGTTTGCACAGTTTCGTCAAGACGACGGGCGGCAAAGGCCTGCACGTCGTCGTTCCCATTATCCTCGGGCCGCAATGGCCAGAGGTAAGTGCCTTTGCGTCAGGCGTCGCGGAGACGATGGCGCGATCCGAGCCCGGGCTGTACACGTCCCGACTGTCGAAGGCGGCGCGTAAGGGCAAGATCTTCATTGATTACTTGAGGAACAGCCGCGGCGCGACGGCTGTCGCGGCCTATTCGCCGCGCGCCCGGCCAGGCGCACCGCTTTCCACGCCGCTGTCATGGGACGAGGTGGGCCCGGCCGTCAACTCCGACCATTTCACCGTCGAGAACCTGCCGCGCCGCCTGCTCGCGCTCAAGGACGATCCATGGGGCGGCATTGCAGAAGTTCGCCAATCGCTACCCAAACCGCTGCGGCCCAAGGCATAGGCGGCGGCAGCATTGCTCCGGTGAAGCGAAACCATGCAGCGATGGGGAGAGACCAATTCTTGGAAATACTTGTCGACAACTTGCCTGCGGAAAAGCGTCAAGCGCTCGAACGCGGCGTGCGGCTCGAATGGATCACGTTGTGCGTGATGGGTTCCGCCGCCGTTGTCGTCGGCGCGACCATGGGGTTATCACAAGCGATGAAGGCGGCCTGGGTCGAGGATGTGCTCGGTCTTGTACCGCCCGTGTTGTTCCTGGTGGCCTGGCATTACGAAAATCTGCCAGCTACCGCCAAGTTTCCTTATGGCTTCTCCAGGATCCACTCGATCGGGTTTATTCTGGCTGCGGCGGTGCTCGTCGTAATGGGCGCGCTTCTCCTGGTCGACTCAGCCATTACGCTCATCAACCAGGACAAACCCAACATCGGTACGTTCCATCTGTTTGGCGGCGAGTACTGGAGCGGTTGATTGATGATCGGCGCCCTGCTGTACAGCGGCGTTCCGCCCGTTGTGCTTGGCCGCAAAAAGCTCGAACTGGCGCGCGAGTTGAGCGACAAGCTTCTGCACACGGACGCCCTGATGAACAAAGCGGACTGGATGACGGCTGCGGCCGGCATCGCCGGTGTTGCCGGCATAGGCTTGGGCTTTTGGTGGGCGGACGCCGTGGCGGCGGCGTTCATTGCATTCGACATCCTGCGCGATGGCATCAAGGCAACGAAAATCGCTTTCGTCGAGCTGGCAGACGGTGCGCCGCGACAGCAGGAATCGTCGGATCTGGATCCAGCCATTCAACGGGCGGTAACCGCGTTGAAAAGTGAGATTTCCAATGCCGAAGTGCGCGTACGCGAGTCGGGTCGCTTCGTCCGCTTCACGGTCGGCGCGCCCGTCCCCTGGGAGACAGCGGACCGACTGGTGCGAACCGCGCTCGGTGAGCAGCAGTGGCGCCTCGCGGAAGTCCCGGTGATAGCGGGTCCGGGGGAAATCGCTGGCGTGGAAGCCGGCCACGCGGTGCGCAGCGCTAATTCCGGACCTCTTTCGACTTAGGTTCGACTCGTTTCGCCCGATCGGTCAAACTTCGGCAATCCGTGTCCTTTCCCAATTCGGTATCGAATGGCGGCATCAGGCCGAGGATTGGTGTCACAATCGCGCTAAAGATTTTTTCGCCGAGATTCTGATTGCCTGTTCGAATCGGATCGGGAAAGGCGTCAGGGTTCTTGAACGTGCCGCCGATAGAGATCGGCGAACGCAGCGTCAGTGGGCTGAAGTCCTTGGAGTACGGGGTCATCGTCAAATGCAATGTTTCATCGCCCATGTTCACCGATCCTGAGCCAACGATGACGGTGTCGTTCGTATCCAGCACCAGTTGCTCGGCCTGAAAAACGCCGTTGGTCGCGCGCAAGTCGGTCACGAGGCAGCGGATAGGCGTAGGCTTATCGCCCTCGATCGCCAAGCCGAGGGACTCCACGATGTCGAGACCGGCGATTTCAACAAGTAAGTGGCTCATGCGGCCGCCGGACATCACGATGTACAGCTGGCCGCTGGCATTGCCGAGGATGTCGGCCACCGACGCGCCTTGCGATGACAGTTTGGCGCGGCCACCGAAAATGCCGGCGCTCTCCTCGACGAACTTGGTGTTCCGAACCAGATCCTTAAGGTTAATTTGCTGCACCCGTAGGTCCATATCGACATCGACCGGCTTTCGCTCGCCGTGCAGCGTCGTGTACAGTTCCACCCGACCCGGGCCGATGCCGAAGGTCACCGGCTGGAGATGTAGTGTGCCTGCCTCTAGCGCTACTTTTGCTTCCAGCCGGTCGATCGGAACGTCTTTCGTTACAATCCTGTTCGAGCGGAAGGTGACCCGGGCATCCATGGCGCGAAGACGCGTCAGGTCGATATCCTGACTGGGCAGGACGCGGCCGGGCCGGTCAGAGTTTTGCAGTTCACCACCCGGCCCCTTCTCCCGCGGCGCTCCGGCTGCTGGTGCCAGATCCTTCAGGTCCAGCCGGTTTGACGCAACATCACCAGTCAACAACGGGCGTTTCTTGCTGAAATCAGCGGACAGGGTGCCCCGCAGATCACTGCTGCCGAGGGTCCAGTTGAAATTGGCGAGGGTCCAGGCCGTTCCCTTGCGCTGCAACTGGCCCTTGACGTGGTAGGGCGGCGTGGGAGGCAGTGCGAGGCCGATCAACGGAAACAAGTCAGCCGCGTTGTCACCTTTGAAGTCCACGGCGAGGTTCAGCCCCTGCATCTGCGCGGGATCGCCGATGCTGCCGGAAACCGATGCCTTGATGTCCCCTGCCGTGGCGTTCAGATCCACGGGATACGGCGTCTCACTACCCTCTAGCGCGGCGAAGGAGCCGGCGGCGAGGCGGAGGCTGAACGGCTGTTTCTGGTAAAGACCATTGCCCTCCAGGCGGATGTCCTGCTCGGGCGGCGGCTGGCGAAGGGTCAGCCTCTTCAGCTCCAGATTGATGTCCTTTGACGGCCCCGGGTCCTGAAAGCGGATCCGGCCGTCACTGGCGGAGAGCTCCTCAATAATGGGAAGGTCCTGGCGCTTGCCGGGCGCGCTGTCCTCACCGCTACCGAATGTCCAGTTCGTCTCGCCATTCTCGTTGCGGGCCAGGAGGATGTCCGGGCGGTCCAGCGCAAGCGACGGCAAACGAACGCGCCCCTTGAGCAGCTCGCGGACGTCTACAGCGGCGTCGATGACCCCGATCCGCACCATTTCAGGGTCGCGTGCCCACTTGGCATTCGCCAGCGCCAGATTTTCGACTCGGATCCGTGTTGTCCAGCCGAGATCGACGTTGAGGTTGCCATCAATAGTCAACTTGCGGCCGAGTGCCGTGCTCGCCAACCGCGATATAGGACCGCGCAAGTCGTTCCAGTCGTAGACGAGCGTGATGACGACGATCGCGGCGACGACGACAGAGATCAAACTGAATACAGCGGCGAACAACCAAATGCCCGCTTGCCTGAGGGATCGCACTATACATTCCTCCAGTCAAGGGCGATGGCACAATGGCGCGCTTCAGCAGCCCTGTACGGCTAACGGTTGGGCCGACATAAGGTTCCGCTTTGGCATCGTTAGAGTCTGTTTGAGAGTAGCTATGGGTGCTTGATGCGTCGGACGACAAGGCTGCCCATGGCGATGAAGATCATCGCCTGGGGTCCACATCCCGAGCTTGAATCACCGCCTTGATCGCGACTCAACTCAATTCTCAAACAGACTCCTACAGGGACTCAGCCTTAGCGGCGAGGGACAGGAGTACGTGGATCCGATCCAGAAGAGCG
This sequence comes from Defluviicoccus sp., assembly GCA_049291695.1. Taxonomy (GTDB): domain Bacteria; phylum Pseudomonadota; class Alphaproteobacteria; order Rhodospirillales; family Defluviicoccaceae; genus Defluviicoccus. Next base: position 14,528 of record JBATPX010000196.1, read on the forward strand.
GCGGGTTCAATGGGTTTTTGCAGCGTCGGCATGTGCCGATACCGATCGGGCAGGTAAGGCGTCAGCTCGTAACCGGTAACAAAGATGATGGGAACGCCCCGCTCGATCAGCTTGTCGGCCACCGGATAGATCATCTCTCCTCTCAGGTTGATGTCGAGGGCGGCCGCGTCGATGACAACGTGTTCGATGACCGCCAAAGTATCGCTCACTGTCATCGTGGGTCCGATCACACTCACACCCGCCGACGCCAGAATCGATATGAGTTCGAGGGCGACCAACGGCTCATCCTCGGCAACGAGGACGCGGCCGCGACACACTTTGGGCGTGTCCTCGTTGGGGCTTTTGAGCGTTTCCCGAATTGCGGCAGGCGCATCCGTCCCGTTGCTGGCCGAGAGCGGTGCCAGCAGCAATTTGATTCGGCATCGAACCCCACCGGGATCGAAGTCAAGCGCGACATCGGCGTCCTTTTCCGCGGACAGGGCGCTTCGAATGAGTGTCGACCCGAAGCCCACTTGCGTCGGCTTGGCAACGGGCGGCCCGTCGGTTTCACGCCATTCCAGGATCAGCCGCGATCCGCCATCCTCCTTCGAGGTTTGCCAGGTTACGGCAACCCGGCCCTTGGGGACGGCAAGCGCCCCATATTTGGCCGCGTTGGTCGACAGTTCATGCAGGACCAAGGAAAGATTGAGGGCGGTCCTCGGCTGGAGGATCAAATCCTCGGGCTCGCCCGTGATAAACACGGCTGCGGCGTCCGGCCCGAAGGCCGCAAGCTCATCCTGCACAAGGCGCCGCAGGCTGGCGCCTTTCCATTCTTGTTTGGTCAGCAGACCATGTGTGCGGGCCATCGCCGCGATGCGTCCGTGTAAACGGTTGGAATACTCTTCCTTTGTCCGGGTGCCTTGCGCCGTCAGCGATACCATCGCCTGGATCGAGGCGAGAATATTCCGCACCCGATGATCCAGCTCCGCCATCAGTAGAATTTGCCGCTCCTCAGCCGCTTTTCGACCTTCGATATCGATGCAGACGCCGACCCACTCGCGCACCGTTCCATCGCGATTCAAGATCGGAACCCCGCGCGCGTTGAACCATTGATAGCCGCCCTCCCTATTGCGGATCCGGTATTCGACGTCGTAGGGCGTGCGCTGTTGCACGGACGCTTGCCAAGCCTTATTGACGCGTTGCCGGTCGTTGGGATGAATCGCATCCATCCAGCCCAAGCCAGTACACTGCTCCTGCGTCTGCCCGGTCAACGCCCGCCATTGCGGGATATCCGTGGTGGAGCCGTCAGCGGTTGTCGTCCATACGATGGACGACATCGCCTCAGCCAGAGCGCGGTAGCGCTCCTCACTGGCGCGCAGGTCGACTTCGGCTTGCTTTTGAGCGGTCAAATCGATGACGTAACAGATCCAGCTCAAATCGGCCGCTTCGACCTTGACGCAACCGATCAGGACGAATACCAGCGAGCCATCCTTGCGCAGAAAGGCTTTCTCATAGGCCGTACATTCGTTACGCTCCAGGATTTCCGTTATCGCCCTTTGATCGAGTGAGAGGTATTCTTTGGGTGTCATGTGCCGCCACTGACGCTTTACCTCTTCCAAGTCGTCACGCGTGTAGCCGACTATTTTAAGGAACGCATCGTTGGCTTCTACCAACTCATTCTCAGTAGCGACGAGAATACCGATAAGGTTGGCGTCGATCAGTCGGCGAAACCGCGTATCACGCCGCAGAATCTCCGCATGGGCCGAGTCAGAGATTTTTCGCGCCTCCCGCTCCCGCTCCAGTTGGACGCGCGCCTCTACCGACTCGCGGTGGTTTTCGGCGGCCTTCAGCAGCGCTTGGCGGAGGGCGGCGACCTCGGCGATGCGTTCCTCCGACGGATCAGCCTTGTCACCCACGATGATGCCTTCGGCATTTGTGGCCAGCCGCTGCAGCGGCTGGGTGATAAGCCGGCCGATGTAGAATGCCGCCGCAAGCGCGAACACCAGGGAGGCGATCCCTCCCGCCGCCGTCACTTTCGCGGCTCGCCTGACGGGCGCTCGAAGCGACTCGATGGGCTCCATGACGGCGGTGGTCCAGCCGGTCAACGCGGAACGGGCGAATCCCGCGTCGACAAAGGCGCCGTCCAGCGAGACGCCCTTCACCACGCCTTGGCCGGCCGTGTAGCCAGTGGCGGCAAGCCAGGATGGAGCGGGCCGGCCGACGAACCGCTCGGCATCGCGCGAGCGGGCGATGACGACATTGTTGTGGTCGATGATTTTTGCCGTCATGCCCTGAGGCAGGACGTTGAGCGTGAGAAGCTGGCTCAGACGCTCGGGCGTCATTCTCATGTCCAATGTATAGATGGCTTTGCCGTCTCGAATGACCGGTACCAGCACGGAGACGATGTCACGGCCCGCGGCGCGGCCGAAGAACAGATCGGAGAACGCGGGCGTGCCTGTGGCGAACACGCTCGCTATGATGTCGGGGCCATTTCCTGAGGGCAGCGACGAGCCGAACGGGAACAGGGTATTGACGAGCTGTTGACCCGAGGGCTCGGTGAGGACGAACCATTCGCCCTGCGCTCGCACCAGTTGCGCGGCCCGCCTGTAGATCTCGTCGAGATTCCCGTCGCGCAACGCTTTCGAAGTGGACAGGGTCAATAGAATCGACTGGACCCCCTTCAGCTCCCCATCAACCGCTAAAGACAGAGCGGCGGCTGTATTCCGCAGACCTCGATCGACAGTTTCTTGGTGAAGGCGGATGTTCCACGCACCGTAGGCGGCGATCAGGGCCAGGGCGGGCAGCAGAACAGCGACGACATTAAGGCCCAACATCAAACGAATGGTCGAAGGGCGCCGGGCACGGGCACTGGTGTTGCGCTCGTTCATCGTGGCGCTCATCCTTGCGAAACGCCCCATCTATGCTCAAAAAGCATGCACCTAACCCCGCTTACCTTCTATCCGCTTACCTTCTATAAAAACGTCGCCGCTGTGCCAAATGAACCCAATGCCGCAGCGGGCGTTTGCCTCGGGCAAGTTGGTAATCAATGATTCGAACTTCCCGCGCCTCCGGCATCTTTGGTGCACAACTCGGTCCACTGTAGAATAAATCCTTGCGTTGTTGTCCTCAGGGGTTTTGGAATCATTACTCTCCTCACCGCCTGGTTACCGATGGCCCGATTACCAGCCCCGAGTTGACGGAGCGACTTACCGGACTGGTTGTGATCGTAGCCCTTCTCGGGGCCGGCTTGAAGTTGGGTCGCGCCTTGGGTTGACAGCAGATCTCTGACGCGCATGTTTCATCCCATTCGCGAGCGGGCGTAAGACTAACAAAACGAGGCGCCCTTCGCCGAGTTCCGGCGCGATTGACCCTTCGGAACATTTCAGCTCGCTCACCTGTTCAGCTGTCGGCGCCCGTTCGTATGTGCACGGGCAGCGGATGGAGCAGAACCATGGATGAAACACTGATGGATGAAGCGCAGACGAAACCACCGCAGGTTCAGGAGCGGCAGCCAGGCATTGAAGCTGAGATGCACCCCGAGCCAAAATTCAAGCCGCGCTTTAAGGGCTCGGATCGTTTGACGGGCAAGACGGCGATTATTACCGGCGGCGACAGCGGGATTGGCGAGGCCGTTGCCGTGCTGTTTGCTCGCGAGGGGGCGGACGTCGCCATCGTCTACCTAAATGAACACGAAGATGCGCGAAATGCCGCGCGCCGCGTTGCCGACGAAGGCGGCGAATGCCTAACCATCGCCGGCGACATTGGCGATGAGGCGTTTTGCCGCAAGGCAGTGGCCGAGGTCGTCGACCGGTTCGGCAAGGTCGACATTCTGGTCAACAATGCGGCCGTACAACAGCCTCAGGACGACATTACTGCCATCGGCGCCGAGCAGCTTGAGCGGACGTTTCGCACCAACGTCTTTGGCTATTTCTACATTACTCAGGCGGCGCTGGCGCACATGCCGCAAGGTGGCGCCATCGTCAATACGACGTCGGTCACCGCCTATCGCGGCAGCAAGGACCTGCTCGACTACAGTGCGACGCGGGGCGCCATCGTCGCCTTCACGCGCGCCTTGGCACAGTCGCTGGTCGAGCGGAAGATCCGCGTCAACGGCGTTGCGCCCGGGCCCATCTGGACGCCGCTGATCCCCTCGACGTTCGATGAGGATCGGGTGGCCTCGCACGGCAGGAAGGTGCCGATGGAACGGGTGGGTGAGCCCAACGAGGTCGCTCCGTGCCATCTGTTCCTCGCCTGCGAGGACTCCTCCTACATGACCGGGCAGGTCCTCCACCCCAACGGTGGCGAGATCGTCGGCGGTTGACGATACAAGCACCATCGAGGCGCGGCGGCGAACGCGGAACCAACCGCTTCGCCGCTCGTTCTTCGGAATAGCTGAACGAGCCAGAGGACAATGCGATGACGGGCGACCAGAACGAAGGCGAGGGCAACGTGACCGCCGCCAAGGCATATAACGAGAAGACGCAAAAGTTTGCCAAAGAGGGGGATGTCGAAGGCCAAGCGCGCAAGGCCGCCGAGGCTCTCGACGGGGACGAAGGGGAAGAACTCCGCGAAGCCGAGGAGAAAGCCCGGTTGCGCGCGCGCGAGGAGGACCCACAGATCCATCGGGATCGCTAGCCTTTTCGAGGAAGACGCCACGCCGGATCGGCGCTTAAACACGTCGTTGCCGGCGAGACATTCGGTAAGGAGGGCCGAGTAAGGAGGGCCGTCATGGCTCGAGTTGAGCGTGATCCGACGGAGGCGAGGCAAGCTCGACCGGAAGGAGTGGTGCGATACGTTTTGGTGCTGTCTTTCGCGGGAGCTGTGATCGCTTTGACGATTATCTACTTGGCCTTTGCCTAACGCTGGATCAGTTCGTAGCTGGGCCTCGCCGCCGCTGCGGGGGTTGATGGTCGCCACCTCTAGCCACACTGGCAACGCAATGGCGATAGGTTGATGGTCGCCACCTCTAGCCACACTGGCAACGCAATGGCGATATCTCCGCACGATGGAGCCGCAGGCTCACGAGCATACCGGCTTGAACCTCAACTGGACTGCTCCGCGATGACGGTGACCACAATGGCGAAGACCAGACGGCGATGACATGCCCCGTGATTCCGCGCGCTACCTATCGGTTGCAGTTCCACAAAGGCTTCACGCTCCGCGATGCCACCGCCATCGTGCCGTATCTCGCCGAATTAGGCATCAGCCACGTGTATGCCTCGCCCTACCTGAAGGCGAGGCCTGGCAGCGAGCACGGCTACGATATCATCGATCACAATGCCATTAACCCCGAGGTAGGCAACGAGGAGAGCTTTGCGGCGTTCTGCACTGCGCTCGCGCAGCACGACATGGGGCAAATCCTCGACTTCGTGCCCAACCATGTCGGCATCTTCGGCGCCGAAAACCAGCGGTTCCTCGATGTCCTGGCCTGGGGCGAGGAATCGCCGTTCGCCGAGTTCTTCGATATCGACTGGCGTCCAGCCAAGCCGGAGTTGCACGGCAAGCTGTTGGTGCCACTGCTCGGCGACAATTACGGGGCGGTTCTGACCAACGGCGAGCTGAAACTGGCCATCGACGACAGCGAAGATGGGTTCAGCGTCTGGTATTACGCAAACCGCCTGCCGCTCTCGCCTGCCACCTATGGCCGAATCCTGCGCCCCGCGATCGATCGTTTGCTGCGCGCGAATGGTCACGACTCGGCGCAGGACGCACCCCTTTTCCTGCTTGCCGCCGGCATTGCCGACCTCCGGAGCCCGGTGCGCACGCGAACGGCGCGCCTTGCCCGCCTCGCGTTGGCCGAGCGGCTGCGCGGCGACTTGGGCGAACAGTTGCGCAGCCATCCGGCGTTCCGCCAGCACGTCGAAACGGTGATTGCCGAGATCAACGGAACACCCGGCGATCCGAAATCGTTTCGACGCCTGCACCAGTTGCTGGATGCGCAGCATTACCGGCTGGCCTATTGGCGCGTTGCCGCCGAGGAGATCAACTATCGCCGCTTCTTCCAGATCAACGACCTCGCCGGCATCCGCGTCGAATTACCGCAGGTCTTTGAGGCGATCCACCGGCTGGTCTTTCAGTGGATTGACGAGGGGCGGGTGCACGGCCTGCGCATCGATCACGTGGACGGCCTGTTCGACCCCCGCCAATATCTGCAGCGCCTCCAGCAACGCTTTCGCGACGGAGGCGGGCGTGACGCGTCTGGGCAACCGCAAGACGGCGGCGCGGAGCTTTATGTGGTGGTCGAAAAGATCCTGGCGCCGCACGAATCGCTACCCAGCGACTGGCCGGTCGCGGGCACCACTGGCTACGATTTCCTTATACCTGTCAACGGCGTGTTCGTCGATCCGGAGGGTGAGGCGAAGGTGACGGCGGATTACGAAGCCTTTGTCGGCGGCATGCCCGATTTCCGTGAGATCGCCTATCGTGGCCGCAAGCTGGCGATGGAACAGGAGCTGGCGAGTGAACTGCGGGTTCTCGCCAACGAGATCAATCAGCTCACGGAAAGCAATTGGTTCACGCGAGATTTCACGTTGGTCGGGCTGCGCCAAGCGCTGCGCGAGATTGTCGCCAGCTTCCCCGTCTACCGCACGTATGTGGACTGGCAAGGCATTCGCCCTGAGGACCGCCGCGACATCGACTGGGCGATCGCCCACGGCCGGCGCCGCAGCGACCGCTCGGATCTCAGCGTCTTCGATTTCCTGCAAGCGCTGCTGACCACCGATCTCGGCCGCGGCCGCGCCGCCTCCTTAAGTCGTCGCGAGGTTCGACGGCTGGCGATGAAGTTCCAGCAGTATACCGGCGCGGTAATGGCCAAGGGGGTCGAGGATACCTCGTTCTACCGCTACAATCGCCTGCTCTCGCTCAACGAGGTGGGAGGCGATCCGACCCGCTTCGGCACTCCCGTTGCCGCCTTTCATCGGGCCAATCAGGAAACCGCCCGGCGCTGGCCGCAGACAATGCTGGCCACGGCAACCCACGACACCAAACGCGGCGAGGATGCCCGCACGCGGATCAATGTGCTGTCCGAACTGTCGGGAGAGTGGTCGGAGTGTCTGCTCCGTTGGTCGACGCAGAACCGCCGCCACAAGTCTGAGGTCAACGATAAGGCTGCCCCCGCTGAGAACGACGAATACCTATTCTATCAGTCGCTGATCGGCGCCTGGCCGGCCGAGGTGATTGACGGCGGGGATTACGAGCCGCTGATAGGCCAGTTGCGCGCGCGGATGATCGAGTACATCGTAAAGGCGGTGCGCGAGGCCAAGGTCAATTCCAGCTGGACCAACCAGGATGCCGCCTACGAACAGGCTTTGACTAGCTTTGTTGAGGGGGCGCTCGACACGCACGCGCGCAATCCTTTCATCGAGAGCGTGGGGACGTTTGCGCGGCGCATCGCGATGGTGGGCGTGGTCAACAGCCTGGCGCAAACGACGCTGAAACTGACGGCACCCGGCGTTCCCGATACCTATCAAGGCTGCGAGCTGTGGGACTTGAACTTGGTTGATCCCGACAACCGCCGTCCCGTCGATTTCGCTCACCGCATGGCGATGCTCAAGGCGTTGCGGGATCGCTGGGCGGGCGGTAACGCCGACGTCACGGGGGTCATCGACCTGCTGAACGCGTGGCCGAGCGGCGCGGTCAAGCTGTTCCTAACGTGGAAGCTGCTGCAGGCACGTCGGTCCTTGCCCACCGTGTTCGCAGGCGGCGCCTACAAACCCATCGACGCGCAGGGGCCGCGCGCCGGCAATCTTTGCGCCTACCTGCGGACCGGCGACGAAGGAAAGGCCCTGGTGGTGGTGCCGCGGCTTACGGCGGCCTTTACGCAGCCTCCGGCGACGTGGCCGGTCGGCGCATCGATGTGGGCCGGGACCACCTTGGCGGTCCCTTCACCCGGCGCTTGGGAGGGGATGCGCAACGTGTTCACCGGCGAGCCGCTTCCTTCAGGTCAACCGCAAGAGGAGGGCGGCGCGGTGCTTCTGAGCGTGTCTGAGATGCTTTTGAGCTTTCCCATCGGCGTTTGGGCCTGAGGGCCAACGTTGCGGTTGCAGATGGGAACATGGCGCCGTGCCGGGGCGTGATCGAGGAGCACGATCGAATTTGAGTTCACGGTTCGTCAGGCTGTCCGCCGGACCGCGTCCCGGCGGACAGCCCGAGCATTCAAGTTATCAGAAGCTTACGTCGCGCTCCCAATCTGAGACTTGGCGCTCGGCCTCATCTCGCGCGATGCCATATCGGGTCTGGATCTTGCCGATCAATTCCTCACGACGGCCCTCCGCAACTTCCAGGTCGTCATCGGTAAGCTTGCCCCACTGCTGTCGGGCCTGCCCCCTCAGTTGCTTCCAGTTGCCTTTAATTTGATCCCAATTCATCGAGCCTGTCCTCCGGTTGTAGGTTGAACGTAACAATGCAAACGCCCGATAACCGGAACGGCCCCGCGATGGACCGGTGCCTCGTGAAAGCCCTCAGGAGGGAATGTCGAGGGTGCGGCCGGAACACAGCGCACTGCGCCGCGTTCCCAATGAGAACCCTATCGAACTTGGAGACGCATTCGATGAGCGTGGATATCAAGGCGAGGACACCGATGTTCGGTGAAATCCGTCCGGAAACTGCCGATCAGCGCGAAGACTTGGAAAAGCAAGGCTCTCCGAAGCTGCAAGACTTTGCGGATGAAGAAGACGCTCCGAAGACACACTCCGCCGGGAAAGACGCCCCCGAGAAACCTGACCCGGAGGAAGATCGTCTTGCTGACATGATCGATGACTCGTTCCCGGCCAGCGACCCTCCGTCGACAGGTGGCGTGACCGCCGGATCCCCGAAGCACCGCCAAACGCCTAAATAGCGCATTCTCGGCGAGGGAGATGACGCTCGATCAGGGGTGTTCGCCGTCATCGGCGGCACCATCGCCTGTCTAATCTGTGCCGAATCCGACTTGGTAGGAGTCTCGTTGCTTCTCGCCGCACTCGCCTGCGGGATCGTTCGTTTTGGTACTAGTTCTGCTGATCGCGCCCTTCCTGATCAATTTTTTCTGGCCCTTGTACCTGCGGTCTGCAGTAGCCGTCGCAGCGGCCGCTGACATGAGCATTATGATGAACATTCCACTCACCGAAGTCATCGGCATCATCGCCGGCCTCTGCTCAACGAGCAGCTTTGTGCCGCAAGTAATTAAGGCATGGCGCGAAGGAGAAACTGAAGCGATCTCCGGGCGCATGTATATCATCACCGTAACGGCGTTTTCGCTTTGGATCGCGTATGGGCTGATGATCGACAGCTTGCCAATTATCGTCTTTAACATCACCAGCCTGGTTCTCTCCGGCACGATCTTGCTGATGAAGCTGCGCAGGCGCGATGCGCAGGCGAGCAGGCCTAACGGTGCAGAGGGGAGATGACCTTTATCGAACCTTGACGGAACCGCTTCGGCTCAGGCGTCGTTCCCGTTAGTCCGGCGTTATGCATCGCCCATCCGGAGCCGCGCATGGAAATTACCAACCATACCGAATACGCCGAGGCTATCGATCGGGCCAACCGGTTACGCCGCGGCGGCAGTACCGCCATATCCTGCCTTGAACTTGCGGCCCTGGACGGAGAAATTAATGTCTATGAACAAAAGATGGATATCCCGGCGACCCGCCCGGGCAGGACGTCTCACGGCGAGGCGTGATCGGCGGGCGCCGGCTTGGGAAGGGCTGGTCGCTCGGCGCCGCTGAGCAGTTCGCCGACTCTCGCCAGCCCATCGATGTGGTCGCAGAATACCTTGGCGATGGCGAGCATCGGCACCGCGATCAAGCCGCCGGCAATTCCCCACAGCCAGCCCCAGACAACGATCGCGATGAAGACGACGGCGGGATTAAGCGTCATCCGCCGCCCGAGGATCGCCGGCGTCAGGAACTGACTCTCTATGCCGTGAATACCGATGTACAGCGCCACCGGCAGCAGCGACTGGGCCGGTTCCGGGAATGTCAACAGCCCGACCAGGCCGATGACCAGCATCCCGGAGAGCGGGCCGATGTACGGCAGGTAATTCAGCACGGCGGCGAGCGCGCCCCACAGCACGGCATTGGGCAAGCCGGCGAAATGCAGGGCGATGCCGACAGCGATGCCGAAGAAGATATTGATCACCGTGACGGTGGCCAGGTAGTTGACAACCTCGCGCTTCACGCCCTCGACGATGTACAGCGCGCGTTTGCGCTCGGTCAGGTTGGGCAGGACCTTGACCAGCCGCATCTTGAAGATGTCCTCGCTGATCAGGATCATGTAGGACAGGGACAATACGATGAGAATGATCCAGCCAAATTGGGCAATCACCGTCGATGTAGACGCGACTACGTCGATCAGGCTGATGGTGACGAGGGAGCTTTTCGACACCGGTCCCGGCTTGTTGGCGGCGGGTTGTTTCGGCAGGGCCGACGGTTGTTCCGACGGCGCAATGATCTGCTCGACCTGCTGACGCGCCGCCTCGATGTCGGCGACCCTCTCTTTAACCTTGCCTCGCAGTTGGGCGATGGCGACAGGTCCCTCCGCGATCCACTTCTTCGCTGGATCGGCCAGGAAATAGACGCCGCCCACAACAGTGCCGAGCAGGGTGAGGACCACGAGCGCCGCGCCGACTGGCTTTGGCAAATGCCGCCGGGACATCCAATCGACGATCGGCGAAAACAGGAACGCTATGATCAGGGCGAGGGTGAGCGGCATCAGTACATCCTTGGCAAACGCCAAGGTGTAAATGCAGGCCAATATGAACAGCCCCTTCAGCGCAACCGAATTGATTCGGTGACTGCCGGTATCCGGCTGCGCATTCCGGCTGATTGCGACCAGTGATTCCGATTGATTGCGACCAGGCGTTCCAGTTGATCGCGACCGGCCATTCCGGGCGATCGCGACCGGGCTGTGGCGGGGTGTGAGCGGCGCCGTTGGGTGATCTTCGAGTTGGCATGACATCAGTTCCTTTTGCGAGGAGCTGGGGATGCCTGGACAGAGATTACCTATGCGCAAGATCCGCGACGTGCTTCGGCTCAACGCCGACGGCATGTCCAAACGCAAGATCGCAATCAGTCTCGGCATCGGCGCGACGGCGGCGGGAGACTGCATCCGGCGGGCTCGGCGGGCCGGCTTGGCGTGGCCGCTGCCCGACGATATCAGCGACGAGACGCTGGAAGCGCGGCTGTTCCCGGCGTCGGCGGCGCTGGCCGCGATCAAGGCGCGGCGGCCACAGCCGGACTGGCCACTGATCCATCGCGAGCTGCGGCGCAAGGGCGTGACGCTGCAGCTTTTGTGGGAGGAGCACCGCGCCGCGTATCCGGACGGCTACGGCTATAGCCGCTTCTGCGAGCTGTATCGGCGCTGGGAAGGCCGCCTGTCGCCGACGATGCGGCAGACGCATGTGGCCGGCGAGCGCCTGTTCGTCGACTACGCCGGCACGACGCTGGCGGTGATCGACGGGGCGACCGGCGAGGTCATCGCGGCGCAGCTGTTCGTCGCCACGCTCGGCGCCTCCAATTACACCTACGCCGAGGCGAGCTGGACCCAGGGGCTTGCCGACTGGATCGGTTCGCACACGCGCGCGTTCGCGTTCTTCGGCGGCGTGTCGGCGATGGTCGTCTCGGACAACCTGAAGTCTGGGATCGCCAAAGCCTGCTTTTACGAGCCGGCGGTGAACCGCACCTATGCCGAGATGGCGGCTCACTACGACACGGCCGTGGTGCCGGCGCGGCCCTACAAGCCGCGCGACAAGGCCAAGGTCGAAGTCGCCGTACAGGTGGCGACGCGCTGGATCGTCGCCAAGCTCAGGAATCGCCGCTTCTTCACGCTGGCGGCGCTGAATGCGGCCATCGCCGTCGAGGTCGCCGATCTCAATAACCGCGTGAGCCGGCATCTGGGCGCGAGCCGGCGGACGCTGTTCGAGGAGCTGGATCGGCCGGCGCTGAAGCCCCTGCCGGCCGCGCCCTACACGTTCGCGCAATGGAAGGAATGCCGCGCCGGCCTCGACTATCACGTCGAGGTCGAGAAGCATTACTACTCGGTGCCGCACGGGCTCTTGCGCGAGGCGCTGTGGGCGCGGATCATGGCCCGCACGGTCGAAGTGTTCCATCGTGGCAAGCGCGTCGCCACGCATGTCCGGTCGCCAGCGAACCGCAAGCACACGACCGTGCGCGAGCATATGCCGCCGAGCCACCAGCGCCATGCCGATTGGACGCCGGAACGCATTCAGCGCCGGGCGAACGAGATCGGCCCCAAAACGGCGGTGCTCATCGAGGTCATCCAGCGCGAGAAGACGCACCCGGAGCAAGGCTTCCGGGCGTGCATCGGCATCCTGCGGCACGCCAAGACGTTCGGCTCCGAACGGCTCGAAGCCGCCTGCGGCCGGGCTCTGGAGATCGGCGCACGGTCCTACACGTCCGTCACCTCGATCCTCAAGACCAACCTCGATCGCAAACGGCCCGCACCCGCCACGGACGAGCCGGCGATCGCGCATGACAACATCCGTGGCCCCCGTTACTTCCATTGAGGAGACGACCCGCAATGCTGATGCATCCCACGATCGACCAGCTCAGAACATTGAAGCTCGACGGCATGGCCGAGGCGTTCA
>JBATPX010000197.1:0-3462 GCA_049291695.1 Defluviicoccus sp.
CAGGGTAGGATCAAGCACAAGCGGGTGAGCACTCCGGAACCGGTGTGGATGGGCTTCAACAACCGACTCCTACGCGATTCCAACGGATTACGCTACACCCGCCAACCCCGGTGCATAATTCGGGTTAGAACTCAACTCTCGCTTCGGAATCGAGGCCGTCGCCGTCACCTCGGGGACTGCCGCGCGACTGGAACGCGGCCTGCCCCTCGCCCAGACGCTGTTCGATGCCTACCCCCACACGGTGGTCAGTCTCGATTACATCAAAGCTGAAAGGCGGCGGGAGGGATTTGCCAGAGCCTGCCCGGACTTTGTGATCGTCGACGAGGCCCACGCTTGCGTGGGTACCCACAGAGGCAAGCAGCAGCGGTTCGAGCTCTTGTGCGGACTGACACGCGATCCCGAACGGCGGGTGATCCTGCTGACCGCCATGCCGCATTCGGGGGACGAAGAGGCTTTCGCGCGCCTTCTCTCTTTGATCGATCCGTCGTTCGGGTCGATGAACTTCGAAGACGCGCGGTATCGGGAGCGCCTCGCGCGACAGTTCGTGCAGCGCCGTCGGATCGATCTCGTTTCGGGTGAATGGAGCGAGGATCGAGCGTTCCCAAGACACCAGACGACCGAGTTCCCCTATCGGCTCTCGCAGGACCACCTGAATTTCCAGGAAGCCGTTCTGGACTACTGCTTCGGCGTCGTCTCCAGGGCCGGCATCGGCCAACATGAGCGGCGGCTTGCCTTCTGGGGCACGTTGGCCCTGATGCGATGCGTCGGCTCCTCACCTGCGGCTGCCCTGAGCGCTCTTCGAAACCGGGCATCAAACGAAAGCGATCGGCTGGAACCCCAGATTTACGACGAGGATGGGGACGACGAAGATGGCGTGGACATCGAACCAAGCTCGAATTTTCAACCCGACCCAGCGCTTCTCGCATTGGTTCAACGCGCCGAGGAGCTTGGCGGAAAACCCGACCCGAAACTGTCGGCCCTGATCGATGCGCTGACGCCGCTCGTCAAGAAGGGTGCCAATCCGGTCGTTTTCTGCCGCTATCTGGCGACGGCGGAACATGTCCGCGATGGACTGCGCAAGGCGTTCCCGAAGCTGAATGTCGAAGCGGTAACCGGCGTCCTTACCCCTGATGAGCGTCGCGATCGCGTGGCCGACATGGCGCCGGCCGATGACACGAAAGAGGCGCAGCGCATCCTGGTCGCAACCGACTGCCTTTCGGAAGGGATCAACCTCCAGCAGCTCTTCGACACGGTGATCCACTACGATCTGTCATGGAACCCGACCAAGCATCAGCAGCGGGAAGGCCGGGTCGACCGGTTTGGCCAGCCTGCCGAACTGGTGCGTTCCATCATGATGTTCTCGTCCGACAGCGCCATCGATGGCGCGGTTTTGGATGTCATCCTCCGCAAGGCCGAGGAGATCCGCAAAACGACGGGCGTTACCGTGCCGCTTCCGGACGAGCGTGGACCGGTCACCGATGCGCTCATGGCCTCGATGATGCTGCGGCGAGGAGGGACGCGCCAATTGGCCCTCGATCTTCGCCTCGACGACGGAACAAGGGCGATCGAGGCGTGCTGGCGCGACGCCTCCGAAAACGAGAAGAAATCCCGCGCCCGCTTTGCCCAGAATGCGATGAAGCCGCAGGAAGTCGCGCCCGAGTGGGAGAAAGCGCAATCGCTGCTGGGTTCCCCGGCCGACGTGAAGCTTTTCGTCGAGCGGGCGATGTCGCGCTTCGGCGTGCCGCTCGAGTCCCGGAAATCCCTGCTGCTGGCGCACGTCCATGCGCTCGACAGCGCCTTGAAGGAGCGCCTGTCCCAGCGAAACATGACCGGCTCTGTCCGCCTCGCGATGGCGGAGCCAGCTCCCTCGGGAACCGCGCTCTTGACCCGGACGCATCCGCTGACGGCCACGCTGGCTGAAGCGCTGGTGGAGGCGTCGCTCGACCCCGAGTCGCTGTCGGGTCTCGGCATCGGTCGGGTTGGCGCGTGGCCCACGACCGCTGTTCAGCAGATGACCCGCCTTGCCCTGCTCCGCATTCGCTACAAGCTGACGATCCACGGACGCAAGGAACGCCTGCTTCTGGCGGAAGAGGCTGCCCTTGTCGCGATCGAGGGATCCGCCATTGTGGCTACGGGCGAGGCGGCCCGAAACCTCCTAAACACGCCGGCCGCGGCCGACCTGGCGCCCGCAGCCCGCGAACGCTTCATCACCAGGGCGAAGGAGGATCTGCCCGGCCTTCTCGATGGTCCGTTGGCCGATTTCGTCACGTCCCGGGCCAAGGATCTCAGCCAGGACCACGCGCGCCTTCGCGCCGCCGCGGGTTCCGCGTCGCGCGTCACCGTCGAGGCCGTCACGCCGCCCGATGTGATCGGGCTCTTCGTCCTGATGCCGAGCGAGGCGTGAGCCTTGGCCCGCAAACCCGTCACCGACATGTCGGCGTGGCCGTCCCTCGCTCTCGAGGGCACCCTGATCCGCCTGATGCGGGACAACGCCTCGCTGACCCGTCCCGCCTACATCGAGGCGGATCTTGCCCAGATCTTCACCAACGAGGATGCCGCCTCCTTTACCATCCTCTGGCTGATGATCCACCGCTCGCGCTTCGGCGCCGAGGGCACCCCGGCGACCGACTGCGCGCTGGAACGCTGGCGTGAGGCCGGCTCAAAGGAGGGCGAAGCCGCCCGCGACCGCCTCGCCGACCAGGTCCAGCTTGCGCTCAAGGTTCTCGGCTCCGGGTTTCTTGAAGCCAACCCGGATCTCGCCGCCAAGCTCAAGTCCGGTGAGGTCAACCTCACCGAATGGTTCAACGAGCTGCTGCGCCTCGTCTACCGCCTGATCTTCCTGATGGTCGCGGAGGACCGGAACCTCCTGCACCCCGAGAAGGCCAAGGCGGACGCCCGCAAGCTCTACGCCGAGGGCTATAGCCTCGCCGTCCTGCGCGCCCAGTGCACCCGCGCCGCGTCATGGGACAAGCACCATGACCGCTACGAAGGCATCAAGATCGTCTTCCGCGCGCTGGCCCATGGCGAAGAGCGGCTGGCGCTCCCGGCTCTCGGAGGCCTCTTCGCCGAGGACAAGCTGCTCCACCTGGAGGTCGCCCGCCTGCGCAACAAGGCCTTCATGGAGGCGCTCTACCGCCTGTCCTGGCTCGCCGACAAAACCGGCATGGTTCCCGTCAACTGGCGCGCGATGGAGACCGAGGAGCTGGGCTCGGTCTATGAATCCCTCCTCGAACTCCAGCCGCAGCTGGGCGATGACGGCAAGACGCTGCTCTTCGCCGCCGAGGCCGCCGAGCAGAAGGGCAACCAGCGCAAGACCACCGGCTCCTACTACACCCCTGTCAATGCCGCTTGAAAATTCCCCGAAAGTGCCGGGCGAAAATTCCCTGGTCGGCGGGGTGGGTGATCAGCCGGCGTGTTGATCGAGGCTCCTGTTTTTGGGTGGCCTGCCGCGGCGGCGTGGCG
>JBATPX010000198.1:0-1547 GCA_049291695.1 Defluviicoccus sp.
AGCCTCGCCACTTTTAGCAAGGGATAGGCGACCCAGCAGTGCTCGCTGCTGCTTAGCAGGGCGGGAAAGAGGACCGGCCATCCGCCGGCGATCCTGCTGCTGGGTCGGCCTGCCTGTTGTTGGAAAAATCATGAACTTTCTTGATCGCGCCATCGGGTTGGTGGCACCGGGAGCCGGCTTGCGTCGAGCGCAGGCCCGTGCAGCGATTGCGATGCTCGCCCGCTCTTACGAGGGCGCCCGCATCGGCCGGCGCACCGAGGGCTGGGTGGTCGCCGGCACCAGCGCCAATGCCGAGGTCGGCACCGCGCTCGTGCGCTTGCGCGACCGCTCGCGCGACCTCGTGCGCAACAATCCTTATGCCGCCAAGGCTGTGCAAGCGGTGGTAAGCAATCTGATCGGCACCGGCATCATGCCTCGCGCCCGTGCCGGCGATGCATCCCTCAGCGATCAGGCAGATAGGCTGTGGGCTCGCTTCGCCGAAGCCTGCGATGCCGACGGGTTGACCGACTTCTCCGGCCTGCAGGCGCTGATCGTCCGCACCCTGGTCGAGAGCGGCGAGTGCCTGGTGCGCGTCCGCGAGCGGCGCGTCGAGGACGGCTTGCCCGTGCCGCTGCAGCTGCAGCTACTGGAGCCGGATCACCTGGACGCCAGCAAGACCGGCGACGCCCCCGGTGGCGGCTTTGTCATCCAGGGCGTCGAGTTCGATGCCTTGGGGCGAAGGCGGGCGTACTGGCTCTACCCGGTCCATCCCGGCGAGGTGGCAATGTTCCGCCGCGCCGCGCTCACCAGCCAACCCGTGCCGGCATCATCCGTGCTGCACCTGTTCGACCGTTTGCGGCCGGGCCAGGTGCGCGGCGTGCCGTGGTTCGCTCCGGTGATCCTGAAGATGCGCGATCTCGACGAGTACGACGACGCTGAGCTGGTCCGCAAGAAGATCGAGGCCTGCTTTGCGGCGTTTGTAACCGGCGCCGATGATGAGGAGACGCTGGGATCCGCATCAACGGCCGCCGACGGCCGACGGGTTGAGAGCTTCGAGCCTGGCATGATCGAGTACTTGAGCCCCGGCAAGGACGTGAAGTTCGCCACGCCCTCGCATGCCGGCGGCTACGGCGAATACATGCGCGTGCAGCTGCATGCCATCGCCGCCGGGGTGGGGCTGACCTATGAGCTGCTCACCGGCGATCTCTCCCAGGTCAACTACTCCTCGATCCGCGCTGGACTGATCGAGTTCCGCCGCCGGATGGAGGCGCTGCAGTGGCAGCTGCTGGTACCGGGGCTGTGCCGGCCGGTGTGGCAGCGCTTCGTCGCGACAGCGCAGGCGATCGGCGCCCTGCCCGTTGATCCGATCGATGCCGAATGGACCGCGCCGAGGTTCGAGGCAGTCGATCCGTTGAAGGACATCCGTGCCGATGTCATCGCCGTGCGCGCCGGGCTGATGACGCTGAAGGAAGCCATCGCCCGGCAGGGCTACGACCCGGCTCATGTGTTCGCTGAGATCGCAGCGACCAATGCAGAGCTCGATGCGCTTGGGCTCGTTCTCGACACCG
>JBATPX010000199.1:0-4098 GCA_049291695.1 Defluviicoccus sp.
AACCAACACGCGTGCCGTCCGGCTTGCCCATGCGTGGCCGCTTTCATGAAAACGGCTGACCGCTTTCAATGAAAACGGCCGGCCGCTTTCGATGATCACAGCTGACCGCTTTCAATGATCATGTGCACAGGTGCTACGCTTTCCGCCGGAAAAGAGTGCCGGGATCGTCGTGATCGATCTGGGGCCGCGTCCCACCCACGCTCTCCTGCTCGTTCTCTTGCGCAGCTTTGTGTCGGTCCTCGAAAGCCGACAACCTGCCGACGAGTTGTGGATCGTCGAGCCGGGGCGGGTGCGGATCCATGTCCGCGACTTGGAGGAATGACACGATCTCCGTCGTCGTGACACCCCGTCCATTGATAGCATGCCTGCAGCTGCTCGCCGATTTCAGACAACGGACACCTCTTCAGGGTGGCGGGGCTGTTTACCTCCATTAACGGGACGGCGGGTTGGCGCATCGGTAGCCAAAGTGGCCCGCCAGCACCCCCAGCGCCGCGACCATGATGCCTTGCACCGGCTCGATGCGCACCGGCCTGCCGCCCCAGCCTTGGCGCATCGCTCGGGGCCTTGACGAACGTACCGCGTATCGGTACGTTAGCTCGTGATCAAGAGCTTTGCCGACAAGCGGACCGCCGCGTTGTTCGCAGGCCATGGGGTCAAGGGACTCGATCCCCAGACCGGCCGGCAGGCACGAGCGAAACTGCAGATGCTCGACGCCGCGCACGCGCCTGACGATCTGCCGGTGCCGCCCGGCAATCGCCTGGAAACGCTGAAAGGCGATCGCGCCGGACAGATGAGTATTCGCATCAACGATCAGTGGCGGATCTGCTTCGTCTGGCGCGACGGCGAAGCGTGGGACGTTGAGATCGTCGACGACCATCAAGGATGAGGGCATGAGCATCAATCGTGAGGACGTAGATCGCGGGCGGGTCGATTTCGGCGACCTGACGAGCGGTGAGCGGTTTCCGCCGGTCTCGCCCGGCGAGATCCTGCGCACCGAGTTCCTTGCGCCGATGGGGATCAGCGTCTACGCGCTCGCCAAGGCGATCAAGGTGACGCGCTCGCGGATCAACGACATCGTGCTGGGCCGGCGCGCCATCTCGGCCGACACCGCGCTCAGGTTGGCGCGCTACTTCGGCACGACGCCGGAGTTCTGGGTCAACCTGCAATCCGCTTACGATCTCGCGACCGCAAAGGCGACGCTGGCTGATCGGGTGAATGCCGAGGTCAGCCCGCGCGCCGTCTAGCCGCATTGCTTAAGGTATCGCAACCCGGGCCGAATGTCGTCGCGGGCTGGCCCAAGACGGGGATGCTCGATGAGCCGGGAACAGGCGATCTCGATGTGGTCGAGCAAAGCATCGGCAGCGGCCGGATGATCCGCCGCACCATGCTCCCAGATTTCGATCAGGTCCTGCCGCGCCCGGCGGGTGCGAAAGAGCCGTCGTTGCCCGCTCATCCGGCGCTTTGGCGACGCCGCGCCGCTTGCTTGATATCCTCGATCGTCTCCCGCTCGTCGGCGCGCCCGCTGGCGATGCCCTCATCCCAAAGCTGGCCCAAGAGCCGCTTTCCCCGCCAATCCCGCAAGGCCTCCCGAATGACCTCGCTCGACGAGGCGTAGTCGCCGCTTGCGACCGCGTCGTTGAGCAACCGCGCGTGTTCGTCGGTCAAGGAGATGCTGATCTTGGCGCCCATGGTGCTCTCCGTTCACACCACGCCATAGTAGGAAAAAATCGCACCAAGGGCAAGGTTGGACACGATTGGTCATAACGCGTGGACACGCCCTCGCGCCGCGTCGGCACGGCAAAGTGTGGCAACGCGTTGCCCGATATCGCGTGCCCTCCCATCCTACGAGGGAAGACTGGGCACCGCCATGAACCCTTTGCTGAAGCGCGTCACCGTCGATCCTCACTGGCGGCACGGCTGCCGTCGGTCAGCGGTCGAGGGTTTCGAGGTAGCGGCGCGCGGCCGCCCTCAAGTCCGCCGGCGGTTCGCGCGGTCTGAGCAGCGCCTCGGCAAACGCCTCGCTCTCCTCCGCATTCAGCCGCACGACGTGCATGTCCTCGATCGTTCGCACCGCAGCCTCATAAGCGCTCGCAACGACGAAATCGGTGAGCGTTCGCCCCTGCAGATCGGCGGCGCGCTGAAATAGCGCTTTCTGATCCGGCGACACGCGTGCTTCGAGGCGTTGGCCTCGAGGCGGCGTGGGGTGTCTTACCATCTTCGTCATCGCACCATCCGTTCTTCCCGAGCGCCACGATAACGTACGGCATTTAGCCGGACACTTCAAACCTTGCCTGTTCCGCCAGTGCAACTGATCCGGTGGTGCATAAGAACATCAAGAATGCTCATACCCTTGCATTCGCATGGCCACCATGCTGCGCTAGCACCCCGAGCGCAGCCACCAGCTCGCCCTGCGCCTGTTCCACCCTGGCCGGCTGCCACTCAGGCGGTATTCCGTATAAATGTCAGCCGTCCCGGTGATCTGTTGAGGGGGCTTTGATGCGCACAACCAGCTATCTCCTCAGGCTTCCCGCCTCGATCATGGAGGAGGCGAAGAAGGCCGCCGCGCAGGATGGGGTGTCGCTCAACCAGTTCATCAGCACGGCGCTGGCGGAGAAGGTTTCGGCGCTGCGTGCCGAGGCAGTGCTGAGCGAACGGGCGCGGCGTGCCGACTGGCGCACGTTCGACGAAGTCATGTCCCAGGCCGGTGGCACGCCGCCACGCCCGGGTGACGAACTGCCGGAGCCTTAGATCTCTCCGGCGTCCATCCTTTTCGCTGCCTTAGTTGCCGCATCGCACCGGCTCTCTTGGCGAATGTACCGTGTCGCGGTACGCTGCCACGTGATCAAGATCTTTGCCGACAAGCGGACCGCGGCGCTGTTTGGCGGATCTGCTTCGTCTGGCGCGACGGCGAAGCTTGGGACGTCGAGCTCGTCGATTACCATCGGGGATGACAGCATGAGCATCAATCGTGAGGACTTCGATCAGGGGCGGATCGATTTTGGTGACGTCACCAGCGGCGAGTGGTTTCCGCCGGTCTCGCCCGGTGAGATCCTGCGCACCGAGTTCCTCGAGCCGATGGGGATCAGCGTCTATGCGCTCGCCAACGCCATCAAAGTGACGCGCTCGCGGATCAATGACATCGCCCTCGGGCGTCGTGCGATTTC
This sequence comes from Defluviicoccus sp., assembly GCA_049291695.1. Classification (GTDB taxonomy): domain Bacteria; phylum Pseudomonadota; class Alphaproteobacteria; order Rhodospirillales; family Defluviicoccaceae; genus Defluviicoccus. Next base: position 3,165 of record JBATPX010000199.1, read on the forward strand.
TGCCGACACCGCGCTCAGGCTGGCGCGTTATTTCGGCACGACGCCGGAGTTCTGGGTCAACCTGCAGTCCGCCTACGATCTGGCGACGGCGAAGGCGACGCTGGCCGACCGGGTGAACGCCGAGGTCAGCCCGCGCGCCGCCTGAACCGCCCCCGTCAGCGTCTCGCCGCGTGCAAAGGGGCGGAGCCGCCGTAGCCGTAATGCCCCGCCAGCACCCCCAGCGCCGCCACCAGGATGCCTTGCGCCTGTTCGACCCGCACCAGCCGTCCTCCCCAGCCCTGCCGCATCGCCCACTCGCGGATGGAGCGCTGCAGGCCAACGACGTGCCAGACGCAGGAGCCGGCCGGGCTGCCGAGGCCGCCCAGCGCATCGATCGCCTTGCCGAGACGGCGGCGAGCGTCAACCTGGGCGTCGGTTAGATCCCCAGGCCCGCCACCGCCCGGCACCCGGACGCGCTGCATACATCGGATGACATCGAAGCGGGCGATGGTGAACTGGGCCTGGAAGTCGCGCGCCGCATCGTGCATGCCTTGGCTGATCGTGCCGGCGCGCAGCATGATCCCGAGCGTGTCAACGGTGCGGTGGTGCACCACCGGCCGGCCGTCGGGATCGGCCTCGTAGACGGGTTCGAGAACGCCGTCGGGACGGGCCACGATCGGCGGTTTCGAGGTGACGCCGGTTGGATCGGTTTGCAATCGTTGCAAACGCGGCTTCGTGGTGACGGTGGTTCGCTTCCTGCGCGCCATCACGCGCCCTCCCTCTGTCCGTACAACCGCGTCGCCTCGTTGACCACCGCCTGGCGGATGATCTCGTCACGCACGTCGTCGATCCGCAGCACCGCGATCCCCTGTTTCCGCCACGCCGCCCGGCGCATGGCGAGCAGCTCGTCCTCGTTCGTCGCTGTCCGCGGCAGGTGCCGCTCCAGCGAGCCGCG
>JBATPX010000200.1:0-16009 GCA_049291695.1 Defluviicoccus sp.
GCTGGGACTGCGCGGCCCAAGGCTGCTTCAACCTCAAGCGGCGGCCGAAGATCGAGCTGTTCGCCGACTGCTTCCCCGGCCGCATCAGCTTCGGCGACGTCGACGGCATCGTCGAGATCGGCGGCAATGCGCTGCTCCTGGAATGGAAGAGCGAGCCGCGGGAGCTGCCGGCGGGACAGCGGCTGCTCTATCAGCGGCTCAGCCGGAGCGGGCCGGTCGCGGTGATGATCGTCGTCGGTGATGCCGAAACGATGCTCGTCGATGGCACCAGCATCTTCGATCGCGGCCTCCGCTACCCGCCGCACGGCTACGAACCGGCAGACCTCGCCTGCATCAAGCGCCGGCTGGCGGCTTGGAGCGAATGGGCGGAACGGCATCCGGCGGTCGGACTGCCGCGATGAGCGCCGATGATCACGAAAGCACGAGCGAAACGGACGGTGGCGACAGCTTTGGCCGGCGACGCCACCGCCCGCACCACGACAACCCGATGGAGGTTTCCATGGCGACGATGACTCTGACGAAACTTAAGCCCGATGCAAGTGCGGCGGGCTCACCGCCGATCGAGGCTCTGGCCGGCGGCCGGCCGACACCACCGGTGATCCTTGCCCTCGATCTGGGCCAGCGCACCGGCTGGGCCGTGCGCAGTCGCGACGGCGCGATTGCGAGCGGCGTGCAGGAATTCCGGCCCGGCCGGTTCGAGGGCGGCGGGATGATCTGGCTGCGGTTCCGCGCCTGGCTGCAGGAGATCGACGAGACCGCGGGCGGCGTCGGCGTCGTGGTGTTCGAAGAGGTACGTCGGCACTTGGGCACCAGCGCAGGTCATATTTACGGAGGATATCTCGCGCACCTCACCGCCTGGGCCGAGGCGAACAAGATCCCCTACCGGGGCGTTCCCGTTGGCACCATCAAGCGGCACATCGCCGGCAAGGGCAACGCCGACAAGGCCGCAGTGATCGCGGCGGTGAAGGCGCTGGGCTTCGCTCCGGCCGACGACAACGAGGCCGACGCCCTGGCGATCCTGCACTGGGCGATCGCGCACGGGATCGGAGGGGCGCGATGAACGGCGCCATGCTGCTGCAGCACGCCCAAGGCGTGATCGAACACCGCGAGCGGATCTACGGGCCGCCGTCGGAGAACTTCGCCGCCGTCGCTGCACGGTGGTCGCTGGTGATGGGAATCACCGTCACCCCGGCGCAGGTCGCGCTGTGCCTGATCGACCTCAAGCTCGCCAGGCTCACCCGCGATCCGGCGCATCTCGATAGCATCGTCGATGTCGCCGGCTACGCCGCGTGTCTCAGGGAGGTGACCCGTGGATAGCGGCGTACATGGCTCGCTGGAGCGGCACCTGCCGCGGACGGCGACGAACGACGACGAGCTGTTCGCCATGCGCCGGGCGGCGTGGCGGAAACAGGGGATCGTCGTGCTGCGGATCGACGATGTGCGTGACGAGATCATCCGCCAGGCGGTGGTCAACGAGGCAACGCGGTTGTACGGACAGAGGGAGATCGCGTGATGGCGCGCAGGAAGCGAACCACTGTCACCACGAAGCCGCGTTTACAACGGTTGCAAACCGATCCAACGGGCGTCACGACCAAACCGGCAGTGGTGTCTCGTCCCGACGGTGCCCTCGAGGCAGTCTACGAGGCCGATCCCGAGGGGCGGCCGGTCGTCCACCACCGTACCGTCGACACGCTGGGCATCATGCTGCGCGCCGGCACGATCACCCAAGGCATGCACGACGCCGCGCGCGACTTCCAGGCCCAGTTCACCATCGCCCGGTTCGATGTCATCCGCTGCATGCCGCTGATCCGACTGCCGGGCGGTGGCGGGCCGGGCGATTTCACCGACGCCCAGGTCGACGCGCGGCGCCGTGTCGGCAAGGCCCTCGATGCCTTGGGCGGGCTCGGCAGCCCGGCCGGCTCCTGCGTCTGGCACGTCGTAGGCCTGCAACGCTCGATCCGCGAGTGGGCGATGCGGCAGGGCTGGGGCGGCCGGCCGGTGCGCATCGAGCAGGCGCAGGGGATCCTGGTGGCGGCGCTGGGGGTGCTGGCGGGGTGGTATGGGTATGAGAGAAGCTCCAAGGTGCCTCGCTGACTGGCCGAGCGGCTGAGCCTGGAAAATCCCAGCCCTTCTGAGGCATTGCCCGGCGGCCGTCATCCCATGAGGATCAAGACCGCCGCCGGGCGTACGCGCTCATCATGGCCGGCCCTGGACGCCCTTCGTGCTCACCCGGTGCGTCCGTGAACGCGCCGGCTCTGGCTATTCAGGGGCGTGCGGGCCAAGCGAAACCCGAGAGTGTTGTTGCGGTTGTCGGGTTCGTTCCTGTTGCGGTTGGCCGAACGGAGGTTCCTCGGATTGTTGTTCCAGGAACCGCCGCGGTTGACGCGGTTGCGGGAGGGGGCCGGCCAGGCTCCCGCTTGCGGCCCAAGGGGCCATCGCGGAAGGTCGTCAGCGCAAGCGGGATCGAACGGCCCGCCGCGAAAGATGGCATGGCGCAGGCGCCAGGTCTGCGCGTGTTCTGCGTGCGCGATCCAGGAGCAGACCCGGCGCGCGGCATCGTCTTCAGGCAGGGTGCCGGCGCGCACGCGGTCGCGGAGGCCGCGCCAGCGGTTGCGGAAGCGGCGTACATTGTCCTCCGGCAGCCACCGCCGCCCCGGCGCCAGCACATAGCCGAGGAAGGCGGCCGGTTCGGCGCTCGGCCGGATCACCGTCTTGCGCGGATGCAGTTTGAGCCGCCGGCCGGTGAGGAAATCGCCGATCCACCGGCGGCACTCTCCGAGAACCTCCGGATCGTCCGCGAACAAAGCGAAATCATCCACGTAGCGCAGATAGCCCTGGGTCGGCAGCACCTCGGTGCAGAAGTGATCGAGGCCGTCGAGATAGAGGTTGGCGAAGAACTGGCTGGTCAGGTTGCCGAGCGGCAGGCCGCGGCGGCGCTCGAACGGCGTGAACAGATCATCGCCGGGATAGTGGATGTGCACCGGTTCTTGCGGGTTCGAGCCGTCGATGATGGCATCGATCAGCCAGAGCGTGCGCTCACACGCGATGCGGCGGCGCAGATCAGCCTTGAGGATCGCATGATCGATCGAAGGGAAGTAGCGGTAGATGTCGCAGCGGAGCACGTGGGCCGAGCGGTCGCGGAAGCGCTCATAGCGGGCGACGGCGGCGTGCGTGCCCTTGGCCACCCTGTTCGCGTAGCTGTCGAAGATGAAGCCGCGATCGAAGATCGGCTCGATGACGGCGCACAGCGCATGGTGAACGACGCGGTCGCGGAACGGCGCGGCGGAGACCATGCGCGGCTTCGGGTCCTCGACGCGAATCTCGACGTAGCCGCCGGGCCGGTAGGTTCCGGTCTGCAGTTCGCGTTCAAGCGTCAGGATCTCGCGCTCCAGCCCGGCCATGAAGGCGGCCGGCATCGCCTTGCCGCGCTTGCCCCGTATCGCCCGCTTCGCCGCCGCGCGCAGCGCCGGGAAGCTGGCGATGGCATCAAACAGGTCGTCATGCCGCTTCGGGGGCATGGCTTGCCTTCAGCCAGCCGCCGACGAGGCGGCCGATCTCGTCGAGGGAACGTGCCGCATGCTCGTAGCGGCGGAGATCGAGGATCTGCAGGTCGGTGGCGAGGCGGAACAGCAGGCGCAGCTTCTCCAGCTTCAGGTTGACGGCGCGCAGCACCGGGCCGCGGTTGCGGGTGTAGGTGGCCTCGACCAGGCCCTCCAGCACGTCGATGGCGGCGGCCTGGATGCGATCGCCCAGAAGGAACTTCTGCGCGCGCGGAAACTTCTCCACCGTCGGCACCAGCCACAGTGTGAACTGATAGGCCTTCTCCAGGGCAACACCGGTGTGCTTGCTGTTGTCAGGCACGCGAAGTCATTTCTTTCAAAAAAACCGACCAAAGGGGCTACGCCCCTTTGGAAACCCCAAGAGGTAAAGCAGTAAAGCAAAAAGTCCTAAGAAAGGGTCCGGGCCAAGCGAAACCCGAGAGTGCCGCCGCGGCTGCCGGGTACGTTCCAGAAGCGGTTGGCCGAACGGAGGTACCTCGGATAGCTGCCCCAGGAACCGCCGCGGTTGACGCGGTCGCGGGAGGAATCTTTTCCTTCTTTGTCAGTCCACGCCGAGCCGTCCACCGGTGCTCCTTTGTAATTCTCGTGCCAGACATCCTCCACCCATTCCCAGACGTTGCCGTGCATGTCGTAAAGCCCCCAGGGGTTCGGCGGATAGGCGCCGACCTCGCTTGTCTTGCCAACCTTCCTTTCGAAGTTCGCATTCTTTTCCGTGATCGCATCGCCCCACGAATAGCGCGTCGTCGTCCCGGCTCGGGCTGCATATTCCCACTCGGCTTCCGACGGCAAGCGGTAGGGCTTGCCGGTCTCTTTTGCGAGCCATTCACAATAGGCTACGGCATCGCGCCAGTTGACGCCAACCACCGGATTTCGATCGGTTTGCGCGAATCCAGGATCCTGCCAGCTCTTGGACGCATCCTCCTTCCATTCGGAACCGGTCCAAACGCGCAGCCCGCCCTCGTGGCGATGGCCGGTGGCCTCGACGAACTTGCGATACTCACCCACCGTCACCGGATAACGGCCGATGGCGAACGGAGTGCCGATCGTCACCTTATGTTGCGGCTCTTCGTCGTCGAAGCGCCCCTCCTCCTTCTCCGGCGAGCCCATCAGGAATTCACCCGCCGGAATCACCACCATCTCCGGACACCACGGCGCGTCGACGTCGCGGAAAACGGAGAAGTCGGCAATTCTGGGTGGGGCCTTTCGTTCTTCCCCCGTTGCAGCCGAAATACGCTCACGCTCGCCGATGAGTTCGCTCGCCGGCCGCAGAACAATGTCGCCCACTCTCAACTCCTCGTCGCCGAGTGGTGTCAGAAGCCGTTTCGCGGCTTCCTTATCACCAGACAACAGGGCGTCGATCCCGCGCGCATAGTCGAGCAGCGCCCGATGACCGCCCAGCGGGATGGTTAACGCCGCGGCAACGCTGCCGAGCCGGGCGTGCACAGCGGTCCGATCGCCTGCAATCTGATCGCGCACGTTCTCCGCCAACGCACGCGCCACGGCTGCCGGATCGATGAAGGCGAGCGCCACCCAGCGCTGCGTTGCCAGATACTCGCTCAGGAGGGGATCGGGGCCACCGACGGTCTGGCGCTCGACATGGTCGACATAGGCAAGAAGAAAATGCGCGACCCGAACGCTGCGTCTTGATCCCGGCGAACGGTAGACGACATCGAGAAGATCAAGGCATTGCCGGCGCAATTCGGGATCAAGTCGAAAATAGCCGCCGCCGACGGCTTCGACCGCTGGCGACAGCAAGACGTCCGCATCGACCGAAAAATCGGCCCCGGCCTCGGGCACGAAATTGATCTTCAGGAGATTGAGCGTGTCGCCGCGAAAACTCTGCGGCACGGCAGCATGCAGCAGGAGGCGCAGCGGCAGTTCACCATAAGTGCGGGCGAAACGATCGAGGGCATCGCGGGCGTTCTCTACTGCACGGGCGGCAACGTCGACGGTGCTCATGCGCGTTTCGCCCCGCGCAGGACGTCAACGGCGCGGATCAACGATGCGCCGTTAAGCGGCAGGACCACCGAGAGGCGCTGCTGGGCCAAGGCCCCGGCGCTGCTGCCTTGCCATCGGTCCCGCGGCATTGGGTTGAGCCAGACGACCGAGCGCGGCGCCATCGCCCGCCGGGTCTCCGCCAGGAAGTCCTCGGTCTCCCGCGCCCGGCGCGGGCTGAACAGGCCGCGTGCCGCGCCAGCGTCGCTGATGATCAGCAGACCGGCGCTGCGGTAGCGATTGAAAACCTCTTCCAGCGGCGACGGCAGCGTCAGATCCGCCCGGGCGAAGACCGCTCGGCGCGGCAGGTTGCTGAAATAGTAGATCGATGCCTGTTGCAGCCGCCCCAACGCCAGCGAGCCGGCGAGCACATCGAGGAACGGCCGCCACGGTGCCATGCTCGCGCTGACGTCCGCAAGAATCAACAGCCGGGCGCGGTTGCGCCGGGGCGCCCGCATCGCCGGGCGCGCCAAAACCCCCTGGCGGCAGCGCGCAGTGAGCGTGGCATCGATATCAATTTCCGTCTTGGCGCCGCTGCGCATCATGGCACGGAACCGCCGCCACAGGATCGTCAGGGTGCGCTGGCTCACTACCGTCTGCGGCCGCAGGACGAAGGTCTCGCTGTCGGGAGTCGGTTCGAAAAGGCGAGGCAACGGGATTCCGCCGGCTTGGCGCGGGGACTCGAAGGCGACAGCGATCCGCGGCTGGTCAATATCGGCGTCGGGCGGTGGTCTGGATCGGCTCGTCGTCAGCCCCTCCGGCCGAAGCGCATCCCAGAGCCTTCGCCACCAAGGCAGGCGCTGCCGGCCGATGCGTTCCATTTCAGTGGCGAGGGGCTCGATCTCTTCGGGTGCCGGCGGCGGGATGGCATCGAAGATCGCATCGAGCAGGCGCCGCTCATCGTCGTTGCGCGCCCACAGGGCCTTGCAAAGCCAGCGCAGGCGGTCCCGTGCCGCCGGCACCGCGGCCTCCGTCGACAGAACCGGGGGCGGCAAACCGAGGCCGAGCCGCAATGCGCGCAAGGCGTCCAGGTAATCGGGCACGCCGAGCGGTACGCGACGCTGCAGGAGCGTCTCGAAAACGCCGTAAAGGATCAGCTCGTCATCGGGTGCGGTCATCCGCCATCGGTCCGGTGCGCTTGCTGTAGGCGTCGAGGTCCTGCATGGTCTTGAACAGCAGCCGCCAGTAGGGCGGCCGGTCTCCGCTCTTCCCAACTTCTTCCGCCGTCTTGCCCTGCCAGTGGAGTACCTTCACCCAATCAACCAGTTCGCTGGTCGCCGGCGGCTTGTGCAGTCCTTCGGCGCGGCCGCGGACGGCGAGGAATCGCTCAATCGCCGCGCCGACAAGCTCGTTTGAAATCACACCGACGCTCGCGCCGAGGTTCAAGGCGACGACCCTGGCAAGCACGGTGGGGTCCGTCGGAAAGGTGAGGTCCAGGTAAAGGCAGCGGCGCAGGAAGGGCTCTGGAAGCTGCTTTTCCCGGTTGCTGGTGATGACGACCACCGGAGGCGTGCCGCTCCTGGGCAGCTTCACCCGGCGGCCGAAACCATTCTCTTTCAGTGCCCGCTCGGCTTCATCGGCGGGCAGATCATCGATGTCAAAGGCGAAGTCGCCGCTGAGGACTTCCAAGAGGTCGTTTGGAAAGTCGGGGTCGGCCTTGTCAATCTCGTCGATAAGCACGACGCAAGGCTTGCCCCCAAAGATCGCCTGGCCGAGCGGTTGCAACGTAATGTAAGGGTAAATGAACCGCGCTCGTTCGGCGTTGGCGCCCTGGATCTCCTGCAAGCGGCGCAGCGCGTCGAAGCGATACAGCAGATCTTTTGCCTGGCTGGTGCTCTTGACTGTCATCGCGATCGCCTCGCCAAGAACCAGCTCTTCGGCAATGGCGCTTGCCAGCATGGTCTTGCCGCAGCCGGCCTCGCCCTCGACCAGGATCGGCCGACCAAGCCTGATCGCCAGATTGACGATCTCGGCGACGTCCTCGGTGGTCACGTAGCGTTTCGAGCCCGTTCCAGTAAATCGCCGATCAGCCATGGACTTTCCCTCTCGCAAGCTCGTCCCAGAAGCCTTCGCCGTTCAGCCGCTCGAACACGAGGAGCGGTGTCGCGCCGCGCGTGACCCGCTCGGCGATTTCTCGGCACTGCCGCCCCTGCATCCCTAAGCGTCTCAGCCACGCTTCGACGTCAATGGGCCTGAAAGGTTCCAACGGCGGCAACGGCAGAAGAAGGCTGTAGTCGACGTTCGGCGCGGCCGGATCACCCGGCCACAGGAGATCGGCAGGCTCGGCAGAAAAAAATTCACGCCAGTCAACCAGGAGGACCAGCCGATGCTCCGCCATCTCCAGCCGATGCGTCGCCATCTTCAGCTGCCACTTCACCCGCAGCGCCTCGAACAGGGGCCGCCAGAAGCCGGCATGAAACGCCTCCAATCCTCCCTGAAGGCGATGCAATGCCGACAATGTCAAGACCACCGGCTCCTTGTCGAGGCGCCTGAGCACAACTTCGGCCAGAGCGCCGACCCCCGCGGCGCTCCCCGGAAGGCCGCCCGCGAGGTTGGAAATGGCCGCCGCAATCAACGAACTGGCGTCGAAGTGATCGTGTGGCGGTGTTACCGGAACAAAGTCGCGACTGATCTCCCAGATGTCCCAATGTGACAGCCAATCAAGGAAGGCCGAGTGCCCGGCTGTTTCCTCCCCTTGGATGACCAGACACATCGCCGGAACTTCGGGACGGCGACGAAGGGCCTGCAATGCGTCGTGAATGGCATCGCGCTGGGCCTCGCGGTCGATTTCGCCGAGTTCGGATGCGGGGATCCCCGTGCCCCTCGATCCCGCAGCCGGTCGCGCCGCCAGTGCTTCTTTAAGAACACGAAGGCTCCAAGTGTAGACGACGCAGATGCTGCGCTCACGAAGCTCGGCAAGCGTGCTGAAATCACGAATGAAACGCTCGCTGTTGCGCAAACGATTGCAGAAGTCCCGTTGACGCTTCTTGCTGTCGGCGCGCTCGTCGGGCTCGCTGGAATAGTCGGATGCCAGGGCTTCGTCGGCGTAGCCTTCGAGCTCGATTGCCGCCTCGCTCCCCTGCTGCGGCAAAAACAGAAAGATCGGCGGCGGCTCGTGAGGCCAACGCTCGAAGGCATGCAGACACTCCAGCTCCGTGATGGAAACATCGCGGCCGGACGGGATCCACCCGTAACGAAAGCCGAATACCCCGACGTAACCGTCCGCCTCGTCTAGCCTCTGCAGACAGAGGTTGACGCTGCGCCCCGAGGCTTCATTCCACTCCTCCTGCAGGAACACTGTGACTCGAATTCCGCGAAGCGCACTTTGGACCTCGTCACGGTAGTGCCTCAGATCCTTGACCGTCGCACTGAGGAACACGCTTCCTATTTCGCGGGACGGGATGTTCATGCCCGAAGCCAGGTTCTCCGGCGATGACGGCACGGTCCCAACCTCCCCTCTGTTGTTTGCTCGCAACTGTTCTCTTTTCTCCCGCTTTTCGCAAGAGCGTGCGTCGTGGCAGACGCTGGGAGGGAACGATCGCCTATGCCGCTGTAGGGGTGAGGAGTGTCTTACCGTGGATCGGAGAACCGGTTGTGGGCCCTGGGTGGTCGGTCCAAGACAGTGAATCCTCACTTGAATAAGAACATCTTGTGCTCTTGACATCGCCCGTCGCAAGATGTAGAAGATTGCGATGCTTCGCATTGGGCCTGCAGCGGGCCTCAGGCGGCAGCGAAGCGGCAGCCATCACGTTCGTTCGAGGTAAGCGGAGAAGCGGCGGGGCGGTTGCCGCCCTCGCGGTGACAGGCGCCCTCAGCGGCGATGCTGGAGGGCGGCAGCGACACCTTGAGAGCGCCACATATTGCGCTGTTGACAAAGAGACCCACAACATGTAGTATGCGTGATCATCGATTCGAGATTCGCCGCAGGCACGGCAAACGGCACAACTGGAAGAGGTAACAGAGCATGGTTTAGGGCTTCGGAACGGCAGGCGAAAAGGATACCGGAACTTCTCCGGGCATCGGTAAGTGGTTGATATCTTGGGTCCTTCCCCGAGACTACAACCGCTGGTGGCAACAGCCCGAAAGATCCCTAGCGAGAGCCCCGAAAACGGGGAAGCCACCAAGTCCAGAAGCCACCTTCCACAGAATAACCTACACATTTCAACGCATTAGCCAATCCGAACGGTGGATCCCGGGGTGGATTTAAGGAAGCCAATCCGGAAGCCAGCGAAGCCAGAAGCGACTCGCCGCTCTCTAAATAACCTCCACATCTCAACAGGTTAGCCGATCCGATCGCTGGATCCCGGAGTGGACTCCGGAAGCCAGCCAGGATCCAGCACCGGCATCCAGCCATGGAGCCGGTTTTTTCACGTTCCCATTCGTGCCAAGGACATCGCCCTTGACGACGCTTCGCTCTTGCCCTGAGCAGATCGAGCAGTGGCCGATCGCGCGCTTGAAGCCGTATGCGAACAATGCGCGCACCCATTCCGACGATCAGATCGCCAGGATCGCCGCCTCGCTGGTCGAGTATGGCTTCACGTCGCCGCTCCTGATCGCCGATGACGGCGAGATCGTCGCCGGCCACGGGCGGCTGTTGGCGGCAGAGCACTTGGGCCTCACGGAAGTGCCGGTGATCCGGCTGTCGCAACTGACGCGGGAGCAGGTCCGCGCCTATCGCATCGCCGACAACCGGCTTGCCGAGCTTTCGGAGTGGAATGACGAGCTGCTCGCCGCCGAGCTGCATGCGCTGAATGCGCTGGGCTTTGATCTGGATCTGACCGGCTTCGCGGGCGAGGAACTGGATCGGCTGCTGGCGCCGTTGGATGAAGGGGATGGCCTGGCTGGCGAGGACGTCAGTCCCGAGCCGCCGGCCGATCCGGTCTCGCAACCGGGCGATCTGTGGCTCTTGGGCGATCACCGGCTCTTGTGCGGCGATAGCACCAAGGCCGAAGACGTCGTCCGCGTCATGCACAACCATAAGGCGATCTTGTTTGCAACCGATCCTCCCTACCTGGTCGATTACGACGGCACCAATCATCCCTCGAGGCAAGGTTCGCCGGATAAGAACAAGGACTGGGGCAACAGCTACGGCATCACCTGGGACGATTCATCCCAAGGCCGGGAACTCTACGAGGGCTTCATCAAGGCCGCGATCGATCATGCCATCCTGCCCAACGCCGCCTGGTATTGCTGGCACGCCAGCCGCCGCCAGGCGATGGTCGAAGGGGTGTGGGAGAAGTACGGCGCCTTCGTTCACCAGCAACTCATCTGGGCCAAGGACCGCGGCATCCTGACCCGCTCGTACTATCTCTGGGGGCACGAGCCGTGCTTCTTCGGCTGGCTCAAGGGCAACAAGCCGCCCAGGGTGTCGGACGATTATCCGACCACGGTGTGGAACATCCCAACCGTCAAAGTCGGCGAAAAAACGGACCATCCGACGTCAAAGCCGGTCGACGTGTTCGCCATCCCGATGCGCCAGCATGCTAGGGGTGGCGAGGTCTGCTACGAGCCGTTCTCCGGCTCGGGCTCGCAGATCATCGCCGGCGAGACGACGGGCAGGCGGGTGTTCGCGATCGAGATCTCGCCACAGTACGTCGACGTGGCGGTCAAGCGCTGGCAGACGGCGACCGGCAAACCGGCGACGCTCGACGGCGATGGCCGGACGTTCGAGGCGATCGCGGCCGAGCGCGGATGCACAACGGAGACGCGCGATGCAGCCTGAGCGGCTCGCCATCGAACAGTGGCCGATCGAGCGGCTGATCCCGTATGCGCGCAATCCGCGCCGCAACGATCACGTCGTCGCCCGCATGGCGGCTGCCATCGCCGAGTTCGGCTTTCGGCTTCCCGTTCTGGCGCACTCCGATGGCACCCTGGTCGATGGCCACTTGCGCCTCAAGGCGGCGCAATCGCTTGGGCTCACCGAAGTCCCCGTCGTCCTCGCCGATGATCTTTCCGAAGCGCAGATCAAGGCGTTCCGGCTGCTGGTCAACCGCTCGGCCTCGTGGGCCGACTGGGACGACGAGCTGCTGGGCCTCGAGCTGCTCGACTTACAAGCGCTCGACTACGACCTCGGCCTCACCGGCTTCGATGATACCGAGCTGCAGCGGCTGCTCGATCTGGCCGCCGACGGCAGCGCTTCCGCCGGCGCCGATGATGACGCGGTTCCCGAGCTGCCGACCGAACCGGTGTCGCGGCCGGGTGACTTGTGGGTCCTCGGGCATCATCGCCTCCTGTGCGGTGATGCGACCGCCGCCGACGATGTGACGCGGCTGCTTGGCGGCACACGGCCGAACCTGCTGGTGAGCGATCCGCCTTACGGCGTCGCATACGATCCGGCCTGGCGCAACGATGCCGGGGTGTCGGCGACGGCGCGCACCGGCACCGTCCGCAACGACGACCGCGCCGACTGGCGCGACGCCTGGGCGCTGTTTCCGGGCGATGTCGCCTATGTCTGGCATGCCGGCATTCATGCCCGCACCGTTGCTGAGAGCCTGGATGCATGCGGGTTCACCATCCGCTCGCAGTTGATCTGGGTGAAGAACCGCTTCGTGCTCAGCCGCGGCCATTACCACTGGCAGCATGAACCGTGTTTTTACGCCGTCCGCGGTGGCGGCCGGTCCTGTTGGCAGGGCGCCCGCGATCAGTCGACGGTGTGGCCGATCGCCACCAATGCCGACGACGACGCGGCGACGGTGCACGGAACGCAGAAGCCGGTCGAGTGCATGCTGCGGCCGATGCTCAACAACAGCGCCCGCGGCGATGCGGTGTACGAGCCGTTCGCCGGCAGCGGCACCACCGTGATTGCCGCCGAGAAGTCGGGCCGCCGGTGCTTCGGCATGGAGATCGATCCGCGCTACTGCGACGTGATCGTGACCCGATGGCAGAGCTTCACCGGGCGGAAGGCGGCGCTGGACGATGGCGGGCGAACGTTCGATGCGGTCGCCGGCGAGCGGCTGCCTAAGGCGGCGTGATCAATTCCGCGGTGAGGAACGGTTTCCAGGCGAGGCTCATATCCTTGTTTCGCGGGTAGACGCAAGGGCGTCCGCTTACGCGCACAACTCCCGCCGCCGCAACCACCCTTCGGCCAGATAGACCACTTTGCAACGTAAGGACACCACCCGATGAGCGATTGGATCAACCAGTTAGCCTGGAACGACCTCCACCGCCGCCTCACCGTCCTCGAAAACGGCCATGCGCCGCAGGCGGATGCGGTTAAGCTCACCGACACGCTCGGCTGGGTCAGGCTGGCGGCCGAGGAGCAGATGCCGTTTGCCGGCGCGGTGGCGATCGAGCGCTTGCTCGGGCTGCTGGCCAGCGCGTTCGGCTGGCCGATCGACTTCAGCCTGGGCGCCCCTTCGGCCGGCAAGACCGCCGAGCAGTTTCTGGCCGAGTTGAACCAGGCGCAGAATGTCGACCAGCCCGCTTAAGCAATCGCGCCGGATGTCGCTGATCGAGGCGCTGGTCAACATCGCAGTCGGCTACGGCGTCGCGGTGGCGATGCAGATCCTGACGTTTCCGGTGTTCGGGCTCGACGCGTCGCTGGAGCAGAACCTGGCGTTGGGCGGTCTGTTCACGATCGCATCGCTCTGCCGGTCGTACCTGCTGCGCCGGGTGTTCGAGGCGCTGCGGGTCCGCGGGTTGATACCGGTTGAGGAGGGGCGAACGTGACTCTCGAGGGCCGACGCTCAAGCCAAGGGCGCGCGCCTGTCGGCGCCGGCGAGGAATACATGCCGGCGGTTCTCATTTGCACCCGTACGCCAACTGTGGCGCCCACGGCGGCAAGAGCGCCTCGGCGTCGCACCGACCGGCGCGCTCGGCGTAGCGCATGAGGCTGATCGCCTCGACTTGCGCCACGCGCAGTGTTGCCAGATCGTCGAAGCCGAAGTCGCGATAGCCGTCGGCGATGGCGGCGAGGTAGCCATCCGAGGCCGGCGCGTAATCCCGCTGGCGCGGTCCGTTCATCACGTAGGCCATGGGCTTCGCCCGCCGGCCATTCGGGAGTGCGACCGCGAGGCGCTCCTTGACGTAAAGGTGCGGGAAGCCTTCGTAGAGATCGAGTGCGCGCTCGCAAGCGCGCGTGATCTCCCACAGCGCCGCCGGGGTGACCGCTTGCGCGTCGGGTTCGATGTCGGCGACTTGGCGCATCACCAGCCGCCAGCCGTGTAGCCAAACGGCCGCCAGCGGCTTGGCCTTCGGGCAGCGCTTGGCCATCTGCCGGCGGTTCATGTTCGAGCCGTAGGCAACGTAAAGCATCGTTCGTTGGTCTCCTTTCATGCTGCGCGGCGTTCGCGGCGCGCAAAGGTGGCGGCGCGACGGCGCAGGTAGGTCGCGGTGTTGTCATCGATGCCGGCCATCACGTGGTCGGCGGCGTCGACCGCGCGGTTGATGATGGCATAAACCGTCGTGCCGTTCTCGCGCCGGCTGACCACCTCGAGGCCGCGCTTGCGCAGCTGGGTGGAGATCGCGGCGCGAAGTGAATGCCGTTTCCAGCCGGTCGCGGCGATCAAATCGTCGATGCTGGCGCCGCCCATCCGGCTGAGCATTCTCATCACGGTGGCCATCTTGCTGCTGGCGGGGATCAAGGCGGCGGTGTTGGTGCCATGCGCCACCCGCCGGCTCTCTTCGATGAAGCCGAGGCCGAAGTGGATCCAGGCCAAGGCTTTCTCGGCTTCAACCGTGCCGCCGTGCTGGCGAAACTCGATCGTCCGGTGCCGGCTCCAGGCTTCGAGGTTGACTTTGGAGTAGCGGGTGCCAAAGGCGTTGCAGACTTCGCTGGTGCTGCCGCTGGCGAGCTTTCGCGTCACGTCGCCGCTGGCGAGGAAGCTCTTCACGCTGCGGCAGTAGCGGTTGGCATCGCCGCGGCGCGATGGTGCCATCCAGGCGTCGATCTCGTCTTCGAACTTGGCGTAGCGGCGGACCACCGTGGCGATCTCGGCGGCGGTCAAATCTGACGCTGAAAAATGCGCGTGTAGTTTATGTAGAGCTCTACATAAGTTTCATTATGCGAAGTGAGTTGTTATGTGGAGTTGGGAGGCAGGGGCGCTGTTTGTACTGGGGACAGGCGCCCGCTGACTCCGCATAATTTCTTTAGAGCGAGCGCAGCCACTCCATCAGTCCTGGGTCCCGTTGCCAGGAAGGAAGGGTAGGTTTCTGCGGCGTGTCGCCGCGTGTTTTCTCCAGGGCGTCGCGGGTCATCTCCAGGTTGGCGCGGGCATAGAGGGCGCTGGTTTTGACGTCGGCGTGGCCGAGGATGGCCTGGATGATGACGATGTTGTTTCCAGCCTGAAGCAGATGCATCGCCTTGCTGTGGCGCAGCATGTGCGGCGCGACGCCTTGCGGCAGACCCGGCCGCTGGCAGCGGGCGGTCGCAGCGTGCTTGCGCAGGATGTAGCGGACCCCGGAGCGCGTGAGCCGTTCGTGCCGCCGGTTCCAGAACAGTGGATGGTCGAGACGATCGGCGGCTTCAAGGCGGTGCTCGCGGAGATAGCTTCGCATCAGGGTGACGGTTCCCTCCATCAACGGCACGACGCGGGTTTTATTGCCCTTGCCGGTGAGCCGCACCTGCGATGGAGCGTCGAGACGGATGTCGCGGACCGAGAGGTCGATCAACTCCTGAACGCGGGCGCCGGTGTCGTAGAGGAAGGTCAACAGGACGGCGTCTCGTCGCCCCTCCCGGCTGCCCAGATCCGGTGCGGCGAGGACGGCGGCGAGGTCGTCCGGCGACAGATAGTGCACCGGCTGGCGTTGCCAGCGCTGCAGCGGAATGGCGAGGATCTGCTGGCACTGCAGGATGCGTTGAGGCTCCTCGACCTGCAGGTAGCGGAAGAAGGCATGGATGGCCGACAGCCGCTGATTGCGAGTGCGCGCGGAACTGCCTCGTTCCTCCAAGTGGCGTACGAAGCCACGGACAAGCTCCATATCGACATGATCGAGGGTCAGACGTTCAGGGACGTGGCCACAGTGCTCGCGGCAGAAGCGGAGGAACAGCAAGAAGGCATCACGGTAGGCCCTGATGGTGTTCGGGCGGACATTGCGCTGAGATGCCAGGTAATCGGCAAAGAAGCGCGCCAGCTGAGTGGCGAAGTCGGTCGGTCTCATGGCCGAGCCTCCTTGGGGATGGCGTGGCCGACCACCTTGTCCAGGCTGGCGACGATGTCCGGGAAGATCTCAGGCGTGATCCGCAGGTAGCGCTGCGTACCGTTGAGCGACTGGTGTCCCAAGTAGGCGGCGAGAACCGGCAGCTTGGCGTCAAGGTCGACGCCCTCGCGCACCCATTCCTCGAGCCGGTGAACGGCAAAGGTATGCCTGTTATGCCGAGCTCGGCATAAGCGGCATAATTCCGAGTCCCGGATTATTCCGAGCCATGCATTGGTGATCGCCTAATCGTTTCTCGCGCTCAAGGACTTAGATTAATATCGGATCGTTGATGGCTCGGCATTATTCGGCTGTCGTCT
>JBATPX010000201.1:0-11476 GCA_049291695.1 Defluviicoccus sp.
CCCCCATACTGCGGCCGCCGCCCATCCCGTCGCCGGCCATGCCGCCGCCACCCATAGTCCCGCCGGCCATGCCGCCGCCGAGGCCGCCGCCCATGAGCCCGCCCAGGAGATCACCGAGCGGCCCGGCGCCGGACCTTCTCCCAATCGCGCTTCCGCTCATACCTCCAGGCTGGAGGCCCCCCGCAGCCCCCCCTTCGTTCAGGCCGGCGAGCAAATCGGACATCGGCGAGCCACGAGTGCCGCTCGAGAGCATGGTGTTCAAGAGTTCGTTCGGATCAAACATCGCCGCTTGCCTCCTATCGTTCAGGCCCACCCGGTCTGTCACGGCGCGGGCACGCTCCTCAGCCCGCATCGTGTGCCAAGCGTAGCATCATTGCGCCGCCAAACACCACACCGGGCACTGTTCGGCCGTTTAAGGTTCGATGACGTCCCGCAAGTGTTCGGCCAAGGCGTGCAACGGCACATGCGTGAGGTCCTTGGCGATTTCCGCCGTCACCAGCGCCCGCGTGTGATCCTTGAGCGCCGCCCGCAGATTGCCGAGCGCCTCCGGCGGTGCCACCACGATCAGGCGGTCGAAAGCCTTCTCCTCGGCCGCCTTGTCGACAACCGCACTGACATCGGCTGCGAACAGAACCTTCTCGTGCTCGTGCCGATCCGTCTTCGGGGCGAACCGGTGCGTGCCCAAGGCGCCGCGGTCGGGGTAGCTTCCGGGCCGGTCGCTGACGAAGTCACGCGTCGGCGCGTGCGGCGCCGCAAACTCGTGGTCAAGCGCGGCGACGATCCCCGTTCCCGGCCCGTCGTGGCGGGCAATCCGGGCATGCGCCCCGTCGGCAATGATGATCCACGTTGTCTTCGCCTTCATGTTGGTCCCTCCATCGTCTTGCTGCCGGACTTTCGCTGCCGGCCGACCGTGCAAGCATACGCCAAACCGCGGCTCTCGTGTGCGGCCGAAGTTACGGGGCCGGGTACGCTGGAATATGTCTGGCCGGCGTGCTACGCCTTGTGGCGGGTCCCCTTGGGCGACGCGGACAGCTGCGGCAATGATGATCCCCGAAGCGCTGGCTTTCGATGATGTGCTCCTGGTGCCGGCGGCTTCGCAGGTCTTGCCGACGGCGGCCGAAACCGGCTGCCGGCTGACGTCCGCGATCGAGCTCGGCATTCCGCTGATCTCGGCAGCGATGGACACGGTGACCGAGAGCACGCTTGCGATCGCGATGGCGGAAGCGGGCGGTCTCGGCATCATCCACAAGAACATGTCGGCCGAACGCCAGGCAGCCGAGGCGCGCAAGGTCAAGAAGTACGAATCCGGCATGGTCGTCGATCCGATGACGATCGGCCCGGACGCGACGCTCGCCGATGCGCTGGCGCTCATGCGGGCGCACAAATTCTCCGGCGTGCCGGTCGTGGCGCCGGCGACGGGGCGGCTGTTGGGCATCCTCACGCATCGTGACGTGCGCTTCGCCGATGACCCGAGCCAGCCGGTCAGCGAGCTGATGACCCCCGATCTGTCGGAAAAACCGCTGGTGACGGTGTGTAATGGCGTCGATCCGGACGAGGCGAAGCGGCTCCTGCACAAGCACCGGATCGAGAAGCTGTTGGTCGTTGATGCCGACTACCGCTGTGTCGGTCTGATCACCGTCAAGGACATCGAGAAGGCGGAGCGCTCGCCCAATGCGTGCAAGGACAGCGCGGGGCGCCTGCGCGTCGGCGCCGCCACCGGGGTCGGCGACGCCGGCTTCGCCCGTGCCGAGGTGCTGCTCGATGCCGAGGTCGATGTCGTCGTCGTCGATACCGCGCACGGCCACTCAAAAGGCGTCATCGAGGCGGTCGAGCGGATCAAGCGTCACAGCAACCGCGCGCAGGTGATTGCCGGCAACATCGCCACCGCCGACGGCGCGCGCGCGCTCATCGACGCCGGCGCCGATGCGGTCAAGGTCGGCATCGGCCCGGGCTCGATCTGCACGACACGGGTGATTGCGGGCGTCGGCGTGCCGCAGTTCTCGGCCATTTTGGAGGTTGCCGAGGTGTGCCGGGCGCGCGGCATCCCGCTCATCGCCGATGGCGGCATCCGCTATTCGGGTGATCTCGCCAAGGCAATCGCCGCCGGTGCCGACTGCGCGATGATTGGCTCGCTGTTCGCTGGCACCGAGGAGAGCCCGGGCGAGGTGTTCCTCTACCAGGGCCGATCGTACAAGTCCTACCGCGGCATGGGCTCGCTGGGCGCGATGGCGCGCGGTTCGGCCGACCGCTATTTCCAACAGGATGTCGTCGACACGCTCAAGATGGTGCCGGAGGGGGTCGAGGGCCGGGTGCCGTTCAAGGGGCCGGTCGGCGGCGTCATCCAGCAGCTCGTCGGCGGCTTACGCGCGGCGATGGGCTACACCGGCAATGCGACCGTGGCGGCGATGCAGCGCAACTGCAGCTTCCGCCGGACGACGAATGCCGGCCTCGCCGAAGGCCACGTCCACGACGTCACCATCACCCGCGAGGCGCCCAACTACCAGGACAGCCGGTAGCGGGGCGTCACCAGCCGCGGTCGGCGCGGCGCTCACGCCAGCTTGATTGCGAGCCTGAGGCCGCCCCAGTGCCGGCCCTGAACGGTGATCGGGGCGTCGATCTCCTTCAGCATCACCGTGACGCCGCCGCCCATGTCGCGCGGGTAGGTCTGCACCACGAACGGCTTGGTGTTGCGGGCGGCGATCAGGCCGGCGCGGTCGGCGAAGATGCGCCGGTTGCGGCAGTTGGCCGTGTTCCAGACCGGATCGTCCGGCCGCTGGGCCTGCGAATACTTCCGATTGTGGGTCGGCAGGTAGCCGTTGTGATCGACCGCGGCGCAGAAGACGACGCGGCTGTCATTGGCGAGCGGCGGTTCCTGGATCGGCGGCAGGATCTCGTCCATTAGCGTGGTGAAGCAGGCCAAACACTGGCGCGGCTGGGTGCCGGCGATCGGCTGGTAATCGGTATCGAACAGAGCGTCCGGGGTAATGCGGCCTTGGCGCACGGCTGCCTCGATCGCGGCCGATGCCTTCGCGGCCAACTCCTGGCACACCGCGGCATAGTGCTCGCTCTCCTTGTGGCCGGCCGCGATCAGCGCCTTCAATGCCGCTACCTGGTCCGCCGACGGGTTGACGAACTGCGCGTGGGCGCCGGTGCCGGTTACGGCGACGATGCGCACATCGATGGCGCCGACGCCGGTGATGTCCACGGTTCCGCTGCTGCCACTGCGGACGTGGTCGAGGGCCACGCACAGAAGCGCACCCTTGGCCGACAGATCGCCGCTGAAGCCCTCGATGCGAGCGCCTGCAAGGGCGAGCCGGCATTGGACACCGACCGGCTCGCGGTCCACGGCACGGCGGTTGCCGGCGCTGGACGCGCGCAGGGTCAGCGTCAGCCGGCGCTGCAGGTCCTTGATGTTGCAGTTGACGTGTTCGGAAAGGGCCTTCACCGTCTCGGCGCTGGCGTCGGTCGCGACCGCTTCATTGAGGACGACGCGGGCGCGTTCGCCGATCGTCTGCGTGTGGCTGGCCGCGGAGCCGGCGCTGTGGGTAATCTCAGCCGTTGCCTGCTGCTGCTGGCCGGTGGCGGCAGCGACCTCTTCGGCGACGGTGTTGATCGCCCGCACCTCGTGCGTCACGCCCTGAACCAGCGCGGTCGCCTGCTGTGTTGCTTGGCGGATGCCGTCGGCCTGGGTGCTGACAGTCTTGATCGCGTCCTCGGTCTGGCGCGCCAGGTTTTTCACCTCGCTCGCGACGACGGCAAAGCTCTTGCCAGCCTCGCCGGCGCGCGCCGCCTCAATGGTGGCATTGAGCGCCAACAGACGGGTCTGGGCGGCGATCTTCTCGACCAGCAGCACGACCTCGTCGATGCGGGCGGTGGTGTCGCTCAAGCCGGCAACCGTGGTCGAGGCCGAATCGGCCTGCGCAACCGCGGCATCGGTGAGCTGCGATGTGCGCTCGACCTGGCGCGCGATCTCGCGCACAGAGGCGTCGAGTTCCTCCGCCGCGCTCGCGACCGACTGCACGTTTGCCACTGCCGTGTCGACCGCATCGCTTGCGGTGACGGCGCTCGCGCGCAGTGTGCGGGCGGTCGCGGTCAGTTGCTCAGCGGTCGTCGTCAGCCGCTCCGCTTGCTGGGAGATGGTGCCGACGCTCTCCTGCACCTCCGCATCCATGACGTCTGAGAGCGCCAGCATCTCCTGCCTCAGCTTGTCTGCCTCGCCCTTCTTGATGTAGGCGGAAATGGCGAGATCCATGTCGAGGAAGGCGGCGCGCAGGATCGCGGCCATGTCGTCGGCGGCCTCCTTGCGCAGCGTCCGGCCGAGCACGGCCGTCAGCAACCGTTCCAGGATGAAGCAATAGGAGCCGATGTACCAGCGCGGCTCCAGCCCGATGCGTTCGTGCGCGTGGCCGACCGCGGTCGCGCCCCGCGTGTACGCGTCATCGAAGCGGGCGGTGAACAGGTTGGCCCAGTGCTGCTGTTGCGTGCCCTTGAGCCGGGCGACGTTCGCCTCGCTGCCCAACAGGCGCGCGAGCGCCGGCCAGGCGCGGATCGAACGATAGAATTCGTCCGCGATCGATGGCAGCGCTTTGGCGATGGCTGGCTGCAGCTTCTGCAGGCGCGCCCGGGCGGCTGCGTCCAGGTGCAGGAAGCTCAAACGTTCTTCGGTCGCGGTTTCGGCCAGGATGGCGGCTGGTTCCATCACCGGATCCTTGCAGTTGAGAGGATTGGCGGCGCCTTCATAACGCGGCAGTGACTGAGGATCGGTTAATGGCCGGCTTGAAACAGCGGCGGGCGAGGCGCCCTCTCTCAGCGGAGGACAACCTCGCCCCGATATCACCTCAGGTCGTGGGTTGGCTCAGACGATCAGCGTACCGTCGGCCAGCATCGCATCGAGGCTGAGGCCGGTGAGCGCATCGAGGACAACCACGTCGACGAAATCGTCCCCTTGGCCGTCGAAGTCGATCGCAACGACGGTGCTGCCGCCGCTCTCCTCGACCTTGACCCAGCCGTCCGGGTTGGCCTTGCCGGCCTTGCCGACCAGGCGGGAGAAGTCGAGCCGATCGCCGCTCGCGAAGTCGGTAATGTGGTCGACCGCGTGCGCGCCGTCGGTCGGCCAGACGATGTCGCTCGCGAGCCATGAATAGCGATCGTTGCCGACACCGCCGGTGAATGTGTCATTGCCGCCGAGGCCGCGAAAGACGTCATTGCCATCGCCGCCGAAAAAGACGTTGGCGCGCTTGTCACCCTTGAACACGTCATCGAAGGCCGAGCCGATGACCGCCTCGATGCCCCACACCGCGTCGGCGCCCATCCCCTTCGCGGTGTGGCCGTGCAGATCGACCTTGAGGCCGGTTGTCGCCGCACCGAGATCGAGCGTATCGAAGCCGCTGCCGCCGTTGAGATAATCGTCGCCGGCGCTCCCCAGAAGGGTATCGTTACCGTCGCCAGCGGTGACACGATCGTTGCCGTCGCCATCGTCCACAAGGTCGCTGTCGCCGCCGCCCGAGAGCGTATCGGACCCTTGACCGCCAGTCAGGATATCGCGGCCGCTGCCGCCATCGAGCGAGTCATCGCCGTCGCCGCCAATGAGCGTGTCGTCGCCGGTATTGCCAGCGAGTGTGTCGTTGCCGTCACCGCCTTCGAGGTCGTCATTGCCGCTGCCGCCAGAGAGCCGATCGGTGCCCGCTTCGCCGGCGAGCGTGTCGTTGCCGCTGTTGCCCCAGAGGCTGTCGTTGCCGTCGCCGCCTGAGATCAGGTCGTTGCCGTCCATGCCGAACACCTTGTCGTCGCCGCCGCCGGCAACGATGGTGTCATGATCGGGCGCCTTTCCGCTGCCCGAGCTTGCCGGCATCAGGGCGACGACGTTGGCACTGCCGATGGCGAGCGTGACGACCGGCTCGTCGTAGTCCAGATCGCCGCCGCCGCGCAGATCTTCGAAGTAGAGCGCGATCGTGCCGGTCGCGGGGTCGGCCTTGCCGATGACATGGCGGAAGCCATCGCTGTTGGGCGCAAAGCCGCGGGCTGGATCGGCGGCGCTGTGGAAGATGTCGATGTCCTTGCCGCTGTCGATCTCGGTCGCGATACCGGTCTTCGGATTCACATGCCACAGCCGCAGCGGCTGGCCCGACTGCAGGTTGCCGGGCGTGCCGTCGGCGTTGCGCAGCTCGAACACCGCGCCCGAGTCATCGAGCAGCTTGGCGTTCTTCGGGTTGCGCGCATAACCGTTGCTGACGATGAAAAAGCCCGGCACCTCGCCGGCCTTGAGCGTCAGATCGGCGCCGCTTGCGCCGGGAAGGAGCGCGCCGCCCAAGCCCTTTGCCGACGCATTCGCGAACACGATCCGGACGTCGCTGATGCTGCCGTCGGCGGCGATCTTGTAGGAGCCGAACGTGTTCTTGAAGACGCCGTCCTCGGTCACAAACGTAAGGCGCGCCCGGACATCCTCGGCGATGCTGAGTTTGGTTAAATCGATGAACTGCGGCCCGCTGCCACCAAAAATAACATCGTTGCCGTCGTGGCCCTGAATGCTGTCGGAGCCGGTGCCGCCGTAGACAGTATCGTTGCCACCGTTGCCGACCAGGGTGTCGTTCGCTTGGTAGCCGAAAAACGTTTCGGAGCTTGTGGTTCCGGTGAGGCTGTTCGCCGACTTGTCACCTGTGAGCAGGATGGACGCCAACGGATGTTCAACGGTCATGAGGGGACTCCTGTTGATCCGGTGTTCTCGGGAATGCGGGAGGCCAGCGCATGAGCAGGGTTAAGATTTTTTGGCGCTTTCGAGCGCGCCTTTATATTATGTTAATAATTGCTGGATCCCATTGGCAGCGATCGACGATTAACACTTATAAATCGCCGAAACTCGAACAAATAATGGAGTCGCGCAGTGAAACAGTCAAAATATTTATTTAATAGTATTTTGTAGATATTATGGCTGCTTCCTTCTTGCGCCGTGCCGCCAATCGCCGGATACGGCGCGGCCCGCACCGTCGGGTGGGCTTCAGGGGCTGCAGCGGTCAGGAAATGCGCCCGGGCAACCGCTGCGCGATTTCGAACAGGAACGCGCCCAGGATGTTGGCGGATGGCAGCTCGATCAGCGCCGCGCTGTGGACAACGCCGATCAGCAAGCAGGCCACGTAGACAGCCGTGACGTAGGACGCCATCAGGTTGCGGGCGGTGGTGGCAAGGCCGGGCCTATCGAACTCCAGGCGCTGCTCGCCGCGGTTGGCCCAGCGCTGGTGAGCGAGCCGGCTTACGGCGTGCACCTTGACGGCCGCATTGACCAGCTGGTTGAGGTAGAGAAAGAACGGCCAGGAAACGTAGATCTTGCGAGCATGCATGAAAAGGAAGAGCGACAGAAGCATCCGCGAGACGGCGGCGAGAATGATGTAGGCGACCAGGTATTGGGCGCCGTGCAGGATCGCCGTGCTGATGGCGAGCATCGGCGCCACCAGCATCGTCCACATCGCGATCCGCTGATCGACGAGGCACCACCAGATGAAGAACGGCATCCGCCGCGGGCCCAGCGCGATGGCGCGGGCGCCGTTGCGCAGCATGTTGCCCGACCAGCGGCGGAAGTTGAGCACCATCCGCCGGTAGCCCTTGCCCTCGAACACCTCGACCGTGTAGCCGAAGGCATCCGGCACATAGAGCATCCGCGCGCCCTGCTGCAGCAGATAGAACCACGTGCTCTTGTCGTCACCGGAGAGGAAGCGGAAGCGGCCCCACAGCCAGTGATCGAGGTAGTCGGCCTCGAGCATGCGGATGAAGGTGAGCTTGGTGACGTGCTCGGCCCGGAACACCGACATCCGCCCGGTCAGCGTCAGCACCCGGCCGGACAGCGCGTGCGATTGCATGGCGATCCGCCGCTGCGCAAAGCGCATGCTGAGCCAGATCCGCGCCCACTGCGGTGCTTCACAGGCGACCTCTTCGTCGGTCGTGAGTGCATGCAGGTCGGGGTAAAGCCGGAACAGGGGCAGGCAGCGGGCGAGCGCTCCCGGTGCAGCGATAAAGTCGCCGTCCATGAACACGACGACGTCATCACGGTGCAGCACCGCCCGGCTCATCGCGCGCAGCGCCAAGCCCAGCGCCATCCGCTTGCCGGGCCGGTTCTGGCGCACGATCCTGAGCGTGAGATCGAGGTCCGCCGCGCAGCGATCGAGAAAGCTTGCGATGATGTCTTCGTCCGCGCGATCGCTGCTGCCGAGCCACAGCGTCGCCGGCACACCGCAGGCGCGGACCTCGCGGCAGATGCCGAGCATCACCTTCTCCGTCGTTTCCCGATGCTCGCGGAAGGTGGTGACGAGGAAATGCAGGTGCCGCGGCCGCCAGCCGCTCTGCCAGATGGTTTCCGCCTGCCGGCGCATGCGCGGATAGACGAAGCGGCCGTAGATGAAGGCGCGCACGGCATGCGTCAGCCACCAGCTGTAGCGCCAGATCCCTAGCGCGCCGATCACGATGGTGACCTGGCGGATGCGCGGATCCCACAGCGTGTTGGGCAGGTGATCGAGCGCGATCAGGCACAGACCGAAGTAGAGAAACAGAAACCACAGCACCCGCGGCGTCCATTTCTCCCGCCAGCCGGGCCAGCGCGGGTCGCAGGACTCCGGAGCCCGATGCTCCGCCGGCGCCGAACCGCACGCGGCACTCATTGGTTCTCGCTCCAGCGGAACGGCAGGGCATAGGTAGACGCGGTCTGTTGTGGCGGCTCCGCCTGTTTGAACGGCGCCCGCAGTTCGGCCAGGAGCTCGTTACCGGAGCGCCGCTTGAAGATCACCGAGGCCGGCAAGCCCGCCCGCACCCCTGCCTCGCCGGCGGTGACGGGGTCGGTGAAGCGCAGGCTGACCAGTGCCGAACGGTCCATCGGCGCCCGCCAGGAATAGCGCGCATGCTGCTCGTCGACAAAGCCGCGCGTGCGGTCGACCCGCACCACCTCGGCCTGAAGACGGGTATCGAGCGCCGGCACGTAGACGACGGCGGTATCGTTGAGGCCGACCTCGAACACCTCGTCCTGGGTCAGGTAGGCGTCGACCACGCGGTCGGCGTCGCGTTCGAAGGTGGCGAGCGGGGTGCCGCGCGTCAGGACGCTGTCGGGGCCGACGACCATCTCGAGCACCCGGCCGGCGAACGGCGCCCGCACCGCAAGGCGCTCGCGATGCTGGATCAACGCCTCCAGCTCCTGTTCGGCGCGTTCGACTGCCGCTTGGGCCCGCCTGCGCTCGGAGTCGAGGCGGACAATCTCGCCACGGAACTGCGTGCCGTCGAAGAAGCGCTTGCCGTCGCCGCGCTTGGACAGCGTTTCGAGATCCTTGCGGTGCAGGCGGCGCGCCTGCAGCTGCGCGGTGACCGTGGCGAGCGCAGTCTCCGCTTCCTCGATCTCGTACTTCTTGACCCAGCCTTGCGCAAACAGCTGCGCCATCCGATCGCGGCGCGCACGCGCGGTCGTGACCTGACTTTCGAGCGCACGGATCTCCCAGGCGACTTGCTGGATGTCGGTCGCGCTGACCATGCCGTAATCGCGCAGCCTCTGGCGCTCTTCGACCAGCTGATTGTCGAGGGTGGCATAAACCGCGCGCTCGTGCTCGACCTGCAGGCGGGCCATGTCGATCCGCTGCTCGAGGTCGTTGTCGGCGATCAGCATGACCGGCTGGCCGGCGCTGACCGCGTCCCCTTGTTGCACCAGCACCTGACCGATGCGGCCATCGCCCTGGGCGGCGACGACCTCGAGCGGCGCCGAGATGACGGCGGTTTCCACCTCCATGCGGTAGAAGTGCGTGTAGAGGAGCGTCGCCGCGTAGCCGACCACGAGGCCGCCCAGAACCAGGTGCAGCGTGGTCAGGCACAAGGCCCGGAACGGCCGCCGGCGCATCGGCGTGCCGTGCGCCGGATTGATGCTGGGATCGGTTGAAACCGGGGTGACCGGAACGTCGATGCGCTGGATCGTGTCCTCCGCCGGCACCATGCTGCCGCGGACCAGCTCCTCGACGAAATGCGCCATCAACGCCCGCTCGCGTTCGCCTAAGTGGCGGAACTGGGCGGCGAAGGAGGTTGCGCCGTGGTGGCGGATGACTTCGGCTTCCGACTTGAACGAAATGCTGAAACCCTGGAACGGCAGCGTGCATGAACACTCAATCGCCTGTCCAACCGCCGGCACCGCGCCATTGAAGGCGTCGATGCGGAATCCGCCGAGGCTCCAGTTTGCTGCGCGCTGGCTCACGCTGTTGATGTCGACGTAAAGTGGCGCCTCGACCCGATGATGCAGGCGCTGGCTGGGCCGTTCTCGAACGAGCTTCATTGCTGCCTCGTGGACACTCGACATGTGCGCGCCATCCGGACAGATGGGCGTGCAAGGACCGGTCGCAGGCGCTGAAAATGCGCAAGCGACACTGGCACTGGTCTATCGCAAAAAGCCTAAAATTGTCTGAAGATCCAACGGGACGAAAATCAGTTGCCACGCCCGCGGGCGGTGGCGAGACTGTCGCCAGCGACAACGAAAGGGGCCGGCGCCGATCCCTTGTGGCCGGCAACGAAGGAGAGGAGCGGGCATGCGGTATGCGCTCGACGGCATCGGCGTCGAAACCGAAGGCGACGACTGTTGGATCGCCCCGACGGCGGTCGTCATCGGCCGGGTGATCTTGAAGAAGGGCGCTTCCGTCTGGTGGAATGCGGTCCTGCGCGGCGACAACGAGCCGATCACGATCGGCGAGAATTCCAACATCCAGGACGGCAGCGTGCTGCACACCGACATGGGCTTCCCGCTCACCGTCGGCCGCGACGTGACGGTCGGCCATCTCGTCATGCTGCACGGCTGCACGATTGGCGACGGCAGCCTGATCGGCATCGGCAGCGTGATCCTGAACGGGGTGCGTATCGGCCGCAACTGCCTGATCGGCGCCAAGGCCTTCATCCCCGAGGGCCGCGAGATCCCGGACAACGCGCTCGTGATGGGTGCGCCGGCCAAGATCATCCGCACGCTCGAGCCTGAACAGATCCAGCGCATGCACCACGCCGCCGAGCACTACCAGGAGAACTGGCGGAGGTACCGCAACGGGCTGCGGGAGCAGAAATAGCGGGGGGCGTATGCAAGGCCCTTGCGCCGGGGTAGGCCCTGGCCGCGGAGGGCTGGCCGGCGACGGCCGCAAGGTGCCGAAGATCCAGCGCGGTCAGGGCGCGCCGCGGTTGCTCATGCCCGAGCGGCGGCGGCGCAGCCGGGCAACCACAGCCGGCCGCCGGGCTGCGGGGTCGGCACGCCTGTTGTCGTCGGCAGGCTGAGCGGCAGCCCTTTCAGTGCGCGGACGGCCAGAAACGCGAACGCCTCCGCTTCCAGCGCATCGCCGCGCCAGCCGACCGCTTCGACCGGGGCCACGGGGGCGGCCACCGCCTCTGCGATCAGCGCCGCCAGGGCGCCGTTGTGACGGCCGCCACCTCCGAGCAGCCAACGCCGCGGCGGCTGCGGCAGGAAGGCGGTCGCGCGGCCGATCGC
>JBATPX010000202.1:0-7290 GCA_049291695.1 Defluviicoccus sp.
CAGCTCAGGCGAAACTACGGAAACTTGGGCGCCGGCTTGGAGCAAAAGCATAATTTTGCGCGTAGCGACTTCACCGGCACCGGCCGCGGCGGAGACGGAGGCGGCACTTGGCGACGGCACGGCGGACACTCCGGCCGATGCGGCACCGGACTTGCCCGATCTCGCGACGCTGACGGCGGAGTCCGACTACACGGTGTTCCTTGCCCCCGGCGTCGCCGAGGAGACGCGGCATGCGGCCTTGCGCATCCTCTGGCGCAGCGACCCGGTGCTGGCGAACTTAAGCGGGCTCAACGACTATGACGACGACTACCGCGCCATCGGCACCGTCCACCAGGTGGTCGAGACCGTCTACCGCGCCGGCGCCGGCTACCTTGAGCAACTGGCCGCGGCAGCAGACGACGAAACCGATAAGGCCGCGCCGCCCGCGGCGGCAGGCGAAGCCGAGGCCAGGAATGAAGCCGAAGCCGAGGACGACGAGACGAGCTCGTAATTCGGTTAGATGGCAACGGTGACGCCGGCTAATAACAGCACGCATCGGACGGTCCGTTGCGCGGGCGGCCGCTGAACCGCAGCGTGCGGACTTCTCGTTCCTTTGTTGTCATAGGAGACGCTGATGGAACTTTGCGCAGTCATAATCCCGGCTCCGGAAGGAGGGTACGTCGGCTTCAATCCAGAAACCGGAACCACGACGCAGGGCGAAACGGTGGAAGATGCCTTGGGCAATCTCCGTGAAGCTACGGAGCTTTATCTGGAGGAGTTCCCTGTGTCCTTTACGGGGCGTCCGCTGCTGACCTCCTTCCAAGTAACCGAGCATGCCTGAACTGCCCGTTGTCTCGGGAGCTGAGGTCGTTCGAGCGTTGGAACATTTGGGCTTCGTGGTCGCTCGGCAGCGCGGAAGCCAGGGTTCCAGGGTTCCAGGGTTCCAGGGTTCCAGGGTTCCAGGGTTCCGGAAACACGATATCGAACTACGACGTCCACGGCACACTGTTTCCACCAATGGGTTCCGTAGTTCTGGTTCAATCGACCGAATACCTATTTCACCGGCTCGCGCTAGCTGCGTCGGGGCTACGGCCTGGGCTATGTCGTCCCGGGCGATCGGGTATTGTGTCCTCGGAACTCGTGTCCCGGGCGATCGGGTATTGTGTCCCCGGAATTCGTGAGTTGAAGACAGGCACTCTGGCGGGCCTTCTCAAGCAAGCCGGTGTCCCCCAGGAAGAGTTCATTTCGGCGCTTCAAGGCTGATGCAGCGTTGCACCAGACGCGTTGCGGCGTGGGGTGGCGCCGATTGCGGCACCGGCTTGCGCCTGATTGCGCGCCCTGCGTCGGGGCTACGGCCTGGGCTATTTCATCCCGGGGGATCGCGTATCATGTCCCCGGAACCTAGGATCCCGGGGGATCGCGTATCATGTCCCCGGAACCTAGGCTGCGAATTCGTCCCCGCAGCTCCCCGAGCAGCATACCGCGCATCAACGCAATCCGGGCTACCCCCACCACTAGCGGTCAGCGGCGGGGCGTAGCCCTGCCCGCTGCACCGCGTTGTTCGGCAGACACAAATCGTCTTGCCGCCTCATTGAACATCACACCCACCTGAATATGTCGAAATTTAACTTCCCGAAACTCCGCAACAGCGCGATAATGGGAAGCAAAGGGAGCAACAAAACATACGACCATATATCAATTCCCAACAACGTCATCTTAAGCCAGTAAACGGCGCCGGATGCAAGCACTGCGGCGACCAAGCACCCCGAGATGACGTACTGTTCGAAATCTCGCAACTGCCGATCGCGGGTGGCATCGTCCGTGTTCTGATCGGCTTCGCGATAGACCCACCTGAGTGGCGCTCTAACAATCAACGGTGCGAAGAAGGCCCAGATGAGGAATCCAATCACGACTGCGTTGATTTTATCTTTCTCATCGACGTTGTGGAGCCCAGCAAGAACGACAAATGACACGAGGGTGGTCCAGACGAGCGTCAGTAGCGCCTTCATGTACCGCAGAACGAGGCGTCGCAGGTTGAGATTGTGACGAATCAATGAAAGCTCAGATTTCGCCACCTCCTGAACGAGAGTGCGGTTGTACGCGCCAGCCAGACCGAATGCCATACGCATGGCACGCCGATCGCTATCCACTTCGTGACCCCTCAACCAATCGTCGTCAGGAAGCGCCACTTGGTCACGAGGCGCTTCCGTTTTTTCGTCTTCTATCTTCGCGAGATTGCTCAGCCAGTTCCTGTCTCTTTTCCGGCGAGGGAGGAGGAAAAACTTCAATGACGATGTGAACTGGGTGGCACGAAGGGTCGTCTTGATGCCTGTGCCTTCGTCATCGCAAAAGGGTATCGCGGTCAATGCGAACCTGGGATGAAACTGTGGCTCTGTGGCCTTGCCGAGAGTGAGATCCTGGGGAATGTTGGCGCTGTAATAAAACAGAGTTAGATCACGGAGCAACAGCCAGAGCGCACATACAGGGATCAGGTAAGCGATCAACACCGGGATGCTGAGTACCGAGCCAACGAGATAAGGATCAAGCTGTACATTCTTCGCTACTTCGGGAATGCTTTTGTTGATTACACTCGGTATCTCAACGAGCGCCTCGCGAAGAAATGCAGGCAGGAGTAACAGCAGGCCCGCGCCACCGAGGAACGCCCCGCCGATGCGGTGCATCGTCGAGAGCCTTACTTCCGCGCGCTGAAGATAGGCACGGAGGACAGTCGCGTCAGCGGGGCTACCCGCGGCTTTCTCATCTCCGGTCATACGTCCCTCCTCATCGCGTGCTCTTGTTAGAGCCACATTGCTGAAGTGGGCGCGACACGCCTAGCATTTCCGCGGCTTTCCACCGCCGACAGCCAGTAAAGTGCATAAGTTGGCCTTGACGTGTGTCGCCGCTCACCCAACCGTGTATCATGATAGCTTCGCCACGCCGCCGCAATTGGATTCTGGCTTATTTTCAATGAGTTCCGGTGACATGATACTGAATTGCGCGATCGATGGCAGGTCGATGGGGGGTGCGGCGTGGCAAGACCTCCGGAGGGGGGAGTCGCCGCGAGCCGAGTCCCAAGGCGGGACGGCCTGCCGCAGCGCGGTGAGATGCATATCGTGTCACCTGAACCCCCGCGCCCGCCGTTGCAGCTCCTTCACAATCTCCGGTTCCACCTCAATCCGCTTGATCGGCCGCGCCATCAGGTTGATCCTCCCTGCACGTCCCACTCCCGGCGATCTTAGTCGATATTTGCGGGACAGGACACTAGAGCCAGCATGACAACGGGGAAAAAATCGAAGCGGTAAGAGCAAGCTGTAACCCGTAGGGGTTGTAACCTGTCCGCACTCTAAGAGATCCAAGCGACGTCAGCGCCGCTTTTGCTTACGTTAGTCATCCCTGTTCGCGCCAAGGCGGCGGGGATGACTTCTTTTCAATCGCAACTTGATCAACTCGCGACCAGACTGGCGCCGGGTGCAAATTGGCTTGGGCACCGGCACGCGTGCAGGCTTAAGCTATCGGTGACTGTCGCTGTCATTGGTGGCCTCGGGGGCTGGAACCGCGTGCCAAGCGTGCACATCGTTGCCGATTACGGAACCGACGGCTATCGCTTGAGCGCCGATGCCGCCGGCGCGTTCCCGATCAGCGAGGCGCTGCGCATGCGAATTGCGGCCTGGAACGATGCCTTCGAGCGCGCCTGCCCGCCCGATGCGTATGAGGACATCACCGGCAAGCGCTTCGACTTCGTCGCCTTCGCAGCCCAAGGGCTTGAGATCGCGAAGGCGGTCAAGCGCGAGCTGCCGCATTGGCGCGTGCTGTACTGGGACGAGGGGCTCGACTGGTTCCTCGCCCGCGACCCGCGCCATCAGGACCGCGCCCGCGTCGAGTACGAGATCACGCTAAAGGATGCCTTCACACCGCCGAGGTAAGCGGCAGCGCCCCCTCCCCCTACCCCCTTCCGCAAGGGGAGGGGGAATAAACGCCCCCCTTCCGCAAGGGGGGGATGGGGAGGGGGCGGGATCAGTCCTTGATGTCGAGGGTGGAGCGGTCCCACATCTCGGGCGGCTCGAAGCCCAACAGGTTCGCCACCGTCGCTGCGACGTTGCTCAGGCCGTAATCGTTGCCGCGGATCAGCTCGAGCCGGCCCTTGGTCTGATTGTCGTAAAGGATGAACGGCACCGGGTTGAGCGTGTGGGCGGTCTTGGCTTTGTAAGAGCCATCCGGGTGCTGGGCCGGCTGCTTGGTTTTCTTGTTCGTCTCGTACATTTCATCGGCGTTGCCGTGGTCGGCGGTGATCAGGGCCACGCCACCCAACTGATCGACCACCTTCAGCAAGCGCGTCAGCTGCAGATCCACGGTCGCGACCGCGATCAGGGCGGCATCGTAGTTGCCGGTGTGACCGACCATGTCGCCGTTGGCGTAGTTGAGCCTGGCGAAGCGGTACTTGCCCGTTTGTAAGCGGTGGATTGTTTCATCCGTGATTTCGGCCGCCTTCATCCACGGCCGCTGCTCGAACGGGAGAATGTCGGACGTGATCTCGACATAATCCTCAAGCGTATCGGAAAATTTGCCGGAGCGGTTGCCGTTCCAGAAGTAAGTCACGTGGCCGTACTTCTGGGTTTCGGAAATCGCGAGCTGCTTCAAACCCTCGGCGCAGAAGTATTCGCCCATCGTGTTCTGGATGGCCGGCGGCGGCACCAGGTAGTTCGAGGGGATGTGCAGGTCGCCGTCGTATTCCAGCATGCCGGCGTAGACGACGTTCGGATGCCGCACGCGGTCGAACTTGTTGAAGGTCTTGTCTTCGAACGCACGGCTGATCTCGATCGCCCGGTCGCCGCGAAAATTGAAGAAGATCACGCTGTCGCCATGGTTGACTGGCCCCAGCGGCTTGCCATCCTTGGCGATGACGAAGGGGGGCAGGTCCTGATCGATCGCCTTGGTCTCCGCGCGCAAGCTGGTGATGGCCTCGGCGGCGGAAGCGAACTGGCGCCCCTCGCCCAGGACGTGGATGCGCCAGCCCTTCTCCACCATGCCCCAGTTGGCCTCATAGCGGTCCATGGTGATGTTCATCCGGCCGCCGCCGCTTGCGATCGCGGCATCGAAGCCGGGCCCGCGCAGCTCAGCGAGGAAGGCCTCGAACGGCTGCACGTAATCGAGCGCCGAGGTTTCCGGCACGTCGCGGCCATCGAGGAGAATGTGAACGCGAACACGGCCGACGCCCTCCTCCTTCGCCCGCTTGATCAGCGCCATCAAGTGGTTCATGTGCGAATGCACGTTGCCGTCGGAGAACAGGCCGAGGAAGTGCAGGGTCGAGCCCTTGTCGCGGA
Source organism: Defluviicoccus sp. (assembly GCA_049291695.1). GTDB lineage: Bacteria > Pseudomonadota > Alphaproteobacteria > Rhodospirillales > Defluviicoccaceae > Defluviicoccus. The sequence goes on from JBATPX010000202.1 coordinate 5,301, forward strand.
CGTTGTCGACGACCTTGCGCCAAGTCGGCTGGGTGAACAGCCTGCCGGACTCGATGGCCTGGTTGACCAGGGCCGCGCCCTGCTCGAACACCTGGCCGGAGCCGAGCGCATTGTGGCCGACTTCGGAGTTGCCCATGTCCTCATCGGACGGCATACCGACGGCGGTACCGTGCGCCTTCAGCGTGATGTTCGGGTACGTCTGCATCAGGCGTTTGAGCGTCGGCGCATTGGCATTCGCTACCGCGTTACCAGCCAGGTTCGGCGAAATGCCGACGCCGTCCATTACGACGACAACCACAGGCCCCTTGATCCCCTCGAAATTCTTCAGTCGCTTCAACATGTGACACTTCTCCCGTTGCGGCCCAAGGCGCTGCCGAAGCGTTAAGCTGGCACTGATGCCGGCAGTCCCGCGGGTCCCTGCGCGTCCCTGCACGGCCGCGTTTCACGACCACACTTTCGCACACAGGACCAGCCTCCGTCTCGGATTTTTCCCCCGTCGCCGCGGCGTGTGACGTGCCTTTCCCCGTGCCTCTTTTCCGGGGCAGGCTTGACAAAGGTCGTGGCTTGATCCATTTAAGCGCGAACAGGGTAGGTTTGCGGTCGCGCGAGCGCTGCATCCGGCCGGCAGGCTGGAGGCGCCTCATCGCAGGCCAGCCCCTTAACTCACATGTCTGCTCCAGGTGCGCGTGGGGGCCGGCGATGCAAGCCGCATGAGCGTGCCTTCGGTCGATGACCACCGCACGCGCCTCTCAACCAAGCCACCTCAAGGATATCCGCTTCTCGTGACACTTCCATCTTTTGCCGACCTCGGCGTGACCGAGCCTCTTCGGCGCGCGCTGCACACGCAGCGCTATCTCACGCCCACCCCCATCCAGGCCCAAGCCGTGCCGCTGTTGCTCGCCGGCAAGGACCTCCTTGGCGTCGCCCAGACCGGCAGCGGCAAGACAGCCGCATTCGCGCTGCCGATCCTGCAATGCCTCGCTGCTCAGCCGCTTAACCCTGGCCCGCGCCGGACACGGGCGCTGATTCTGGCACCAACGCGCGAGCTCGCGATCCAGATCGGCGATGACTTCAAGACCTATGGCCGGCACCTCAACCTGCGCTACGCGCTGATTTTCGGCGGCGTCGGCCAGGCCGCGCAGGTGAAGGCGATGGCGAAGGGGGTCGACATTCTGGTCGCCACGCCCGGCCGCTTGCTCGACCTGATCAGTCAGGACTTCATCCGCCTCGACAAGGTCAGCATTCTGGTCCTCGACGAGGCCGACCGGATGCTGGACATGGGCTTCATCCCCGACATTCGCCGCATTGTCGGCACCCTGCCGCGGGAGCGCCAGTCGCTGATGTTCTCGGCGACGATGCCGGCCGACGTGGCCCGCATCGCGGCCGATTTCCTGCGCCAGCCGGTGCGGGTCGACGTGTCGCCGGCCACCGTCACGGTCGATCGCGTCGACCAGCGGGTGTTGTTCGTCGCTGCGCCCGACAAGCGGGCGCTCCTGATCGACCTGCTTACCGACCCCGCGCTCGCCCGGGTGATTGTTTTCACCCGGACCAAGCACGGCGCCAACCGGCTCACCCAGCAGCTGGAAACCGCCGGCGTGGCGGCGTGCGCGATCCACGGCAACAAGTCCCAGGGCGCACGCCAACAGGCGCTGGAGAGCTTCCGCGCTGGCAGTGCCCGCGTGCTGGTGGCGACCGATATCGCCGCCCGCGGCATCGATGTCGACGGCGTGACCCACGTCATCAATTACGAGCTGCCGAACGTTCCAGAAAGCTACGTTCATCGCATCGGACGCACGGCGCGCGCCGGTGCCAGCGGCGTCGCGCTGTCGCTGTGCGATCCGTCCGAGCGGACGCTGCTGCGCGAGATCGAGAAGTTGACGTGCAAGGCGGTGGCTATTGACGCCGATCATCCCCTGGCAAGCCGCGCCTCTCATGGATCGCCTGCGCCGGTCCGCCCAGCTCGCGTCAATCGCCGGCCAAGCGCCAACGC
>JBATPX010000203.1:0-12919 GCA_049291695.1 Defluviicoccus sp.
CCAGGCATTGCGACGGTGAGGAAGGCGATCGTCAGAGTATCTTCGATGTAAACAACAATTAAGAGCAACCGGCTGCGGGCAGCGGCCTCCTTCGGCGTGCCGGCGCCGATCAGATGACGCATCAGGATGCCGAGATTGTGGCCGGCGACGTGGATCAGGTAGCGCTGATCAGGTAGCGCTTATGAACGTTCTCGCGGCCTCGGAGCCAAGTCCGGCGCATGCCGCCGCGCTCCAGAGTGTGGGCGAACGAGCGTTCGACGATCTCGGCCCGGCGCCGCATCGCGGCCTTGGCCCGCCCCGAGCGAAGCCGGTTGCGGTTGGCGTAGACGGCGTCGCGCGCCGCCGTATCGCCGTGCCAGCGCGACACCCCCTTGCGCTGCGGTTCGGCGATGCGGGTCTTCCAGACGCTGTCGTCGAGGTCCTTCAGTCCAGCGCGGGAATGGTAGCCTTTGTCCGCAACGAGTTCGCTTGGCGCGGCCTCGGTCGGCGCCCGGCCGAGAAGGCCCAAGTTCGCCGCCGCCGCCTCCAGCGTGCCCTTGAGCGTCGTCGTGTCGCCTTCGTCCGCCGGGTGGATCTCGGCCGCCACCACCGCGCCGGTGTCGAGATCGACGGCGTGTTCCGGCTTGTAGGCGAGATGCGTCGTGCCGATGCTGAAGACGGAGGAGGACGAGGCACGGGCGGCGAAGCGTGGTATCTGGCGAGGTGAGTTTAAGGCGCCCTGGGAATGGAGAGCGGCGCACGCGAGAAATCCCAGCCGGAGGCATTGACCTAACCCCCGACGTCAGGCTGGTTCTTCGCTGGGCCGCAATGAAAACGCCCGGCACGATCGGGAGGCGAATGCCCGTGCTGAGCCGGCGGGTACAGGCGGGTACAGAGGAGGAAACGATCTGATGCTGCTGAATGCCGATCTCAGCCAACGGGCCGTGAGTTTCGCCGACGAGGCGGAATGGGTTGCCTCGCCAATTGCGGGCGTCCAGCGGAGGATGCTGGAGCGGGATGGCGACGAGGTGGCGCGCGCCACCAGTGTCGTGCGCTACCGGCCGGGCAGCCGTTTCCAGCGCCATGAACATGCGCTAGGCGAGGAGCTCCTGGTCCTGGACGGAACGTTCGCGGACGAACAGGGCGATTACGCGGCCGGCACTTACGTCCGCAATCCGCCGGGATCGGGGCACGCGCCGTGGAGCGATGCCGGCTGCGTGCTGTTCGTGAAGCTCCGCCAGTTCCATCCCGACGATCGCGAACGCATTGTCGTCGATACGCGTGAGGCGGAATGGTTCCCAGGCATCGTCAAGGGCATTGCCGTGCTGCCGCTGCACAGCTTCGGCAGCGAGCGGGTGTCGCTGGTCCGTTGGGCGGCAAACACCCGGTTCACACCGCATGCGCATCCGGGCGGCGAGGAGATCTTCGTGCTTGATGGCGCTCTGCAGGATGAGGAAGGGCGATATTCCGCCGGCTCCTGGCTGCGCAACGCGCCGGGCAGTCAGCACATGCCGTTCAGCCTGGAAGGCTGCCTGCTCTACGTGAAGATCGGCCATCTGCCCGCAGTCGTGAAGTAAAACCGAAGGTCGGCAGCCGGATCGCGGTGTGCCTGCGCCGGACGTGTCCCGCCTTCGCGATAAGATGCATGAACACGGTTGACCGGCAGGGTGGCCGCCTCAAAGTTAGAGGAGCGTTTCGGTGCCATCCTTTCGCGGCGGCCATTGACAAGGAGCGATATGTTGCCGGTTTCGTGGCTTGTCATGGCAAGCAAGTGCATTCCGAGGTCGACGCGGGCTGTGTTAGCAGGCCTGCGACGGGGACACATGGCCCTCTGGTTCGGGCTCCTGCTGGTCATCGCCGTCGGCTTCGTGGGCCAGAAAGGTGTCCTGGCCGCATCTTCCGTCGTCGAGACCGAGAATGTGCGTGCCGAACTTATCGCCGAAACGGCGACAATCCCGGCGGACGGCACGCTATGGGTGTCGCTGCGGCTCGACCTCCGCCCCGGCTGGCACACCTACTGGCGCAACCCGGGCGACAGCGGCGAGCCGACCCGCATCGTTTGGCACTTGCCAGCCGGCGTCGAAGCGAGCGAGATCCTTTGGCTGCCACCGAAGCGCATCCCCTTCGGACCCCTTGTCAACTTTGGATACGAAGGTCGGGCCGACCATCTGGTGCGGCTGACAGTGCCGCAATCGTGGCTCAGCGACGCGCCCTTGCGGGTGCAGGCGGAAGCGTCGTGGCTGGCGTGTGAACAAATCTGCATTCCGGAACAGGGTGCATTCGAACTGACGTGGATGCCGGCCTCGACCGCCGGCAACGCGGATACGGCGCTGACCGAGACTTTCGCCCGCCTGCGCGGCGCCCTGCCGGCTCAAGCCGCTTGGCCCACTTCCTTCCGAATACACGACGGCCGCCTTGTCCTCACGGCTGCTGTGCCGGCGGAGGATGATATCGAGGCTGCGGTCTTCTTCCCTTACGAATGGGGGTATGTTGAGCCGGCGGGCGCGCAGTCCCTGACGCGCTTGCACGATGGGGGGCTTGTCCTATCCCTGCAGCCGGGTAGTCGGGCAGCGGAGGTGATCGAGGGGGTTCTGGTGCTGGCGGAACGGACCGCGACCGGCAGCATCGAGCGCGCCTTCGAAATCACCGCCAGAAGGGCGAAAGAAGGGGGCGCTGCTGGCATCCAAGTGGGAGAGGGCGGCGCAAACGATCGGGCGGCCGCCCTGGGTCTCGGGCCAGCGATCCTTTTTGCCTTGCTGGGCGGCCTGATCTTGAACCTGATGCCGTGCGTGTTCCCCGTCCTGTCGATCAAGGCGATCGGGCTGATCCACCATGGCAGCGTTACGGCCGGGCAGCGGCGTTTGAGCGGTCTCGCGTATACGCTCGGCGTTCTCGCCTTCATGGGGCTGGTCGCTGCACTGTTGATCGTCCTCAAGGGGGGCGGCGCCCAGATCGGCTGGGGCTTCCAGCTGCAATCGCCGGCGTTCGTTGCCGCAATGGCAGTGATCCTTTTTCTCCTCGGTCTCAGCCTTGCCGGCTGGTTCTCGTTCGGGGCCTCGGTCATGGGGTGGGGCTCGGGCCTTGCCAGCCGCTCCGATGCGACCGGCTCATTCTTCACCGGTGCGCTCGCTGCCCTTGTGGCCACACCGTGCACAGCGCCTTTCATGGGTGCCGCCATCGGTTTTGCGCTCAGCCAGCCATGGGGCTCGGCGCTGCTCGTCATGCTGGCGCTGGGCCTGGGGTTGGCGCTGCCCTACTTGCTGCTGAGTTTCGTGCCGGCCCTCGCCCGCTGGCTGCCCAAGCCGGGAGCGTGGATGGACAAGCTCAAGCAGTTTCTCGCTTTCCCGTTGTTCGCCTCGGCAGCCTGGCTGGTCTGGGTGCTGTCCGTCCAGGTCGGACCGACCGGGGTATTTGTTATCCTGATGGCGGGGGTCGCGGCGGCGCTTGCCATCTGGGTCGAACGTGCCAGCGGTGAGGCCCGCGGTGGCTGGCGCATGGCCGGGCGTGCTGTTGCCATCGTCCTCGCCGTTGGTGTCGGGCTGCTGGCCCTGTTCACCGAGACGCTGAAGCCCGCCCCCGGGGCGACGATCGCCGCCACCGCCGGCCGGACGGCTTTGGGTCGTGCACAGCCGTTTTCGCAAGCGCGGCTGGACCAACTGCTGGAAGCCGGCACGCCGGTGTTCGTGAACATGACGGCGGCCTGGTGCATTACGTGCAAGGTCAACGAGCGACTGGCGCTCTCATCCGAGCGCATCGCCCAAGTCTTTGCCGAGCGCGGCGTCGTTTACCTTCAAGGCGATTGGACCAATCGTGACCCGGCGATCACCCGTTACCTCGAAAGCTTCGGACGCAGTGGTGTACCCCTCTACGTTTTCTACCCTGGAAGTGGCTATGAAGCCGTGGTGCTGCCGCAATTGTTAACCGAGGCGATCGTCATCGACGCCATTGCCTCGCCTGCAAAGCTCAGCTTAACCCCCTCTCCAACAGACAGGAGATCATGATGTTGGCAAATCGACCGTCGTGGCCGCACTTTGGCGCCGCTGTTCTCCTCGCCGCCGTGCTTGTCGTGCCCGCCGTCGCCGCTCACGCGGCAGCCCAAGTCGGCGCACCGGCGCCGGCGTTCACGGGCGTTGACAGCAACGGGAAAACGCACGCGCTCGCCGATTTCCGCGGCAAGACGGTGGTCCTGGAATGGACCAATCACGACTGCCCGTTCGTGATCAAGCACTACGGCACCGGCAACATGCAAGCGCTCCAGCGCGAGGCAACGGCGAACGGGATCGTTTGGCTGGCGGTGATCTCGTCCGCTCCCGGCGAGCAGGGCCATGTTTCGGGCTCCGAGGCCAATGCGATTGCGCAGAGCCGCGAAGCCGCGCCGACCGCCATCCTGCTCGACCCGGACGGCTCGATTGGTCGCGCCTACGACGCGCGGACAACCCCGCACATGTACATCATCGATCCGGCCGGCACGCTCGTCTACATGGGTGGCATTGACGACCGTCCGACGGCGGACAAGGCGGACGTTAAGGGTGCGAAGAACTTCGTGCGGGCGGCCCTCGGCGACCTGGCAGCCGGGCGCCCGGTCGGTACCTCCACCTCCCGCCCGTACGGCTGCTCCGTCAAGTACAAGTCGTAACGAACCGGGGCCGCAGTGGCAGGCGCCAGCGGCATCTCCATGCGCGGGCCACTGCACGCCCGCGGTATGCCGACAAGGAACCGCTCCAGGTGACCGCTGATGCACGTCGTCAAACCCCGCTTGCTGTCGCTCGCCACCGCCGTGCCGGCTTACCAATTGCGCCAGGAGGACGTCCGCAGCCAAGCGCACGCGATCTTCCGCGAAGACCCGAGCGTTGTTGACCGCCTGCTGCCGGTGTTCGGCAACGCCGGAATCGAAACCCGCTATTCCTGCGTTCCCGCACCCTGGTACGAGGATGACCACGGCTGGTCCGACCGCAACGCTTTGTACATCACGGCCAGCCTCGACTTGCTTTCGGCAGCGGCTGGGCGGGCGCTGGCGCAGGCCCAACTGGCGGCATCCGACATCGATGCGATTGTCTGCGTCTCGACGACGGGCATCGCAACCCCCAGCCTGGAGGCCCGCCTGCTTGACCGGCTGGCCTTTCGCCGCGATGTTCGCCGCCTGCCGGTCTTCGGCCTCGGCTGCGCGGGCGGCGTCCTCGGTTTGGCGCGGGCGGCCGACATGGCGGCGGCGTGGCCGACGTCGCGCGTGCTGCTGCTTGTCGTCGAGCTCTGTGCCCTGACGTTTCGCCGTCGCGATCGGTCCCCCGCCAACATTGTCGCCGCCGCGCTGTTCGGCGATGGCGCCGCCGCCGCGGTGCTATCGACAGAGGGCAAGGGACCGGTGATCGTTGCCGCCGGCGAGCATACGTGGCCGAACAGCGCCGATGTCATGGGCTGGGGCGTCGAGAGCGATGGCTTCGCCGTAATTTTCTCCCGCGACATCCCGCAGCTGATCCGCACGCGCCTGCCGGCGGTGATCGATGACTTCCTGGGCAAACACGGCTTTGGACGAGCCGACATCGACCGTTTCGTCAGCCATCCGGGTGGCGCCAAGGTCCTGGATGCGCTCGAAGAGGTGTTCGCCCTCGCGCCCGGCGCGCTCAATCACAGCCGCAGTGTGTTGCGGGACTACGGCAACATGTCGGCAGCGTCCGTCCTGTTCGTGCTGGAGCGAACGTGGGCGGCGGGTAGCCTGGATGGCCGGGCACTGATGACCGCCGTTGGTCCCGGCTTTTCCGCCGGTTTCCTCGTGCTGGAAACGGGCTTGTGATGGGTTCGTGCCAATGGGTCGCCCTCCTCGTGACGCTGCAACGTCTCGCCGAGGTGGTGTTCGCCGAGCGCAACCGGCGCCGCCTGTTGGTTCGCGGCGGCACGGAGGTCGGAGCCGGCCATTTTCCGCTGTTCTTCCTCGTCCACGGCGGCTGGTTGATCAGCCTCGCCGTCCTGGTGCCGGCCGATGCGCCGATCGTCTGGCCCTGGCTCTCCGTCTTTCTCGCGCTCCAGCCGCTGCGGCTGTGGGTCATTGCCAGCCTTGGCGAGCGATGGACGACCCGCATCATCATCGTACCGGGAGCGCCACTCGTCAGCCGTGGTCCCTACCGGTTAGTCCGCCATCCCAACTATCTCATCGTGGCGCTGGAGATTGCACTATTGCCGCTCGCCTTCGATGCGCCCGCCATCGCCGTTGTCTTCTCGCTGGCCAACGCCCTGCTGCTCCACCACCGCATCCGCATCGAAGAGGCTGCATTATCGGGGCTGAGAAATCGCTGAGCGAAGGCGGAAATGATCGGTGGCCACGGCCCGATGAAAAGCGCCGGCGAGCGATCTCAAGGAGGCCATTCTCGGAATAAGAAGCAGTGTCCTGGCGCCGGACACCCCAGCGCTCTTCGACCTCGTCGAGCCAAAGATACTCCCTGTCGGGCAACGGCATGGCCGAGCTCGCCCCCCTTGCAGCCAGATTTTCAAGGCTCGGAACTGCTGAAGAGTTCCTGTCTTGTTCTACTTCGTGCGGGGCACTTAAATCAAGCGCGCTTGGTTCAGTGACCCCGAGAGGGGCCTTCGCTAACGGAGATTTGAGGCACTGGCTCAATTTCGAGCCGGCCATCAGCCGGCGATGATCCGATGCAGTCGCGTCGTCTCGGTCCGGATCACGAGGACAAAGAGCCGACGCTCGCTCGGCGACAAGTCCTCATTGTCATCGAGGATCTCGGCTGCCGCCTGAATCGCGGCCAGCCGGTTCAACAGTTCCTGTTCGGATCCTTCGTCGCGGCGCACGTACTCAGACTCCTGGATCGCGGTTTCCAGCCATCTACGAACAGGCTGATCGGTTTTGGCGCGTCGAGACTGCCTCGATCAGAGTGTGTGCTGCGCACACTGCGAGCAGAGCGCCCCAGACGATCAAGCCACACCCATCGCGTAAAGATATTATGCTGCAATTGCGAAAACAACTATAAATCGAACATCTGCGACATTTCAGCGTATTGATGTCAGGTGTTTCCGAACGCAACATGCGCGACGCAACGACTCGGCGCGCGGCGCTTCTCTTCCTCCCGCAGCCGGGCGCGGATGCGCTCGGCGGCAGCACCGGCGGCGGCCTTCTCCCCGGCCGTGGCGGCGCCGGCGAACAGCGCCTCGATCTTGCGCAGCTTGTCCCGAAGCGCGGCTTCGTCGTTCACATTCGTCCCCGTTGGCACTGCGGCAGCCAAGCCTGCTATGGCTGGCGAAGGGGGAAAGTCGATGGTGCACGCAATCATTCTCCCCTTCGGTAGGCGCCGGTTTATCCTTTCGTCTGTCCTGATTCCCGCTGCTTGGTGTCTCGAACGCTTGGCCATGGCGAGAAGCGACGACGTGCTCCTTATCGACGATTTCGCCCGTGACGATCTGATCTCCGCCCTCGGCACGCCCTGGCGCGGCTTCAGCGATCAGGTGATGGGCGGCATTTCGCAGGAAACGATCGCGCTGACCGAGATCGATGGGCGCCGCTGTCTCAAACTCACCGGCGACGTCCGGCTGGAGAACAGCGGCGGCTTCATCCAGATGGCGCTGGATCTGGCGCCCGAGGGTCGGACACTCGATGCCTCCCCCTACACCGGCGTGCTCCTGATCGCGCGCGGCAACGGCGAGAGCTACGGCGTCCATCTGCGAACACCCGACTGCGTTCGCCCGTGGCAATCCTATCGGGCGGGCTTCCTTGCGGCTCCGGAGTGGCAGGAGATCAGGCTGCCCTTCGATCGGTTCGAGCCGCATCGACTGATGGAGCCGCTCGACGTCCGACACTTGCGTCGTCTCGGTCTCGTCGCCATCGGCCGCGCCTTCGCAGCTGATCTCGCCGTGAGCGCCTTGGCGCTGTATGGCCGATCCGGACGGTGACGACACAGTAACCGCTGCGGTTGAGGTGAACACCAGCCGCTCGTGGACTGAGCCATTACCGGAAAGCGGGTTCCATCAGTCCGGCCAGGGTGTTGCTGTCGATCGAAACACGCCGGACCAAGGTTGCAGGTGACCCAGCGCGCCCGCTCTCAATCAGCATTGTCGTCCACGACGGCCGGCAGTCGAATTCTGGCGCGCAGGCCGCCCAGCGGCGATTGAGCAAGCTCCATGTGACCGCCATAGAGCCGAACCAGGTCGCCAACCACGGCAAGCCCCAAGCCGGAGCCGGCGACCGTCTGATCGAGCCGAATGCCTGGCGCCAGCGCCGCCTGCCATTGCTCTGGCGCAAGCCCGCTGCCGTCGTCATCAACGCTGATGATAAGCATCGGGCCCTCGCGGCTGGCTGTGACCTCGATCTTCCCCGTTGCCCATTTACAGGCGTTGTCGAGCAGATTGCCAAGCATCTCTTCGAGATCCTGCCGGTCTCCGGCAAACGCCAATCCGCCCGGGATCTCGCTGCGGATCGACAGCTTTCGGTCCGCATGAACTTTTTGCATCACCCGGATCAGGGCAGAGACGCATGCGCCGACATCGGTCAGCGCGCCCGGCAAGCCGGCGGCGGCCGCCGCGCGCGCTCGCGCCATGTGGTGATCGAGATGCCGACGCATCGCCGCAATCTGGGCGAGGATCAGCGGCCCGGAATCGGTTCTTCGGGCTGAATCATCCGGCGCGGCGAGCTTTTCCGCTGCATTGGCGAGGACGGACAGATTCGTCTTGAGGCCGTGCGCGAGGTTGCCGGCCTGCAGGCGTGCGCGTTCGACCACTTCGTCGGCATGATCGAGCAAGGCGTTCAGGTCCTCGATCAGCGGCTGCACCTCGGTCGGCATCGGCCGCGCGAACCGCCGCTTGCGGCCGGAACGGATCTCCGCAAGCTCGTCGCGCAACCACCCGAGCGGCCTGAGACCGAGCGTAACCTGGAAGACCGCGGCGATGATCAGGACAACCGCCAATGCGGCCAAGGACAGCGCCAGAGTCCGGTTGAAAGCGCGGAGTGCGGCAAGGAGATCACTCTCATCCTCGGCGACCGCGACACGCAGGGTTGCCGGCGCATCGGGAAGCAAGAGCGATCGCTCAAGGACGAGAAGGCGCCAATTGCCCGGACCTGCCATGCGGTGTTCACGGATCAGTCCGTCGCTGCTCACCGCGGCCGGCAGTTCGAGTGCCTGGTCCCAGAGTGAACGCGAGCGCAAGACGGATCGGCCGGCGGCCGCGATTTGCCAGTAGAGGCCGGACAGCGGACGCTCGAAGCGAGGGTCAGACGGAGGCCGCGTCAGCATCGGCTCGCCGGCCACGTCGACATCGAGGGCCGCCGCCAGCTGATCGAGATGATGGCCAAGCTCGACGCGGAAGCGGTCATGGACATGCCGGGCGAACAGCTCCGCGAGAATGAGGCCGGCGATGAGCAGGGCGGCTGCGATCGAGAAGGCTGCCCCCAGCAGCAGACGCAGTCTGAGTGAGCGGGTGAGCCCGCTCATCGGCTCTCGTCCGACGGTGGCTCCAGCCGATAGCCAAGACCGCGTACGGTCTTGATCAGCTCGACCCCGAGCTTCCTCCTCAAGCGTCCGATGAACACCTCGATGGTGTTGGAATCCCGATCAAAATCCTGGGCATAGACATGCTCGGTGAGTTCCGTGCGCGAGACGATCTCGCCCGCGTGATGCATCAGGTAGGAGAGGACGCGGAACTCGTAGGCGGTCAAATCGACCGGTTGGCCGGACGCGCTGACCGCTCCCGTGCGGGTGTCGAGCACCACCGATCCAGCCCGCAGCTCCGTGCTGGCGCGGCCTTTGGCGCGGCGGATCAATGCCCTGAGGCGGGCGAGCAGTTCTTCCATGTGGAAGGGCTTGGCAAGATAGTCGTCGGCGCCGGCGTCGATCCCCAGCACCTTGTCGTGCCAGTGGTCGCGCGCCGTCAGGATCAAAACCGGAACGTCGATACCGCTGTCCCGCCAGCCTCGCAGCACGCTGAGGCCGTCCCGCCGCGGCAGGCCGAGATCGAGGACGATCGCATCGAACGGTTCGCTTTCGCCTTGATAGGCGGCCTCGTCGCCGTCCGCCGCGGTGTCGACGGCGTAGCCTTCCGCCACCAGCCGGTCGGCGACTTGGCGCCCCAGGATCGGGTCGTCTTCCACCAACAGGATTCGCACGGTTCCTACTTGTCCTCGTCACCGCGCTTGCGGTCGCGCCCCCGTTGGCGGATCAGCGCGCCGGTGGCCGCATCGTAGTCGAGCTTCAGGATGCGCCCATCGGCGGTCAGCAGCTTGACCTCGTAGCGCTGCGTCTTCCCGCGGCGGCGGTCCTCGCCACGATCATCGTCGTCATCTTCATATTCGACGTCGAGCACCGTGCCGCCGAAGGTGGCGATGGCGCGCTCGGCAATCGCCGATAACGGCAGGATGCGCCCGTCGGCGACGGCTTGGCGCGCACGTTCGTGGTCGCTGTCTGCCGATGCCCCAGACGAGCAGCACGCACTGAACCCGATCATTGCGGCGAAAGCCAACCAATTAAGCGCACGCATGACGCAGTTTCCGCGACGCACCCTGAACCGCCGATGAACGAGTGGCTCATCCCCCGTTCAGCGAAGGACGTCTAGGTTTGCCGTTGGCACAGGCTTCAGTAGACGGAGGACAGTGGCGGATGATTTGGACGATGGCGCAACGGACCCTGATCGCGGCGGTCGTGATCGCCATTCTGGCCGGCGCCTGGCAGCTCGCAGCGGGAAACAGCGCAACGGCGGTCAGCAAGATTGAAAGGACACACCATGACGACGACTGACAAAGCCGCGCCGCCGACACGCCGCAAGCCGACGGCGATCGAGTTCACGATCCTCTACGGCTGGCATGCCGTATTTTCCGGCGCGTTCATCGTTGCTTACGTGAGCGGCGACGAGGACACGTATGCGATGCACCAGTTTGCCGGCTATGCCGTGCTGGCGGCGCTCGGCATCCGGTTGATTGCGGCGGTCGCTGCTCCGGTGAGCAGTCCGCTGCGCCTGCGCCGACCAACACTGACGCCGTTCATGGCGTGGCTGGCGGCCCTGTTTGCGAACAACGGGACACCGGACGGCAAACCCGCTGCGTTGCCGCGGCGCCCGCTGTTCGCGCTCATGGCGGCCGCACTCTTGATCAGCATCGGCATCACGGCGGCCAGCGGCGCTATTGCCGATTTCCTCCCATTCATCGAGGATCTGCACGAAGCATTGGGCGAGTTGGCGTTGTGGATCGTGCTTGGACACGTGGCGATCGTCGTCGGTTTGAATGCGCTGCCGAGAATGCGGCAAAAATTGGTTGGCCGGGGACTGGCGACTGCGGGGAAGCGATGCTGAGCGAAGTGTCGACGATGCGAAGCGCGCTGCTTGTCGCAGCTGTCCTGCTTTCCGTCGCGACAGCCGCCGTGGCTGCCGATCCGGCTTGGCAAGCCATCCTCGATGCCTATGCGCGTCAGGCGAAGGCGGAAACGCCCGGCTTCGACGGCTTTTCGGCCACGCGCGGTGAGCGGCTGTATCAAGGCCCGCACACGGGAGGCAGTATCGAAACGCCTGCGTGCGCCGCCTGTCACACCGCCGACCCGCGCGCCCCGGGCCGTCATGTCAGAACCGGCCGGGCAATCGAGCCGATGGCCGTCTCCGTCAACCCCAGGCGGTTCACGGACGCCGCTGATGTGGAAAAGCGTTTCGCTCGCGATTGTCCGAACGTCCTCGGCCGGCCGTGCACCGCCGAGGAGAAGGGCAATTTCATCACGTTCCTTAGCGGCCGCTGAGCGGGAGGTGGACCATACGTCGTTGGCTCGTCACGATCATCACGGGCGTCGCGCTCGCCACGGTTGCGGGGGCAAGCGCAATCGAGCGGGTGCCGCGCGTCTCGCATCCGGAGACGGCGAAGGAATGCGGCGAGTGTCACATGGCGTTCCAGCCAGCCTTATTGCCGGCGGGAAGCTGGATGCGGATCATGGACGGATTGGCGCACCACTTCGGCGAGGATGCAAGCCTGCCGGCGGATCTCGTTGCCAGCATTCGCGATTACCTCGCCACCAACGCCGGCCGCATCGGCGATCCCGCGATTACCCGGATCACCGAGCAGTCGTGGTTCGTTAAGGAGCACCGTTTCCCGGCCACCGTCTGGCAGCGGCCAGCGATCAAGACAAAGAGCAACTGCCTCGCTTGCCATCCCCACGCCGAGCAGGGCATCTACGACCACGACTAACGGCTTGACCTTCTGGCGACCGACGACGCTTTAGCTACCCCCAAGCCGAAGTGCGCTGACTTACGCGCGATTTCGCGCCCTTTTGCTGACTTAGTGCTGACCGGGGCGCAACCGCCGCTCGGCACAATTGTCGGAGCGTCCGCTAACCAGCTAATATCCATTAAGAAATTGGCGCGCCCGAGAGGACTCGAACCCCTAACCTTCTGATCCGTAGTGCGAGGGGCAGGACTTCGCTCCTCTACGCGCGATTACGCAGAAATACGCTAACTCACTGATATTGTTGACTTCCGTGAGCCGGCGCGGCATGCTCTGTTGCGATCGGCTACGACGAATTTCCTCGCCTCTTGCTGACATAGTGCTGACTCTAAGGGAACGCCGCCGCCGCATCAAGATGCCAACTGTCGATCGGAACGCGGGCATGGGCAAGCTCACCAAACGGTTTATCGAGGCGGCGCCGGCGAAGGAGAAGGCGTACATCCTCTGGGACGGCGACATCCCCGGCTTCGGCGTGCGCGTCCACCCGAGCAGCCGCAAGACGTTCATCCTGCAATACCGCATTGGCCGCCGTTCGCGCACCATGAGCCTCGGCTATACCCGAGTGATCACGCCGGACAAGGCGCGCGGCATGGCGATCGCGCACCTCGCCGCGATCGAGGACAACCGCGATCCGCTCGCTGACCGCGACGACCACCGCGACGCGCTCACCTTCCGAGAGCTCACCATGCGGTTCGATGCCGAGCATATCGCCGTGCACATCAAGCCCAGCACGGGCGCCGAGTACCGGAGGGC
>JBATPX010000204.1:0-3603 GCA_049291695.1 Defluviicoccus sp.
TCGAAGCCGATGCGGGTCTCGATGAAGACGCCGTCCTGGCCCTCAAGGTAGGCGTACTCGATGGTGTCGATGGCCGACGGGCTGGCGAACAGGTACCAGGGCACCGCACCAGACGCCGGATCGAGCCTGGGCTCGGCAATGACGGCAAGCGAGCGGATCGAGGCCGGCACGACATTGGCGACCGTCGCCGGCACTAGGTTTTGCGCAATCATCTGCTCTGCCGTCAGCTCCAGGGACGACGGTACCACCAGGAAGGCGGGGCGGATGTTGAGCACCGTCTTGCCGTCAAGGCCGGTCTGCTTCGCCATCGCGGTGCGTGCCTTGCCGAGATTGGCAACATCGAGGGCGGTGCCGGTGCCGGTGAGGTTCTTGTGGTTGGCATGGAACAACGCGAACCCGTCGGCCATGGCCGGGTTCGACGTCACGATGCCCCAGACGACGTCGCTCTCCAGCGTCGCCGCGGCGGTGCCGAACAGGGACGGTACCCGGGTGAAGGCATCGAGATCGTCATTGATGATGACCTGGCGCGTGATGCCGATCACTTTGCCCCAGGTCTCGACCCAGTAGCGCTCCTTGCCCTCACCGATGGTGCCGCGCTTGAACTCGCCGGTCTCGTTCACCTTCTCCAGCTGCGGCGCCTCGCCAAGCTGAACGCGGTGCATCTCCTCAGATTGCGGCCGCGGTGGCCCGCCGCGCGATCGGCTGGAACGTCCGCGGTGCGGCTTCATAGGCATCGCGGAGCGTCTTGTTGGTGACCGCCGCGAGGATATGCGGGAAGTCCGACGTCGTGTGCAGCGCCCGCGTCGCGATCTCGTCGCGCGACAGCCCGCGCCGGCAGGAGAACGAGGCGGCCGACCGTTCTGGAGCCGGCCGCCCGTGGTGGCGTTAAACGATTAAGATGTGATCCAGGATACTGCCGTCCTTATCGAAGTCTTTGACGCCAGGCAGCCTGATGATGTCACCATCCCCAGGCAGAATGAGTTGCCACGTGCCTTCAACAAGTTGGTTCTTGATGCCGCTGATTAAGTCATCCGGAACGTCGATGGAATCGGCTTTCCCTTTCAATTTGGGCGTTCCCTTGCCCGCCCAATGACCCTGGGCGTAGTCGACAATGGTGTCGATGTCGGGAATTCCGTCGGCGCCTGCAAAGACGAATCTGTCGATCCCCTGTCCGCCCGTCAGCCTATCGTTCCCTGCGCCACCGTCGAGCACGTTTGCGCCCTTGTCACCTTTGATGACGTCGTCGTAGCGCGAGCCGCGAACGTTTTCGATCCTAACCAAAGTGTCGACGGTGCCGTACCCGTCCTGAGCTGTCCCTGACTCCAGGTCGACGTTGACCCCTCTTGGCGAGTTGAGATAATCGCTCCGGTCTGTTCCGCCCCGCCCGTCGATGAAATCATTGCCGGCGCGGCCACGGAAACTCTCGTAAGGCGCATTGCTGCCGTAGAGAGTGTCGTTATGGTCAGAGGCCTGGACTTGGTTAACGCCCGCAATCTTATCGACGGTTCCGAACCCATCCCACGCGAGCCCCTGGGCGAAGTCAATGCGGACCGCCGCTGGCGACGACCAAAAGCCGATCCGCGTGTTGCCATTGCCGGAGATCGTATCGGCGCCGGCGCCGCCTATGACGTCGAACCAAGTACCGCCGTCATACTGACTGCCATGCCATGACGGCGTGATGATGATCCTGTCGCTGTAGGCGGTTCCCACCAGGTTATCGATTTTGAGCAGCCGGTCGGTTCCTACCGAAGCGTCGCCCGTCACCCGCGCATCGGCGGCCAGCGTCGCGGTGACCGGCCCCGAGGCATTGCGATAGTCGGCGAAATTAGAATCTTCATAGGGATTGCCACGTGTTCCCCCCGTCAGGGTATCTTTGCCCGGGCCACCGATCAGAAAATTGGATCCGATGCCACCATCGAGCAAATCATCGCCATCGCCACCATCAAGTTCATCGTCTCCGCCGCCGCCCTTAAGGGTATCGTTGCCGCCAACACCGCGCATAAGGTTGGCACGCTCATTGCCGATCAATAGGTCGCCAAACGCCTCGCTACCGCGAACATCCTCGACGTTGATCAGCGTGTCCTGCGTTCCGTAACCGTCGTTTAACGCCTTGCCCTGAGCTAAATCGACGTGCACAGGAGCAAACGCAGGAGCAAACGTTCCGGGGGGCAAACGATAATCGATACGATCGGTGCCGCCACGACCGTCGATCGTATCATTACCCCCAAGCGGCCTGAAACTCTCGAAAGGAGCGTCGGAGCCGAACAGCAGGTCATCGAAGTTGGAGCCGACCACGGCGAAAAGCCCGGAGACGCTATCGGTGCCGCCGAAGCCGTCCTTGGCTGTTCCCGCCGCCAGATCGACACGGATGGCCGAGGGTGCGTCAGCGTAGACGACCGCCGTATTGCCGCTGCCGGAAATCGTGTCGTTGCCGCCGCGCGGCCGAACCCAGAACTCGTTGCCCCAAGTTCCGCCAGTATAGCCCGCGTCAATGGCGATCTGATCGTCGAAGTTCGTCGCATCTATCGAGTCAATATTGACGAGCGTGTCGATGCCGACAGAGGCATCGCCGCTGACGGCTGATGTGACGGAAATACTGGCGGTGATCGCCGAGGTGGCTGCGGTGTAATCGGCGATCTGCCAGATCGCATAGGAGTACGAAGGGGCCAGGCCGCCGCTCACCGTGTCGTTGCCCGCACCGCCGATGAGCCGATTGCCGAACCCGTAGCCGCCCTCAATAAAGTCGTTGCCGTCGCCACCGGCGAGGGTATCGATGCCGTCGCCGCCATAAAGCGCATCATTTCCTCCGAGACCCCTCAAGACATCATCGCCAGCGAACCCATTGATAGTGTCGTTTTGGCCCGTTCCCTGCAGATTATCTTTTCCACTTGTTCCGTTGATCAGCATTGATGTTTTCCTCCCGTATGGTCTGAATAATCACGGTAGACAGCCAGAAGAAGGCGCCTAGCCCGCTCGACGGTGCGATCTTTGCTCTCGCAAGTCTTTTAGAGGCTCCTGAACGCGGGCGCGGCTCCGCTGCGCCCAGGGGACTCGCCTCAGTTGAGTCGAATCGTATACCTACGGTAGAATAGGTCAAGTCACGAATCGCCGCGTGAGAATTCGTATCGTTCGCATCAAAGATCTCCGGTAACGGTCTCACGACCAGCTTCAGGCCAAACGAATCTTGCCGCCTATTACCGACGGGCATGGCGATGCCGAGTACAATGCCCGGCTGCATCAAACCCGCCGCTCGCGGACGCGCACCAGGCACTCGCCGCTCTCGACCAGGGAGCGCACGATCAGCGCCTGCAGGCCGGAGAAGTCGGTGAGCTGATCGGCATCGCAGGTTTCGGCGAAGCGGGCCCACAGCCTGTCGGCCTGATCGCTGAGGGAGGCATCCTCGGGCTCTGACCCGAGGACCGCACGGGCGCGCGGCATGATGCCGGTGCCGATCAGATTGCTTACCACCGCTTGCACAGCCTTGGCGGCATAAGGATTGTTGCGCACCAGATCGCGCGTTCGATCGCGCAAACGCACGAGCGCGGTGCCGATCTCGGCGTTGGCGCTGGTGCCGGCGACCACCCAGCCCTCGGTGCGCCGGCC
>JBATPX010000205.1:0-13919 GCA_049291695.1 Defluviicoccus sp.
CAGCCTCGCCATCGCCGCCAACCAGCCCTTCAGCGCCTGGGACACTGTCTTCCCCGACCAGGCCGTCACCGTCGCCGCCATCGACAGGCTCGTCCATCATGCGACCATCCTCGAGATGAACGCCGACAGCTACCGCCGTCGCGCCGCCGCCGATCGCACCGCCCTCAAGGCTGACGCCGCAGCGACACCCTCCGCCGACAGCCTCGCCGATCAGCCCGCCGACACCATCAAGGAGGACTTCAAAGCCTGACCAAACCCTCGCCGCAGCCATAACCGGCCAACTTGGCTGACGGTCCCGGACATCGAGGTTGACGCGCTACACCCGCAAGCGGGAGAGGGAGGGACCCGCGCCAGCGGGAGGGTGAGGGTGTTCCAGCGGGAGGGTGAGAGGGGCGGGAGTTTCAGCCCGCGAGGCGGGTGATCAGCGCCGTGATCAGGCGATCGCGCTCATCGCCGCGGGGCAGGACGGCGCCCCAGAAGCCGCGCGCGGGCAGCGCACCACCGCACCAGCTCCCCGGCACTTCGGCCGCGAGCCACTTGATCGTCGCGCCATCGCCGAAGAAGGCGAGCTTGCCCGGCATCTCCACCAGCAGATCCGAATAGCCGGGGCCGCCGAGGTCCGGCTGCAGGAAATCGGCAACCGCCGTCGATCGGTCGTGCGGCACTGTGACGCGCGTGAGCCGGCCCGCGACGCGACGCGCCGCGATCGCCGCCCGCGCTGCCATCTCCTCCCCTGCCGTCACCCCTTGCGCCGCGCGGTCACGGGCGCGGATGGCGCGGATTTCGTCGGCATTGGCGCCCAGCGCCCGCAGGCCCTGGATGTGGCCCCTGTCGTTGGCGGCGATCAGCGCAAGCTCGCGCGTCCAGGCATCCGCCGGAAGGGCCAGCAGCGCGAACACCTGCTCCAGCGAGGTTGGTTGATCCACACCGGCGCGCGGGCCATGGTGGTCGACGATCACACACGCGTCGCAGTCGAAAGCATCGGCCGGCAGGTCGTCGCTCAGCTCGATCAGCACCGGCGTTTCGCCACGGTGGAGCGCGGCCGCGATCTCGTCTCGGTAATCGGAGACCTTCGCCCCCCAGGCGAGCCCCTTGTCGGTGAAGCGGCCGGGGGCGTGGCGGGCCACAAGGTCGCGGATCGCCACCATCTCCAGATCCGCGCCACCGAGGAGGAAGTGGTAACGTGGCCTCAGCGGCGGGGTCCTCGTGGCTGGCGCCCGCGGCGATCGGGAACCGAATTCCTCTTGATAGGGTTCAGTCTTTCATCCCCAGCTTTGACGGATGGCAGCGCCTGCGCCACCGGCTGGACGTCCCTATGAGTGTTATTCACGAACCATGTGAAGGTCTTGTCTTCGTCATCAGCTTGGCCCACTGCAAGCGGATAGGTGACGCGCACGCCCGGAACAAGGGCATTAGGATCACCAGTCAAGAGGATTGCCTGCAGTAAACCGCCTTGGAGCCGAGCCGCGTGGTTGTCGGCTCGCTTCCGGCAGCAATCAGTCGCCGCGACGTTGCCGGAGCGTGATGTTGCCGCTTCCCGCTCATACAACCACTCTGGAAGGGCTGAACCAGATAAACACCACTTATGCTGATAGCGCGGCGCAGAGAACAAATCGACGTTTGAGCCATAACGCGCGCCTCGGTCGATCGTCAGGATCGCCACAGGCTCGATTCTTACCCTCCCAAGACCGATTGGCTTGCCCATCCCGAGCTTGTGACGAAAGGATGTGCTCGGACTTAAAGAAAAGCAGAGTAAGTCCAGTTCGGCCGCTGTGAGGTTGTCAAAATCGATATGGAACCAGAAACCGCCCAGGTTGTTGCAGGCGCTGGGATCAAGTGGCCGAACCGCGCTCTTCTGATTTTTGTTCTCATCGGCATGTCGCGTTTCCCAGGGTGGCCGGTGGTCGGTGCGCTTGATCTGGTCGCGGTGGAGGTAGACCTTGCGACCGTTGGGCTCGTTCAGCGTTGCCAATTCGTGTTTGACGATAGGCCGCCCGTTGTCATCGGGCTTGAAGTATAGCGCGGGACATGGTGGCTTTGGCTGGCCCAAAATCTTTAGGCGCGTGTACTGGGGTGCCTTAGGCTCGGGCTGCCAGGGTTCGTCACCTTGCCAGAAAAGGTTGTTCAGATTCCCGTCGGGCACAGGGTTGGCCAAGCGCGCGGCCGAGAACCGAACCCGGCCGGCGTAAGCACCGCGCTGACCGTTCTTGACCTGGTCGGTGCTGACGAAGCCGAACAGCGCTTCCGCCGGGCTGATGGTCGTACGATTACTATTGAATGGCCGCATCTCTGGGTCGAAAAAGTCCCACATCGAAGCGATGTGAGCATCCGTCTTGTCCTCAGCTGGTGTTTTCTCGACAAGGTCGCGCCAGATCGACGAAAATGACAACGCCGAGACGAAGCAACCGTCACGTGTTTCCTCGAAGTCGAAAAACACGATTTGACCATGCCGCAATTCTGGCTTCCATATCCCATTTTTTTGGCGCGACCCGCGATCGCGTAGCATGTCACTCGTCGAACCGATTGGCAGGTACGGGCGGGCGACCCGAAGCCTTTGATCGTCACGCTTTGCCGCTTTGACCTTGCTCTTGATGGCGTCTGCTGCTTGATGTGCCAATGCCTCAAAATTTGCAATCGCCTGAGGTTTGATCCGCAGCAAAGGCCGAGGCACTCCCAGATCGTCATAAGGGATAAAGATCTCATGCTTCTTCGTAACTGCCATGTCTCGATCTTCACCGCCAAGTATTCGAACGAAGCCTTTAATGTAGTCTTTTTTCGGACTCGTCAAAATATTCATGTCAGAAATATTTTTTCCTTCAGAATTGCTGCAGATTTGTCCTAGAATCATCTCTGTTGTGTTGTTTATTCTCCGTTCGTCGACCCGCGTTCGGTTCTCAAGCGGATGGCCTCTCTGATCGAACTTTATGCGAGCAAGCGCACGCGCATAGTATATCGGCTCTCGCGATGGGAAGTCGACTAGATCACCGCTCAAGGTAAACGTCTTGTTGAAGTCGTCTATTGCAAACGGAATCGTCTTAGCTGCGGCAGCGTCTTCATCTTTCCTATATTTGTACTTTCCGAACGTCATTCGTAAAGGCAGGGAACCGCCGAACAAACGGTACCACTTTGCATATGAACTACCGGCACTGTCGTTGCGGCGTACGATAGTCGGTGCCGTCAACGGCTCAAGATACAAACCGTCACTTTTCTCATGGAGCCTACCCAGTGCCGAAAGCGCGGACCCCCCAGCTGCGGGAACCCTCCAGCTCACTGGCTTGCCGTCAGTCAATACCCTAAGTGCCGAGCCGCTGGCAGCCTCGGCCAAGCTGGTGATCAGGCCGCGTAGGCTTGAGGCCGGGATCGCAGGCTCGTCACCCAGCATGTACGGCTCGACCAGCGTGTAGTCGTCATCACCACTGGGGCCGCGCTTGTGCTTCGCGCCGACAACGACGGGGTCTTCCAAAGTCAGCCGGCAGATAATTCGGCCGTGGCACGCATCGTCACCTTTGGTGTAGACGGCATGCGACAGCCGAGTGGTTGCACATCCCTCAGCATCGAACGTGGCCCGGCTTGGTAGGCCATCCACGAGCGGCCAGTCGGTTAGATCCTTCGCCGCCTCGCCCAGCGGCAGAAACTGATAGGGGTTATGGAACTCATCATCCGGCATCACAGATCCTCCCACGGCGCGCGGAACGAGGTCAGCGCCGCACCGATGGCTTGGCCGTAGAGCTTTCTTGCCGCGTCGCGGCTCGCTGCCGGCGCCAGCGTCGGCAACGGCAGCCCAGGCAGCGCTTCGCACAGCCGTGCCGCTGGCGACCCAAACGGCCCCTTGATCGTAACCGTACACGCACCGAAGCCCTTGGCGGCGCCGTAGCCGAAGGTGATGTCGCCCTCAACCAGATCGCGCAGCACAAGCGCCATCAGCCCCAGCGCCCAGCGCGCGTGGTAGTGGCTCACCGTCTCGCGCGGCCGGGTCAGGCGCAGGCTGAGGCGACCCTCCATCACCGGCGCCTCGGCGACGCGCGCCTTGAACTTGGCCCCCTCCGCGGCACCGCCGGTGAAACGATCGATGGCGACGAATTCCTGTTCGGCGAAGCCGTCCTTCGCGTTCGCCGGCGGGCTCACTTCGCTGAAGTCGCTGACCGTGAGCATCCCGCGCCAGCCGCCGACGCCGAAAAGCCATTCGATCTCGTTGCGCGGCCTGCCATCGCCATTGTCGTCCGGCTTTGGCAACGCCTGTTCCCCGTGGACGGTGCGGAAGATCCGCTCCGCCTGCGCCCTGAGCGCGCCCTTGACCGAACTGCCGGGCAGCAGCGGCCGGCCATTGTGATCGCGCGTCGGCTCGAAGTCGGGATGGTTCTTGCCCTCTTCCTTCTCTTTCAACCGCGTCGGATCGTTGACCAGAAACGGGCCGGAGAAGGCGAGCTTGAGATCGAGCGCCAGCCACGCAGGCCGGGTTGCGCCGGCGAGCAGCGCCCGCGCCTGATCGGCAAGCTTGGCGCGGTCACGGGCGGTGCGTGGATCATCGCCGATCGCTTCGTGCCAGGGGCGTGGCTTCGCCTCGCCGAGCCAGCGGGCCACGGCAGCCACGTCCATGCAGCGTACGCTCACCAGCTGCCAATCGGCGCGGCCGGTGCCGCGAGCACCGCCGCCGCCGAGCGTGATCGGCAGGTCATCGTCCTTAGCGTTGAAGCCCTCAAGAGCCGCCAGCAGCAGCACGACTTCATGCGGCGTCAGCGAGTCGCCTGCGACCTTGACCTTGAATGCGGTTGCCGTCGGCACCTGCTCGCCGTGAAACAACCGCTCGTGCGCGGCCGTCCGCGTCGGCCGCTCGATCGCCGCCCGGCCAAGCTGGGGAAGGGGTACTGCCGAAAACTCTCCGACAACGAAGGAGAGATCGGCCAGAAACGCATCGAGGAACTCGGCCTTGCCGCCGAGGCCAGCCTGCTTCGCGGGATCCTTTTTCCACGCTTGCGGCTTACGGCCGAACACGTTCTCGATGCTGGCCTTCTCGTTCGGCAGCCGCTCGGCGAGCCACGCGCGCAGCACCCCCTTCAGGCTGGAGCCGAGGATGCAAGGCTGGTTATCGCAGTCGCGCTGAACCAGCGCCACCTCGGCGGTCCTGTCCTCCTCCTCACCGCTCGCGCCCTTCACCGCCCGTTCCGCAGCAAGACCTGTGCGCAACTCGAGCGGGGAGGAGAGCGTCACCATGCCCTCGATCAGCCAGCGGTTCTTGAAGGGCACGGTCATTATGTTGGCCCCTGACCCGGACGCAGCAATCGGAGATCGTGCGTTCGATGGACCGCCATGTTGACAGCGACCTCGCCGTAGCCATTCTGACGGATGAACGGACAGCAGGCCCAGAGCGAGGCATCGGAGCCCGCCTCTACAGCGGCCCGTGTCAGCACGTGGTGCTTAAGCACGGACTCCGGCAGACACAGGCCCTTTGCCGCCCACCGCTTCAGCGCTTTTTCCGCTTCATCCCTTCGGTTGCCGGCCGCCTTCAGCACGAACACGCTGCCGGCTTCCGTCAACAGCCACGGCAGGTAGGTGCCGTTGCCGGCATACCGCTGCAGGTAGAATGCCCCGCCGGCCAGCCGCTGGCGGGCGAAATAGCGTACGAGTTCGAGGCACCCGCCGGACAGCCTGCCAAAGGCGCCAAGGTACGCGCGTTTCAGCTTCGCCTGCCCGCTACCAGCCCCGAGGAGATCAAGGTTGGAGCACAGCAAGGCCGGCGTCTGCAGCGTAACGATGAAGTGGCCGTCGATCGGCGCCAGGGACTCTTCAGCGGCTACCGTTGCAGCTTCGGCCGGCAGCGCCATGAGCGCCACTTGCGCCGGGGCGTGCGTCTTGCCGATGCCGCCGATCAGGCCTTGGGTGAGCTCTTGAAGATCGTCCACCACCGCCTGCCGCGCATCGGCCGGGAGGATGTCGGCCAAGTCGACCTCCCCTACCCACAAGTGTCGATCCGGCAGGACCATCTCATAGGCGAACAGCTGTTCCGGCGCACCGGCGCGCAGGCGCGAATCCATCGCCGTCCGCAGGCGCAAAGCCCGTGGCGGTTCATCCAGGCCGAAGAGGGCGTTGGCGCCAGCGAAGTCATCGCCCTTCCAGTCGTGTACGAAGCGCGGCGCGGAGTCTCTTCTCCCCGATGGCTGTTGAAGATCCGCCACCGCAACGGGCGCGGTGTCATCGATCAATTGCGGCCCGTCGCACAATGCGACATCGAACAGCCCGCCATTGCGGCTTGCTACCAGGGACAACGGCCAGAGCCGCGGCCGCGGTGGCCAGCCACGAAGTGATGGCTCTGGCGCCAGCGCGCCCTGTGGCGGGGGATCTGCGCTCAATCCGAGCGGCTGGCAGCCGGCAGCGGCCGTGATCGGCACCGGCACGGCATGCAGGAAGCGCAGCGCGTCGAACCAGCGGGACAGAGCCGGAAAGCGCGTATCCGGCGGGGCGGCCGAGATCGCCCCTCCCGCCGGCCGGCCGAGGGCCGCGGCCAGCTGGTTCGCCAGCGCGCCCTTGATCGCGGCGCCAGGTACGGAGCTCTCACTCTCGAACACGTTATTGCTGCGGGGCGCGGCGGAAATGCAGAACGGCTCCAGGAAGCGCAGCACCAGGCGCAGGCGCCCGCATTGCGGCCCACTCGCTTCCGCCTTCGCCCAAGCGGACGCGGCAGTGACAGGCGCAAGTTCCTTCTCCTTGAGCTCCACGCGGAGAGTCCGGCCGAAGCC
This sequence comes from Defluviicoccus sp., assembly GCA_049291695.1. Classification (GTDB taxonomy): domain Bacteria; phylum Pseudomonadota; class Alphaproteobacteria; order Rhodospirillales; family Defluviicoccaceae; genus Defluviicoccus. The sequence continues at coordinate 6,735 of JBATPX010000205.1, forward strand.
GACGGTCCGCTCGCCACCGAACTGCGGCACCCAGTTGAGCCCGCGCTCAATGGCATGGGCGATCGCGTCTGCTTCCGCACCGTCGGCAAGAATGGTCACCCGGCCGGTGAAGGCGACCTTCGCGCCGCTGGCATAGGGGGTCTCCAGCACGGCCAGCGCGCTCTCCTTGGCGGCGCCGGTGGCGGCCTCGATTTCGATGCGGCTGCGGGTCGCGGCTGCCGCTCCCGGCTCTTTCGCACAAAGATCGCCAATAATCACCAAGCCACGCCGCTGACCCTCACCCTCATCGGCGCGGCCAAGCCACTGGCCGATGCGGGCGACGACAGCGGGCCCGGCCAAGCTCGTTCCTTGCCGCCGGGCGGCACAGCGTGCGGCGCGCAGACACTTATTCAGCTCGGCCCACGCTTGGCGCAACTTGCCCTGGACGTGGCTGCCCGCCAGCATCGGCGCACCATCGGCGGCGCGGGCGACCGGCGCATCGACGCCGTAGGTGCCGATCGCCGTCGATCGGGTCAGCACCGGCCCCTGGACGGTCAGCGTCAGCTCGTAGAAACGCATGTTCCGCCCCCCGCCGCTGGAGAAGACTCCGGCAGATCGAGAAAGTCCCAAAGGTCATCGAGGTGCAGCCACAGCGCCAGCCCCCGCCCGAAACAGGAACGGAGCTTCTCGATTTCGCCCCGGCCCTTCTTGCTCAGATCGCCGAGGAGCGCCTTCTCGATCTCCGTGGCCTCACCGCCGGCGCCGCTCTCGTACAACGTCAGCGCCAGGCGCTTGACCTGCCGGCGGGCCAGGCGCGCCCCCGGCTCGTGTTTAAGGATCGCCATCGCCTTCGCCACGCCCGCCATGGTCGCGCCGTCGATCAGCATTTCAGGCGGCCGGACGCCGGCCGGGCAGCGGCTTGAGCGGAACGTCTCCAGGTCGTGGCCGATGTGATCGAAGGACTCCAGCACCTGATAGGCGAGCAGGCTGCGCTTGCGATCGATCGCCTTGGCGTAACCGGCCAAGCCCTTGGCAAGCGCATGGATGCGGGTGATCGGCGCGTCGTGGTGGCAGAACACCAAGCCGGCGGCATGATGGAGCGGAGGATCTTGATCGACGAACCGCCAGCCGTTGCCCGCCCCTGGTCCGCCCTTGACGAGATCGAGCCCCAGCGTCTCGGCAAAAAACGTCCAAGCCAGCGTCCAGCCGAGCGCCGCCGGCACTACCCAGGTCCCGTCATCACCGGCCCAGATCAGCGTCTCCAGCCGCAGGCGTGGCCTCTCGTTGATGTCCTTTGGATCCGGCGGGCCAACACCAACGCCGCATTCGGCAACCCGCCTGACGACCGCCGCGAACACCTCATCCCGCCAATCACCTAACTGCTTGTCGAAGATGTGCTGCCGATCGTGCGGTTCGCCTTGCCAGCCGAATCGATCATCCCCCACCGCCTCGTCTTGAACCTTGGTGAAGTCGTTGCCGTCGGCGTAGAACACGGCGATTTTGCCCGCCAGCGGCAGGTCCTTTTCCCGCGGAAATGCCAACTCCTCAAAATCGCCGGCGTAATCGTAGACGCCGGGGTTAACGCCGCCGCCCCCCCTGGCCTGCACGCGCGTCAGGATGTCGTCATAGAGGTTGAACTTGCGGCGGAGCCCATAGCCGCGTCGGCGGTAAACCGACTGGCTGACAATAGGCTTCTCGTTCCCCTTAAGTGGCTTTCGCGGCCAGCCGGGACGGACAAAATCGATCGAACAGATGCGCTTTCCCGCTCCTCGGCCGTCAACAGGCTGCCCAGTGACCGCAACCACAGTGGGCGCCTGCATTTGCCGCCAGCGGTTGGCGGCGATGACTGTTTCGCGCGCCTCGATAAAGCGCTCCTTGTCCAATCGATCATCTTGATACGGCTTCACATCGACGACGAAGGTTGCGTAGCGGGCAAGGTTCAGGACCCGCAAGTGCGGTTGCTTTGCCAGCCCGGCATTCTTCAGCTGCGGCAGCCCCGTCCCGTCGAGCCAGCCGGCCACGATCCGGCGCACATCCTCCACATCTGGTTGGGGATCGCCGAGCTCAAGCCGGAACAGCCCGACCGACGCGCCCTCGATCAGGGGCGTGGCACTGATGAGCCGTGGAATGAGGGGATGGGCGGGCGCACTGCCGGTTTTCAGTTCCAGCGCCGCGCAGATCGCCTTGATGGCTTCGAGAAAAAGAAAGCTGCCGCCGCGCACCGTGCTGAGATCGTTGGTATCAAGCACGGAGGCATCGAAGTTGACGCCTTCGATGCGCAGCAAGGCTGTGGCCACCAACGTTTCCCCCTTCTCCCGAGCGGACCGGCGTTGATCGCCGCTCCTTGCTTGATCAAGACCTTATCGCGCGCAGGGCAATCTTGGCAAGACGCAACCGCCGCAAACGGGCCAGCCCGAGCCCTCACCCTCCCGCTAACGCGGCTCCCTCATTGATCCGCTTCGCGGCCCAACCCCGCATGGCGGGAGAGGGCCGGGGTGAGGGCCTCTTCACCACTGGCGCAGTCAGTGAGCGCCTCGTGGTGGGTGAATGAACTGAGGAGAATGACGATGGAGTGGCTGCAGGCCGCAAAAGTGCTGCTGTACCTGCTGTTGGCGCTGGTTGCTCTTCTTGAGGCAGGTTCAGGCTAATCCTTGTCCCAACCCTCACCCTCCCGCTGGCGCGGGTCCCCCCCTCTCCCGCACGGCGGGAGAGAGCCGGGGTGAGGGCCTCTTCACCACTGGCGCAGGTGCCGCCGCTGGCACACCCTCACCCTCCCGCTGGCGCGGGCCCCTCCCTCTCCCGCATGGCGGGAGAGGGCCGGGGTGAGGGCGTCTTCACCACTGGCGCAGTCAGTGAGCGGCCGGAACCGGCAACCATTTCGCGGCCACTTGTTTTGAAGTCTTCACCACTGGCGCAGTCAGTGAGCGGCCGGAACCCAGCCACTACCGGCTCTCCCGGAGCAACGGTCTTCACCACTGGCGCAGTCAGTGAGCGGCCGGAACCTAGCCGTGCCACGATGTAGTCAGCCGTACGTCTTCACCACTGGCGCAGTCAGTGAGCGGCCGGAACATGTTCAACAAACGCGCCGAGCGCGTTTTGTCTTCACCACTGGCGCAGTCAGTGAGCGGCCGGAACTTTCCGGGATATCCTCTATTCTCATCTCTTGTCTTCACCACTGGCGCAGTCAGTGAGCGGCCGGAACGCAAGACGCTGAAGACCATCGATGAGAAGGGTCTTCACCACTGGCGCAGTCAGTGAGCGGCCGGAACCAGTCAAGATCCGTGGGCTGGCGCCGGCGAGTCTTCACCACTGGCGCAGTCAGTGAGCGGCCGGAACGGAAAGAATTTTTTTTGCAGAAAATTTTTGTCTTCACCACTGGCGCAGTCAGTGAGCGGCCGGAACTCAGAAAGCCGACGAGGAGTCTCCGGAAGAGTCTTCACCACTGGCGCAGTCAGTGAGCGGCCGGAACTCTGTTCCTTAGTTAGTTAGCAAGGAGTGAAGTCTTCACCACTGGCGCAGTCAGTGAGCGGCCGGAACTCATGGCTCGCCTGTTACCGGGCACTCTGTGTCTTCACCACTGGCGCAGTCAGTGAGCGGCCGGAACGTACAACAGATCGTTGCCGACCTAGGAGGGTATGTCTTCACCACTGGCGCAGTCAGTGAGCGGCCGGAACACAAACACTTATGAACACGAACAAAAAGTACAGTCTTCACCACTGGCGCAGTCAGTGAGCGGCCGGAACCTACCCCCTCACAAGGCCCTGTGCAAGAACCATTTTTCACCCCCATTTTCCACGGACGAATGCCATATTCTTCAGAGTCGCTCTCAATAACCGCTTCGCTTTTAATTCATACATATATCACAATAAGTTATGATTTCCACGGAGGAATCCCGATCGCAACGGTCCGTCCGCAAAGGGCTCATTTCCGCTTCAGCCATGGCCATAGCCACCAGGCCACCAGTGGCGCGACGGCAAAAAGCGTCAGCAGGCCGAGCAGCCAGGGATCGTCCAGTCCCGACGCGCAACGCACCTTCGCCCACGGCCCGGCCATCGGCGCCTTCTCCGCAATCAGGGTCGCCACGGCCGCCGGCACGCCGAATACCGCCGCCAGCACGGCCGCTGCGATCGCGAGGCGGTTGCGCCGGCTCTCGGAGAGCGCCCGGCCGTAGGCGTCGGTTTCGGTGATTTCCCTTTCGATCAGCTGATATTCCGCTGCAAGCCCAGCCTGCGCCTGCATTTTTTCGAATAGCTCGACGCCCTGGACCTGGCTGCTCACGGTCGGGAACCACAGGAGATTGGTGAAGGTGAGCAGCTGCGGCCGCAGCGCGAGGTAGGCGCCGGACAGGCCCCATTGCCGCGCGCCGTGCGGCGCGCCCAGTGCCGTGGAGATGTCGTGCGCCAACGCCTGCAGGATCGCGCGGTAGAATACGGTCAGCACGAACATCCGCCGGTACATGGTGCGCATGTGACTGGCGTGGATCACGGTGAGCCCATAGTCGCTGAACGTCAGGCAGACGAAACTGTGCGGGCTGATGCCGTACTGCGTGCCGGAGCCGGCGAAGCGCCGGTAGCTGCCATCGCGGAGTTCGTCTCGCGCGAAGGCCGCGTCGTAAGGGAAGCCGCGGCCGAAGGGATCGACCATCCGCAGCCGAGCGAGCATCGCGTCGAAGGCATCAGCGGTGGCGGCAAGCGTCAGTGGCCCGCCGGCGGCCACGACCGAAGAGAGCACGCGCGCCCTATCGTCGCTCAGCAGGTCAAGCTGGTCTGAATTGATGATGCCGCCGCAGAAGCGTCCCGGCCCTTCGCGCAACAGCGCCGCGAACCAGCCGCAAAATGGCTGGTCCCGGCTCACCTCGTGGCCGAGCGGGAGCGTGCCCAGTACCTCGCCGTTCGCATCGAGCAGATCAAGCCGCGCCCGCCTGCTCTCCTTCTCGTGAACAAAACTCGAGTAGACGAAGCGGGCGCGGTGGTTGACATCGAGCAGATCGGCGAGTGTCGGTCCGGTCGTCTCGCTGTGCGCCAAATACCGGTGCCAAAGCCGCTCACCGTCCGGCGGCTTGCCGTCGCCCACCTCGGGCGGCAACGGCTCGTCGCTCTCATCGCCAATCACCCATTCAAAGACGAGGCATTGCGCCGCAAACAGGTGGATGTGCTGCTCAACGATCGGCAGCCGGCGCTCCGGCGCGCCGTCGTTACGGGTAATGCGGAGAAACAAAGGCCACGTCTTGAGGGCGAAGCTTAACAGCGTGGTATCGAGTGCCAGCGCGCTGGCGACCCTGAGTTCTGCCACCTCTTTTCCCGTCGGCACGACATGGCGGCGGACATGGGAAAGGAAATAGGAGCGCTCCTCCGCATCGGCGAACGCGGAGCCGAGGGTCGGCTCGGTTCGCGGTGGATCCGTGGCGCTGTCCAAGAGGACCAGGCGCTCATCATCGAAGCGGGCTCGATCGCGGACGCGCAGCGGCTGCATGAACGCGGTTCTCCAGGCGCGCAGCGGCCGATTGCCGATCAGGAGGTGATCGAGCAGATGATCCGCGAGCGCGCTCAGTGCCGTGCTTTCGCTGCCGATGCGATCGGCAAAGCGGCAATACAGCCCCTCGGTCACGACGGCGTGCGCGTCCAGCCGGTCCGTCTTCCAGGCGCGCCGTGTTTTTGGGTTCAGCACCTCTTCGAAGAGCACTTCGTGCGCGGCCGCGCCGTGAAACTCGACGCGGTCCAGGGACGGCTCGGGCACGCTTTCGCGGTGATAAAGCGCCAGGATATCGAGCCGATTGTCGAGCGGATCAGTGCTGTTCTGCCAACGATGCGCGTAGATCGCATCCTCCAGCACCAGCCGATACCGCTCCGGCGCATGGATGAGGATCAGCTCCGGATCGTCCTTCAGCCGCCGGTTGGTGGCAAAGACGCGCAGGCGAATGTCGCCGCCGATCGCCACGCGGGCGTGGCTGAGAGCCTGTTGGTCCGCCGGCAAGGGGGCGGCTGAGTCCCGTTGGGCTATGAAGACTGCCCGCGCCGCCGCGGCTTCGAGACGCAACCCAAGGGTGGCTTCGATGATCGCGGCGCGGTTCCAGTCCGGGTGCTGGCGCCGGATCGTCTCGACGAGGCAGGGGATACCGCCGCGCGCATTGGCGGCGATACGCTCGATCCTCCCGGAGTCTTCTTGCGGCGGCTTCAGGCCCAGAAGCTCGATGGCCCGCTCGATCCGGCCTGCGCCCAAGCGCCCATCGACGCGCCCGCCGTCGTTGGTGACGTGGCAGGCATCCTCGATCGCGAGCACGGTCTTGCCGGCGTTGCGCAGGCGCTCGGCAAAGGCGGCATCACGAATGCCGATCAGCACGACCACCTTCGCGAGGCCGTCGAGCGGCACGACCGCGAGCGGCTGCTCGGCCTGGAATTGAGCGAGATCCCAGACGCGGAGACCGCGCTGGCTCTGGGCCAGATCAAAGATCGCGCGCGTTTCCAGGTCGTGGACACGGATCAACAGCGAAGCGGGTGGCCCCTGCGACATCGCAATCGCCCCTCCTTATGGTGTCAAGGCGCCATGCCGAGGGCGTAAGGCTATCTTCTTTGATGTGCGTGGCGAAGAGGGAATGCGCCGACGGGGGGTTGCGCGGCTTACGGGCTGGAAGCAGGAGGATGCCAAGGCGCGGTTCAGCGAGCTGGTTCGCCTTGCCCGCGAGCAGGCGCCGCAGCGGGTGACCGTCTACGGCGAGGATGCGGTCGTCGTGCTGTCGGTGGCAGCAAACGCGCGTCTCGTACCCGATCGCCGAGATCCGCTTCGGCATCGAGCGGGTTGCGGATGCCGCCTTACGCGGCACGTTGCTGGCGTGGCTCGATGACACGCTTCGGCCGTGGTTCGCCGAGCGCATCCTCGAGCGCGGCCGGGCGCTGAACCACACCTTCAGCCAGCCTGACCTGTTCATCGCAGCGACCGCTGCGGTGCATGGGCTCTGCGTCGTCACCCGCAACGTCGACGACTTCATCAGCGCCGAGGTGCCGGTGTTGAATCCATGGACGGGCGCCTGATCGAGCCCGGCGGGCGATCCGCGCCCGCAGACGAGGCAACGCGGAAGGGTGCATCGTAATCGCGGTAGGGACGCTCATTGCTGAGCGCCCCCCGCACAGATCCGGACGTGCGGTATTCCCGCATCCGGCTCCTACCTCGGGTGTTTGACGGCGAACCGCTGGTTTGGCCATGGGTGGA
>JBATPX010000206.1:0-47395 GCA_049291695.1 Defluviicoccus sp.
GTTCGACGCCGCGGCCGGCTGACGGACCGGAGCCGGCGCGAGCGGCTGACGGACCGCAGCCGGCGCGAGCGGCACGTGCAAGAAAGAAACGGGCCGCCCGAGGGCGGCCCGTCGCAGAAGTGTTCCCGACCGTCGCAGATCAGATAAGGATCTCCGGATCGCCGCCCGCGGGCAGGAAGGGGAACGGCCAATCGATAATGTCCAGACTATCAGCGACGCCGGCCAGATTCTGCGCCGACACCGTGATGATCAGGTTGTCATAGAAGTTGCCGTCCTTGTCGGTGTCCACCCAAATCGTGCGGGTCGACTGCGCGAACGCGCCGATGACCGGCTGATCGATCTTCACCTGGCCGACGCCAATGTTGAACGCCCGCAGGTCGATCAGGTCCTGTCGCGCGTTGAAGCGCATCTCGAAGTCGAAGATGGTGTCCCGCTCCGGCGCGGAAGTCGAATTGCCGGCGGTGTCGAACAGGAAAACGTCGCGATCTGCGCCGCCGACCAGAGCGTCGTTGCCGGCGCCGCCGATCAGGGTGTCGTTGCCGGCGTTACCGAAAACCCAGTCGTTGCCGGCGCCGCCGAAAACCGCGTCGTTGCCGAGGTCGCCGTATACGGTGTCGTTGCCGGCGTCGCCGTTGATCGCGTCGTTGCCAGCGTCTCCGTGGATCAAGTCATTGTCGTCGCCGCCGAGCAGCTGGTCGTTGTCGTTGCCGCCGTTCAGAGTGTCGTTGCCGGCGTCGCCCCTGATCAAGTCGTTACCGGCCTGACCGTTCAAGAGATCCCTGCCCGCGCCGCCGTTGACCGTGTCGTTGCCGGCGTTGGCGTTGACCGTATCATTCCCCGCCCCGGCGTTGATGATGTCCGGCCGGTCGGCCTCGGTACGGCCGGTGATGATGTCATCACCGCCCAAGGCGAACAACCGGTAGCCGTTGGTTGCGCCCGGATCAGGCAGCCCGCTCAGATCAATGGCTTCGCCTAAGCCTGTCCCGGTTACTGGAAAGAATATCGCCATCGTCTCTCCTCCTACATCCGCCCCCCCCTTCGAATGTTCGAGGGCAGGGGACTTCCGATGAACCCCACCTTTATTTGGTTGGGCATGCCGCACCTGCGACACACGAAGCAGATTCTAGAAGTAATTCGGCGCCGGTGCAAGCGGCATATTTGGCCGATGTCGATGATGTTGCTCACTTTTTCCCTGTTTCGGGGTTTATCATCTCTCGCTGCTTTCTCCCTTTATTTGGTAAGTTATGGTCAATGAATTCGGCTCGATACCCGTTTCACGTGTGGGAAATCGCCGACGCCCAGCGGACTCAATCAAGGCATGCACAACCGAAGTCACGCAGAGCCATTCTGCTATTACTTCTGTAAGTTCTAACGACAAGTATTAGCCCAAATGGGGGCATATCACGGAAAAAACTTTCTAAACCCAACTTCTGCACTTTGCGCCCTGAGGCGTGTTGAAAGCCGCGGAAATGCTGGCTTTTCTCCGATCGCCACGCCAGCACGTGGCGCCGCTGCTTCCAGGTGAGCGGTGGCGACGCCCAGCCGCGTCTCCAGCGTCCGGTCGCGATAGCCGTTGCGATCGGTGAGGCGCCCGTCCGAGCGGTCGTGCCGGTCGGCGCCGATCAGCGCCTCGACGTCGGCGTCCAAGATGATCTGCAGCACCGTCTGGGCCAACCCACGCAGGAAATTGCCGTCATCGGCCTTTCTCGTCGCTTCGACCAGCGCCATTCTGTCCTCGGTCGCCCAAGTCCTCCTCGGTTGCTGGTGAAGCTTCGCAACTCCACCCTGGCCGACAGATCCGATGGCCGCCTCATCACCTCAGGCTAAGCCTGCGCCAAACTCGTCGCCGGTCGCTCCGGCGCGCCGCTCGCCGCTCGCCGCCAATTTCCAGCACCTCCGTGGAGTACGTCATGCAAAACTGATGAATGCCTATGAGTGAAAGTCTCATCTGGCTAAGGCCGTAGCGGATCGGGCCTCTCATGTTCCGATGAATGCTTTCCATACGTGATCGGGCCTTCAACCCCGGCGAAGCGACGCCATCTCGTATAGCGATGACGCACGTGCCGCCTTCGAGACTGGGAACCCTCTCGGCAGGTTACCAAGCTTCTGGTGAATGGCACTGCCGAAGGCGCTGGCTCATCCGCGTGCGACCGCAACGGCCGCCTCGTTGCGGCGCAGGAAGGGGATTGTCCACGGCGGATCATAGAACATGGCTGTCGGTGCACCGCTCGGCCGCCACGTCGTCCCCGCAAGCGCGTCTTCCATCTCAGCCAGCGCGCGACCGACGTTATCCGCGCCTGTCGAGCCGGTGAACCGGAGCACTGCGAGCGTGCGCGCGGGCAGTTCGCGGATGCTCACGCGCGGATCGGTCGGCTGCGGCGCCGTTTTGAGGGTGTAGTCCGCCGGAAGGAAGAAGCGCATGGCATATCGCCCTTCCGGTTGTGCCCCGGTTTCCACCGGCACCGTCATGGCGATCTTCTCCGAAGCCGCGCCTGTCTCAACGGGCGCCGTCATGGGCAGCTTCGCCTGCGAGCGGTTGGCGCCGCTGATGTAGTCGAACAGCGCTCGGAAGGCCGCGCTCCGGCCGCTCTTCTCGTCGGTCGCCTCGACCACGACTTCGGCAACCAGTTGTGGCCGGTATTGGCGCACCTCGATCCTCTCGCTCACATGGTCGATGACCGTGTAGGAGGATTGCTCATACCCAGAGCGGATACCGAACATCGAACATCCCGCAATGAGGAGCGCACTCAAGAGCGCGATCGACAGCCGTACCATCGAAGATCACCCGCGTTGTTGTCAGCACAAGTTACGGCGGCTGGGTGCCGGCAGTTCACCGGCCGCCGGCTGTGTCGTCACCGGTCGTCATTCGTCGTCATTCGTCGCCTTCGGTTGTCTGTTTTCGCTGCCGATGTCGTGCTGTTGGCGGCCCGTTGTCGTCAGCGGGCCCTCATCCGCCCGCGCCGAAGCCGCCGTCTGTCGTCAAGGCCCCTCGTTATTGTAATCGAACACAACAAGAACATACCGCCTGCCGCGCCCGGTGTAAAGGCTCAAGCACGCCATCCTCGACGCCGCACCGCCGGCTGGCGCAGCGAGATGCGTATCCTGTCTCCATATTCTCCAGACGTAAAACACCGGACCCGTAAAAGGAACCAGCCGATACCTGGCCCATAATTCGGCGATACGTAGCGTGTAGGACTCTTCGACGCAGCGGCTCGCCGACAGGGCGCCTGCAAGCAGAACGACGCTCAGCGGCGTGTCCGTTGCACGTCGCGGTTAGGCCAGTCAACACCGACCTTCAAACAGAGAGTACCGCACGCTCTTCGTGAATTAGCCAACCCTTAGTCGTCGTCTGACCTCGAAACGGATCCACAAGGAAATAGGAGCCGACATGCATGACTTCCCACCCAGCACCCTTTCTGACCTTACCGATCTCTTCAACTTGCCATAGCTCATCTCCATGTCGGGCCTGCACCCCCTGATGCGTCTTGCTCACATCCAGTGCAGTCGTACCGATGGTGAAGAGCAGGCCAGCTCCAGCAGAGGCGGCACCTGTAATGGTGCCTAGGACAGCGGTCAAGATTGGATAACTTTCACCGCCCGCCAAAGATCTGTTCAGCATCCTGGTGTAGCCTGCCGTCGCGTCAATTGTTAGCAGCTTTCTCGCAGCGTGGGTATTCTGTAGAAGAGTGTCAGTGCCTTTAGTTGGAACGAGCTGGAAACCTGCACTTCTCGGGTTTTCTTGAGACACTATTAGCTGGTACCGAGCTCGCGTGAAGCTTTGAGTCATTCCTATGATTATGCTGTTCGGCAGACGCATTGAAGACGGTAGTCTGAGTTCTCTCATCTCCTGGATCGTTTGAGCACTTACCATTTGCTGTTTCCTCAAATTTTTTGTAAGATCGTACTCCCGTACGCTTGCCCTCGCACAGAATTACTTTGATATAGCCTAATGATGATTATACAGTCTCTATAAGCCCACGAGCGCAGCCATTCGAGCTTCTCTAAGAGCGTGTTCGGGACGAAGCCAAATCCACCAAACCGCTATTATTTCAGGCACGTGCAGCGGATCGCTGAGGCCAAACAGGGATCTTGTGCAGTCTGTATAAGTCGGCTCAGAGTTCATTGACCGAGCTCCGGAGACCATAGCGCACAAGTGTCGCACAGATGCCAACGGTAGCTCATCCCGGATGTAGCCCGCGCTCGCTTCGCCCCGACATCCTTTGATTTTCGCTCCGCCGCCGCAACAGGGAACAGTGCCCGCGACCCTGTCCGACAAGCTGTCCAACACCGTCGAGGAAAAAGTATCCATGATCCGACTCGTTCTCAAGCGCGAGCCGCATTGGCTCGACCTCGGCCATGGCGTGCGGGTGCACGTCCGGTCGTGCACCACGGCGCTGATGATGGCGGCGCGTGCCGAGGTACAGCGGGCCGCGGTGCCGGCGACGAACGAAACGCAGGCCGCCGGCGAGCGGACGGCGGCGCTGGTGAAGGCGCTCGGGCGGCTCGGCATCCAGGAGTGGGAGGGTGTTGGCGACGGTGAGGGTGAGCCCGTGCCGTTGACGCCCGAGGGCATCGACGCGCTGCTCGATCTGTGGCCGATGGCGGAAGCGTTCGAGCGGCTCTACCTCGGGCCGGCGCTGCTGCTGGACGACGAAAAAAACGCATTCGCGCCCGCACCGAATGGCACTTCAGCGGCGGGCCCTCGTACTGCGGCAGCTGCGCCACGCTGAACCGGCCGTGCGCCAGCGGTAACGCCGGTGTTAAGCCTGCCACCGGGCTTGACCCGGTGGGTGAGCGCTGCCCCTATCACGCGCACGAGCCGCTGACGGACGCCGGCTGGCATGCGTGGGACGTCATCCTCCGCTGCTCCGGCCAGCTGCGCCTCGCACCACAGGCCGGCATCGTCATCGGCATCGATCTGACCGCCGCCCTCTCGCTCGGCGCTGCGCTTGGTTACGACGTTCACGCCCTCGCCGAGCTCCTGCCGGCGGCCGAGGCCGGTCTGGTTACCGCGCTCAACGCTCGCATGTCGGAGGACTGCCCGTGACTGCGGATGAATTCAGCCAGAGTGCGGACGGCAAAGCCATGGCATCGGCCCACGATCATTCCCCCGGCCGCCCGCCCGCCGCCTGCGGCGATCCTGTTGCCGAGGTGTGCCCGTATTTGCCGCCAGCGCCCTGCGTGCGGGCGATGGAAGACAGCGCGCATGCCTCGGCGCGCAGCGTGCTGCAGACGCTGCTCAACGTCGACATCGACGATGCCAACAGCGTCGAGAGGTTTCAGAACCGCCGAAGGCGCGATGCCGATCTGCATGGGATGATGGAGAAGGCGATCTCCGATACCGTCTGGGGTTCAGCCAAGATTGCGCTCGCGGCTATCGTCGTACTCGCCATCCTGCACATTAAGGAGATCCTCGCCTGGTGCGGCAAGCGCTGTGGAAGGCCACCTTGGTCCCGTCCAGCGAGAAGGGGGTGTCGCTGGAGCGGGTGCGTGATCCCGTGGACCTCTTGAGCGCCCCCCCCCGCTGGTACAAGGGCGTCAAGACCGGCGAGAAAATCAGCGACGTCGAGGCGGTCACGTTTGCTAATGGTGGGCGCGGCCTCAGGCCCTACGCCCCCTGTCACTTGTCCGGCCAACGTGCGGCCGAGGGCACGCGTCACCTGCGCTGGATCCGCCGCGCCCGCTTCGGTGGACTGTCGATAACGCGGATGCATGGAATTGCTAGCGAGACGGCATTTCACCCGCGACCACGCCACCTGCCATGATTCAGTCCCAAGGGTCGGATCGCATCCGCCCCATCGTTCGACGGGAGGTGAACATGGCCGGCTCAGCTACAGCCGCGGGGATCGGGACGCGTTTCGCGCCGGTGTTCGAAGCGTGGGAGGATGTGGTTGAGGCGTGCGCCCACACGCTTGGGCCCGTGCTCGACCTCGTCATCCGCCTCTGGCTGGCACAGATCTTTTTCGTCTCCGGCGTCGTCAAGACGGCAACATGGGCCTCGACGGTGATGCTCTACACCACCGAGCATCCGGTGCCGGGGCTGGAGCCAGCGACGGCGGCCGTGCTTGGCACCGGCATCGAGCTGATCTGCGCGCCACTCCTGGCCGTTGGCCTCTGCACGCGGTGCGCGGTTCTGCCGTTGCTCGCAACCACGCTGTTTCTGCAACTCACATACACGGCGTTGACCGATCACCTCTTGTGGATGGTGCTCCTGGGTTTGTTGGCCATCCGCGGCGCCGGTGCCCTGTCCTTGGATCACCTGATCGCACCGCACCTGTCGGGCTCTGCCATTCCCTTCGGCGCCGCGTTGCTGCGGCTTTCCGGTTGGCTGCGGCGAGCCGTCCTGCCCGTGTACCTCGTGCTGGTACGGCTCTGGTTCGGCTGGCTGGTGACGAGCGCTGTCGCCGCCGGCGGCAGCGCAACCGTACTGACACTCGCCGCCTGCGCGCTGCTCGCAGCCGGGCTCGCGACGCGGTTTGCCGCTCTCGCGTTGGTAATCCTGACGCTCACCACGCAGGCAGCGCTCCCTGAGTTGGGCGATCCTGTCCTGCGCCTGTTCGTTTTAGGCTTGTTCGCGATCCACGGCGCGGGCGCCCTTTCTTTTGACCGGCTGGCGCAAGCCGGTATTCGCTCTCTGTGCCCGAGCCTGACCATGGACCCGGCGTGGTATGTGGATGCGCCGCGAGTCGTCATCATCGGCGCCGGATTTGGCGGCATCGCGGCTGCGCGGGCGCTCAAGCATGCGCGCGCCCGGGTGACGCTGATCGATCGCCGCAACTACCATCTCTTCCAGCCGCTCCTGTACCAAGTTGCGACCGCGACCCTGTCGCCTGCCGATATCGCGGTACCGATCCGCACGCTGGTGCGCGACCAGCGCAACTGCCAGGTGCTGATGGGCCGTGTCGCCGCCATCGATACCGATCGCCGCGAGGTGCAGCTTCGAAACGGTGCCGACCGTCCGATCGGCTACGACTACCTGGTGTTGGCGACCGGCGCCCGGCACAGCTACTTCGGCAAGGATGCTTGGGAGCCGTTTGCGCCCGGCCTCAAGAAGATCGACGACGCAACGGCGATGCGCAGCCGCATCCTGTCCGCCTTCGAGCAGGCCGAGGCGTCAGATGATCCGGCGGAACGACAGCGGTTCCTGACCTTCGTCATCGTCGGCGGTGGCCCGACAGGGGTCGAGCTCGCCGGTGCCATCGCCGAATTGGCGCGCCACACCCTGCGCGAGGAATTCCGCAGCATCGATCCGGCCGCGGCGCGCGTCGTCCTCGTTCAGTCGGCACCGCGGATCCTGCCGGCCCTGCCAGAGAGCCTGTCCGCATCCGCCACCCGGGCGCTCAAGGATCTCGGCGTCGAGGTCATGACCAACACCCGCGTCGACGGGATCGACGGCCAGGGGGCGACCATCGGCAGTCAGCGCGTCGAGGCGGGAACGGTGCTGTGGGCGGCTGGCGTCATGGCCTCGCCGGCCGGCCGCTGGATCGATGCCAAGCGCGACAATGCCGGCCGGATCGAAGTTGCCGCCGATCTCTCGGTGCCCGACCTGCCAAACGTCTTCGCGATCGGCGATACGGCTGCGTGCGCCGGCGCGGACGGCCGCCCGCTGCCCGGTCTTGCAGCCGTCGCCAAACAGCAGGGCCACTATGTCGCGAGGCTGATCCGCGCCCGCATCGAAGGCCGGCGCGACCCCGGCCCGTTCCGCTACCACAACCTCGGCTCGATGGCGACCATCGGCCGCAAGGCAGCGGTCGCCGACCTGCCGGGGATGCAGTTGAGCGGCAGCATCGCCTGGTGGCTTTGGGGCTTGGTGCACGTCGCGTTTCTCGTCGACGCGCGCTCGCGGATCGCGGTAATGTTCGACTGGTTCTGGTCCTATCTCACCTTCAACCGCAGCGTCCGCCTGATCACGGGGAGCGATGGCGGTACGGACTGAGCCAACCGTACCCGAGTCAAACTGAACGGTGCCGATGCCGCCATCGGTTGAGCGACTCTTGACACTTCTTGCGCTCCGCCACGCGACCAATTATGGTCATAGCGCTCCAGTTTTGCGGGACCGCTCGAACAAGCCAACAACGCTGCCAAGAGGCGCGGATGGAGCTGTATCAGGTCAAGTACTTCGTCACCTTGTGTGAAACACTCAACTTCACGCGCGCGGCAGAAAAGTGCAATGTCGCGCAGCCGAGCCTGACACGCGCAATCCAGAACCTCGAACGGGAGCTGGGGGGGGCGCTCTTTCACCGCGAACGGCAGAATACGCATCTCACCGAGTTGGGTCGCCTCATGCAGCCCTACTTCGAGGATATGCTGAGCCAGACACAAGCGGCGCACGCGTTCGCCCGGAGTTTCGCCAACCTCGACGGCATCTCGCTGCGGATCGGGGTGATGTGCACCATCGGCCCGATCATGGTATCGGACTTCCTGCACTCGTTTGCCGAGCGCCATCAGGGGCTCGACATCTGCGTGGTCGATGCCTCCGCGAAGGCACTGGAGACCAAACTCCTAAACGGCGAGATCGAGGTGGCCATCTACGGCATGCCGGAACTGCAACCGCACGACCGGCTGCATGCCCTGCCGCTGTTTTACGAGCGCTTCGTCGTCGCCGTCGCTAGCGATCACCCCTTCGCCGCACGCGAGACCGTGCGTTGCAAGGACTTGCACAAGGGGCGCTACATCAACCGGATCAACTGCGAAGTGTATGAAGCGGCCACGGCTGCTTTGCAACGCCTCGGCATCGAGGTGCAGATGGTCTTCCGCAGCGAGCGCGACGATTGGGTGCAGGCGATGATCGCCGCTGGGCATGGCTTCGGTTACTTTCCTGAATACTGCGTCACCATGCCGGGCATCGTCGGCCGGCCCCTGGTCGAGCCGGAGATGTACCGCACGGTCGATCTGGTCACCGTCCGTGGCCGTCCGTTTTCGCCTGCGGTGGGCGCGTTCGTGCGCGCCGCGAAGGCGTTCGCGTGGACACCGTCGCCGACAGTTCCCCGATCGCACGATGCAGATGGCGGCGCTTTCGCCGCCTGACCCTTTGTTGACGTCGCCCTGAATTCAGCCGCACTGACGGTCCGCAGACGCAGGAGCCCACCGGATGGAGCTGTACCAGGTCAAGTACTTCCTTGCCGTCTGCGAGCTCCTCAATTTCACCCGTGCGGCCGAACGCTGCAACGTTTCGCAGCCCAGCCTGACCCGCGCCATCCAGAACCTGGAGGCCGAGTTCGGCGGTCCCCTGTTCCACCGCGAGCGCCAGAACACGCACCTGACCGACCTCGGCCAGATGGTGCGTCCCTACCTCGAGGAGGTCGGCCAGCAAGCAGAAGCCGCGCGCGAGCGGGCCCGGTTATACGTCAAGCTCACCGATGCGCCGCTGATGGTCGGCGTCATGTGCACGATCGGACCAGCCCGGCTCGTGCCTCTGTTTGCCGAGTTCCAGCGGCGCTATCCGGGCGTCGATATCGCACTCCGCGACGCCCGCGCGGAAATGCTGCGTGAGATGCTGGCCAAGGGCGAACTCGACCTTGCCATTTTCGGCCAGCCCGACCCGCTCGATCAACGTTTCAACACATTGGAGCTGTTTCGCGAGCCGTTCGTGATCGGCTTCGGGCCGGGCCATCCGTTCGAGCCTCTCAACGCCGTTCGGTTGCAGGATCTGCACCAGATGCGGTACTTGAGCCGCGCCAATTGTGAGTTCGGGGACTACATGCGCGCGATGTGTCGGGAGCGCGGTATCGAGCCGTTGCGCCCCTACCGCAGCGAACGCGATGACTGGATCCAGGCCATGGCGCTGGCCGGGCTCGGCTTTACGTTCATCCCGCAGTTTGCGGTCACCGTGCCGGAGCTGATTATCCGGCCGCTGATCGAGCCCGAAGTCGAGCGCACCGTCCATTTGGTCACCGTGCGCGGCCGGCCGCACGGCAAAGCTGTCGGTGCCTTCGTCCGCACGGCGATGGTCCTGCGAGGATCCCTCTAGCAGGGTGGCGGCCCCGTCGCGATTAGGCCGTCGCGATCAGGCCGTAGCGATCAGGCCGGCGCGATCAGGCCGTCGCGATCAGGCCGTCGCGCAGCCGGCAAACATCGCCCGTCAACTTCAGACAACCTCCGCGCCGATGCGCGCCGAATGGCTAGCATTGCTTTGGGACAAGAATTGACAGACAATACTGTCCTAGCGATAATTACTTGGGAGCGGCCTTACCCAGGGCAAAATATAATACCCAAACGGAGGTCCAGGATGAAACACGTCGGAGCGGGTCTGGTAGTTTGGCTTATGCTAGCGTGTGTTTGGCTTATACCTGCTCGCGCGGCAGACGTAATTGTAATTCGCGGATCAGAGGCTGACGTCGTCTCCACGGCCTCAACCCCAGGTGTTACGCTGCTGCGGAGAGAACCAACCATATTCGCCGCGGCGGCGGCCGCGGAGGGGAGCGCTACGGCGACAGAGGCCCGCGCGCCAGCCCAAACGAGCGAGTTCATTACCGGCGGACGCCGGCTCTGGCGCATCGATCGCGCAAGTGGTCGCATCATCGGATGTTGGCTGCACGGTTCCGTGAACCGGCGAGTTGTATGTTCGAATTTTTAAGCGGCTGACCGCGGCACCATTTTCAGAGACCCTCTAGCGAAGGCGCTGATGTTCGCTCGCACGCTTTTTGTTAGGGCGCGGACCGCCGCGACGATCGCCTCGGGTTCTGCGAAATCGCGGTGATCCGGGGCGATAAAGGCAGCGGCGACCAGCCCCGTACAGCCGACGACGTAGGTCGCCGGGATCGGGAGGAACGCCTCCTGGTCGCCGTTGCACGCCGCCAGATCGATCCCGCGGGCGCGATAGACCGCCTGCAGCGGGCCCGGTACGGGGTATCGCAGGCCGAACAGCCGGCAGACCTTAGCGCCGGGATCGCTGAGACACGTCAGCCGCTGCGCAGCCATGCCGGCGGTCGACAGATCCCTCTGGGCTTGCTCAGGCGAAATGGCAAGCAGCGTGCCGCCGGCCTCCACCACGACGGGAGCCAAAGGGGCGTACGCCGCCAGAACGGTGGCGCACAACGGGCACCACCGGCCGCACGCGAAGGTCAGCACCACGGGTCCGCGGTCGAGCCGGTCGCTCAACCGCACCACCCGCCCCGTCGCGTCGGCGAGCGTGAACTCAGGCGTTAATTCGCCATCCCGCAAAGCGCCCGCCTCGACACCCGATAGGTCGAGCCACTGAGCGGCGTAGTCCATGGTCCGAATCTGCTCGGGCGTGAAGCCGCGCCGCCACGCCGCGCGCGCGTCTGCCAATGTGTTTGCGAGCGTCATCCGTGCGCATCCGTCTCTTGAGAGTCATTCGGCGCGAGAAAACCAGCCGGCCCGTTTCGAGGCCGGCTGCAGGCGCGCGGGGTCTTAAGCGGAGGTTCGCCGATCAGGGCTGCTGATCCTCGAACAGCCGGCCCGCAATCAGGTGATCGATCGACAATGCACTTGGCCCCCGGGTCACGAGGTACGCGAGGATCGAACCCCAGAGCAAATGATCAGGCCAGTTCTCAGGGTAGACGAACAGCTGGATGACGAGCGTCATCCCCAACAGAGCCGCTGCGGCGAAGCGGGTGAACAGGCCGAACGCCAGCAGCGCCGAAGCGCCGAGCTCAGTTGCCGTGGCGAGGTAGGCAGCAAACGCCGCGGGAAGAACCGGCACCATGTATTCCATGTCGAACAGCGCCACGGTCGCATCCCAGCTCGCGATCTTGGTCAGGCCCGACTTGAAGAATACGACAGCGACGGCGAGGCGAAACGCCAGCGCCAGGACGGACGTCGGGAACCTTTCCACGACCGCGCGGGCGGTGCCGATGGTCGCGATCAGGTTGCCGCTGCGGACTTGGTGGGTGAGTGTGGTAGCCATGGGACCTCCTCTTGAAATCAGTTGATTGCGGTCACGGAAGTGACGACACCACCTTCGAACAGCGACACGAGCAGAGCGGATGCGTTGAACGAAGGCGTAATCGCACGCGCGAGTGCGTGTGCCTTGCCCAGCCGGCCATCGGCACGCAAGCTGCCGATGAAGGCGAAAGCGGCGGCATCAAGGCTGAGCCAGCCGACCTCACCGTCCTGGCGATGGATGAACAGGTTAACCCCGCCGGCCGCAAGATCGACCGGCGCGATGGCGTCATCGCCCTGCTGGTGAACCTGCCAGATCCGGTCGACCGGCCACGCCGACTTGATCAGACGGCACGAGGGACCGAGGCCGATGAACAGATCGCAGGACGGCGCCTCAATCTGCGCCGCCGCCGCGGCTGCATCGAGTGGCGGCACATCCTCGGCATGGCGGGCCCGGTTGATGGCCCATTCCAGCCGCGCCAAATCGGCGAGATAGCCGAGCGAGCGCGCCTCCGGCAGCGCCGAAACGAAAGCGGGAAAGCCCTCGCCGTATTCGAACAGGCACGGCCACTGGGGCGGCTGGCTGAGGACATATCGGCGCGCCGCGGCCGTAAAGAACGCCTCCCCCACCACCCGCCTGATGACGGGGAAGGTCGCGCCTAAGGCGTCGATGAGCGTCAGGCGGAAGTGATGGACATGGATCGCGAGCCGTGCCGCCGCCCCCGGCGCATCCTCGATAACGCAGCCGGTGCCGGCGAACGCCTGCTCCGCGAGAAGTCCTCCGGTTGCAACGGCGGCGAAACGGCTCTGCAGGTCACGCAGCGACAGCATAGCCCACCTCCTTGTGGACGGACCGCCATCTCCGATCGGCCTCGCTTGCTTCCGCCAGCAGAACCGGCAGAGGCGGCAGGTTGCTGTCCCACTCGATGAGGGTGGCGGCAGTGGGGAAGCGGGCGACGGCCCGCTCGTAGAGGTCCCACACGGCCGGCGAAACCTGGCTCCCGTGGTCATCGATGAGGATCGGGACACCGTCGGCGTCGTTGATGGCGTGTCCCGCAAGATGCAGCTCGCCAATGGCGGCAACGGGCAGGCCCTCGATCCACGCAAGCGGATCGCCGCCAAGATTGCGGCAGTTGACGTACACGTTGTTGACATCAAACAAGATGCCGCAGCCGGTTCGCTGGACCAGCTCCTTGAGGAATTCGACCTCGCTCAGCGTCGATTGCGCGAAGCGGAGGTAGGTCGACGGATTCTCGACCAGAAGCCGCCGCCGCAGGCGGTCCTGGACCCGGCCGATGTTTGCCGCAACCACGGCCAGGCTCTCCTCGCTGTAGGGAAGCGGCAACAGATCATTCAGATACAGGCCGTCGACGACCGACCACGCAAGATGCTCCGAAACCCAGTCCGGCTCGATGCGCTCGACGAGGCGTGCCAGCCGTTCCAGGTGTCGGTCATCGATGCCTTCGGCGCTGCCGAGCGACAACCCCACGCCATGCACGCTGATCGGCCAGCGGCGCCGCACAACCTCCAGCCGCGCCGGAAGCCGGCCGCCGCCCATGTAGTTTTCGGCGTGGATCTCCAGAAAGCCGACCGCCGGTCGGGTTGCGACGATCTCCTCGAAGTGCGGGCACCGGAGGCCGATGCCCGCCGCCGGGCGTCCCGGGGAGAGAGGAAGGGTGGACATGATCGTCGCTCCCGCCGGAGGTTATCCTGGTTGGGCTGCCTTACTTTTTCTCAGTGGATGCGCCAACCAGTCTGTTGCAGGTGCCGGCTGGCAAGTAGACCCACGCATCCGGCTGTGCGTCGCGCTTAGCGGAGCCGGCGCACGAGCCGCTCGCCGATTGACAGTCGTTCATGCCGGCCTTCACAACGCCGAAGCACTTCTCGAATTTGTACGCGGGCTGCTGGGCGGGGCCGCTCTGCGCGAGTGCGGCCGCGGAAACTGCAACGGTGCTGACAAGGGCCGAAGCCAGCGCCAAGGTCGTCATCTTCATCATCGGATCTCCCACTGAGGTGTTCACAAAACAACTGTTCACTCTCGTTGCCCTCAGGAGCCGGGGCGGCGGGCTCTGTTTCCACCGCGATTACCGTCGTGAGCGCACTATCACAGTCCCGCAAATGCGTCTTAGAGTGAAATGCAGATCCCCTATGGCTTCGATAGGCGAGCGCTATGTTGACGCCGGCTGTGACGGTGGATCGACGATAGCCTGCCGTCATGAAAATGAGAGCAAGTCTCTATTTCTCTCTCGCGGCGTGCCGGGCGAGGATGAGGATCGTAGCGGTCGGGGCCGGTCAGCGGCGCCGCCAACCAAGCAACACGCGGAGGAATGCCACAATGGATACGCCGTTCCCGCCGGTGCACGACGAGACGCTGCCGCCGGTGGTCATGCCGTTCTGCCCGATCGAGCAGAAGCTCAAGGGTCAGAAGGCACTCGTCACCGGTGCCAGCTCCGGCATCGGCAAAGGCATTGCAATCGGCCTCGGCCACGCCGGCGCCGATGTCGTCATCAACTACATCAATGATGAGGCCGAAGCGGAGGACATCGTCGCCGAGGTCAAGCGGTGTGGTGCCAATGCCTACGCGCAGCGTGCCGACGTGTCCAACGAGGACGATGTCCGCGGCATGTTCGCGCGAATGGTCGAGGAGTTCGGCACGATCGATATCCTCATCAACAACGCCGGCCTGCAGAAGGACGCCGCCCTTCACGAAATGACCTTGGCGCAGTGGAACCTGGTGCTGGCGGTTAACCTCACCGGCCAGTTCCTGTGCGCGCGGGAGGCGGTGCGCGAGTTCCGCCGCCGCGGCGTGGTGCCGTCGGTGTCATGCGCCGCCGGCAAGATCATCTGTATCTCGTCCGTCCACGACATCATCCCCTGGGCCGGTCACGTCAACTACGCGGCATCGAAGGGCGGCGTGGCGATGATGATGAAAAGCATCGCCCAGGAGGTCGCGCCGTATCGCATCCGCGTCAACTCGATCTGTCCGGGTGCGGTGCGGACGCCGATCAATGTGGCGGCCTGGAGCACGCCTGAGGCGTACGCCGATCTGATGCGCCTCGTGCCGTACAAGCGCATCGGCGAGGTGCACGACATCGCGCGCGCCGCCGTGTGGCTGGCATCCGACGACTCCGATTACATCACCGGGGCCAGCATGTACGTCGATGGCGGCATGACGCTCTACCCCGGCTTCGAGACGGGGGGGTAGGCCGATGCGGCGACTCGCTCTTGCACTGGCGCTCGCTGCTTCCGCCGCGAGCCCGGCCTGGGCCGACGAGGGCGGCCGCAGCGTTGGGTCGGACTCGCGCGCCGACCGCACCGGCCTGCCCGACGGCACCGCCCCGTGGTGGCCGAGCCGCTACGGGGCCGACGACGAGATCGGAACGTTGAACGAGCTCACGCCGGCGCGCGTTGCTGATGCCGTCCGGCTGGTCCGCCTGGGTGAGCGCGTCTCGCTCGGCCGCGTGCTGGATAAGGACACGCCGGTCTTCCCCGGCCGCTACTGGCACCAAAGCGTCGATCTCGCGCCCTTGATCACCAACCTCCGTCGCACCGACGCGCACGGGCGCGGCTGGGGGGTGAACGAGATCAATTGGATCACCGAGATCCAGGTCGGCACCTTCCAGGTCGGCACCCAGCTCGACTCGATCGGCCACCTGCAGATCGGCGATCGCTTCTATAACGGCTGGAAGACCCGCGACGTGGTGGAGGACTGGGGCCTCAACCGCTTCGGCATCGAAACCGTCCCACCCATCGTCGGCCGCGGCGTGGTCCTCGATCTCGCCGGCGCGAGCGGCGTCGAGCGCCTCGACAAGGGCACGGTGATTGGCATCGCCGACGTCGAACGCGCCCTCGCCCGCCAGGGCATCGCGATCGCCGCCGGCGATATCGTGCTGCTGCACACCGGCTGGGGCAGCCTCTGGGGCAAGGACAACGCGCTCTTCCTGTCGGGAGAGCCGGGCCCCGGTCTGGCGCTGATCGAGTGGCTCTACACCCGCCGCATTGCCGCGCTCGGCACCGATAGCTGGAGCATTGGGCCGGTTCCGGGCGAGGACCCGGCGCGCCCCTTCGTCGTCCCGCAGACGATGTACGTCAAGATGGGCCTGTTCGGCTTCGAGAACCTCGCCACCGAGCGACTGATCGAGCGCGGGGTCTCGGAATTCCTGTTCGTCAACACGCACGGCCGCACACGCGGCTCGACGGCAGCAATCGTCGCACCAGTGGCCGTGTATTGAAGCTTGCGGAGGAGACGATGGACGACGATTGGGACGCGATCATTGTCGGCTCGGGTGCCGGCGGCAGTGCGGCGGCCTTTCGATTGGCGACAGGCGGCTGCCGGGTATTGGTGCTGGAAAAGGGCGCGCCGCTGCCGCACGACGGCAGCACGCTCGATGCCGAGATCGTCCTACGCGAGGGCCGCTTCAAGAACCACGAGCCGTGGCGGGACGGCAACGGCGCCCCCTTCGTGCCGCAGGAGTACTATAACCTCGGCGGCAAGACGAAGTGGTACGGCGCTGCGCTCGTACGCTTTGGCAGCCACGAGTTCGCCGACGATCCGGCGCACCAGTGCCGCGGCTGGCCGTTCGCCTACGAAGAGTTGGCGCCTTACTACGAACAGGCCGAACATCTGCTGGGCGTGCGCCGCTTTACCGTCGAGCCGGACACGAGGCGCATCGCGGCGGCGCTCGAGCGGGTCGCACATGCCTGGCAGGTCGAGCCGATGCCGCTCGGGCTCGCCCCCGAGATCCTTGAGCATCCGGAAGAGGCGGTACGCTTCGATGGCTTCGCGTCTGTGCGCGGCCTGAAGGGCGATGCCGAAGTCCGTCTCCTCGACCTGTTGCGCGAGCGTCCCGGCGTCCGCATCGAAACCAATCGCGAGGCCGTTGCGTTGATCGGCGACGACGCGGCACCGCAGCGCATCCGAGGCGTCGTCACGGCCGACGGAGCGCGCGTGCACGCGAGAGCGGTCCTGCTTGCCGCCGGCGCGTTGTCCTCACCGCGGCTCCTGCAGGAACACCTGCGCGCAACCGGCCTCGACGCCTCCTTGCCGGCCGCCGGATCGGTCGGCCGCAACTACAAGAGCCACCTGTTGACGGCGGTGGTTGGCTGGTCGCCCCGACGCAAGACCGACCGCCTGCGCAAGACGGTGGTGATGACGAGCGCCGCCTTCGCGCATTCGAGCGTGCAGCCGCTGGGGGCAACCGACGCAGAGATCGTCGCGACCGAGCTGCCGGCCTTCATGCCGCGCTGGGTTGCGAACCTGGTCGGCAGCCGCGCCTACGGCTTTTTCCTGCAGACCGAGGACGGCTCGCATCCCGATAACCGGGTGAACGCCGCCAACGGCATTGACCGGCCGCAGCTCGACTACGACCGCGACCGGATCGCCCCCGCACGCGATGAACATCGCCGCTTCGTGCACGCATTCTGCCTTGACCTGCTTCGCACCGGAATGATCCCGATCGTCAAACCGGTCCCCCTTTCCGGCACGGCGCACGCCTGCGGCACGCTGATCACGGGAACCGACCCGGCGACGTCGGTGGTTGATCCCTTCGGCAAGGTGCACGGCATGGACGGTCTCTATGTCGTTGACGGCAGCGTGCTGCCGCGCTCCAGCCGCGTCAATCCCGCGCTCACGATTTACGCCTGGGCGCTGCGCATTACCGACCGCCTCGCGCCTGAACTTGGCTTTCATCCTGGAGAAAACCGATGACCATCCGCACGACCCTGACCCCGGAACGGCAACGCCTGGAAAACCAGCACTCAGGCATCGAAAATTGGCGCCGCTGGGGCCCGTACCTGTCCGAGCGCGCGTGGGGAACAGTGCGCGAGGACTACAGCGCCGACGGCAATGCCTGGAACTACCTGTCCCACGACGATTCCCGCTCGCGCGCCTATCGCTGGAGCGAGGACGGCTTGGGCGGCATCTCGGACGACCAGCAGCGGCTGTGCTTCGCGCTCACGCTTTGGAACGGCGCCGATGCATTCCTCAAGGAGCGTGCGTTCGGCCTGACCGGCAACCAGGGCAACCGCGGCGAGGACGTCAAGGAATATTACTTCTATCTCGACGCCACGCCGAGCCACAGCTTCCTGCGCTACCTTTACAAGTACCCGCAGCGTCGCTTCCCCTATGAGCGCCTGGTCGAAGAGAACGCGCGCCGCACGCGGCACGATCCGCCGTTCAATCTGACCGAAGCCGGCATGTTCGACGACGGTCGCTATTTCGATGTCGAGGTCTGCTACGCCAAGGCCGGCCCGGATGAGGTTCACATCCGCATTTCCGCAGTCAATCGCGGGCCGGAGCCAGCCGCGTTGCATCTGTTGCCGACACTGTGGTTCCGCAACACCTGGTCGTGGGGCGATGCGACGGCCAAGCCGGTCATCCGGGGGATCGTGCCGCCGAAGGGCGCCGCCTGGGCAGTTGAGGCAGAGGATGAAGACCTGGGCCGCGTGTTTCTTTACGGTAAACAGGAGGGAACGCCGCTCTTCACCGAGAACGACACCAACGGCCGCCGGCTCTGGGGCGACAGCGACGCCAGCCCCTACGCCAAGGACTCCTTCCATCGCCGCATCATCAGCGGCGAGATGGGGGCGGTCAAAACGGACGGCAGCGGCACCAAATTCGCCTCATGGCACCCGCTGACGGTACCGGCGGGCGCCAGCGCGCAGATCGATCTCGTGCTTTCGGAACGGCCGCTGACCCAGCCTTTTTCCCGCAGCGAGGCGGTGTTCGCGGCGCGACAGGAGGAGGCCAATGCTTTCTATGAGGACATGTCGCCCGAGGCAAACGCCGAGGACCGGCGCATCGTCCGCCAGGCGCTGGCGGGAATGATCTTCTCCAAGCAGTTCTTCCATTACGACGTCCGCCGCTGGCTCGACGGCGATGCCTTCCCCGCCCCCGCCGAACGCCGGCGCGGCCGCAACGCACAATGGAAGCACATGAAGGCCGCCGACATTCTCTCGATGCCGGATGCCTGGGAGTATCCGTGGTTCGCCGCCTGGGATCTTGCCTTCCACACCGCCGCGCTTGCGCTGGTCGATGTCGATTTCGCCAAAGACCAGATCGAGATCATGGTCAGCGAGCGCTACCTGCACCCCAACGGCCAGATCCCGGCGTATGAATGGAATTTTTCCGACGTCAATCCGCCGGTGCACGCGCTGGGGGCGCTGAAAGTGTTTCGGGCCGAGCGCGTGCAGCGCGGCTTGGGCGACCATGCCTTTCTGAGCCGCGTCTTTCACAAGTTGCTGCTCAATTTCGCCTGGTGGGTCAACCAGAAGGACGGCGAGGGCAGCAACGTCTTTGAAGGCGGGTTCCTCGGTCTCGACAACATCTCGGTGTTCGACCGCTCGCAGCAGCTGCCGGGCGGGTATCGGCTGAAGCAGGCCGATGCCACCGGCTGGATGGCGATGTTTGCGCTCAACATGACGTTGATCGCCCTCGAACTCACGACCGATGATCCGGCTTACGAGGATATTGCGATCCAGACCTACGAGCAGTTTTTAAGCATCGCCAACACGCTCGCTGGCTATTCCGAGGGGGGCGTGCCGATCTGGGACGAACGCGCCGGCTTCTTCAAGGACCTGATCATCGGCCCGGACGGGACAAGCCGGCACATCGATGTCTACTCGATGGTGGGCCTCATCCCCCTCTTTGCGGCCGAGATCGTCGACCAGCGCTTGCTCGCCCACGCGCCGCGGTTCCGCGAGCGGCTGCGCCGCCACGCCGGCGGCATCTTTCGCGGCAACATCATCTGTGCCTGCCCCGAGACCGTGAACGCGCGCGGCGAACACCTGCTCTCCGTGGTCGATCACACGATGCTGCAACCGCTGCTCGGGCGGCTGCTGGACGAGGCGCAGTTCCTCTCGCCGTTCGGCGTCCGCAGCGTCAGCAAGATCCACGCCGAGCATCGGGAGCTGGGCGAGCTGCCCGGCATCGGCTGGGCAATGATCGAGTACGTCCCGGGCGAATCGAACTCACCGCTGTTCGGCGGCAACTCGAACTGGCGCGGGCCGATCTGGATGCCGGTGAACTTCCTGCTCGTCCAGTCGCTGGAGAAATTCTACCGCTATCTGGGCGATAACTTCACGGTGGCGGTGCCCTGCTTGGGCGGTGCCGCGCTCAACCTCAAGGAGATTGCGCATTTCATCGCCGAGCGGCTCGTCAACATCTACCGGCGCGATCAGGGCGGCTCGGTGGCGGCGATGCAGGGTCAGCCGCAGTTCGCAAACGATGAGCACTGGCGCGATCTTCTCCTGTTCTATGAGTATTTCCATGCCGAGACCGGCCAAGGCCTCGGCGCCGCGCATCAGACGGGCTGGACCGGGCTGATTGCGAACCTGGTGATGCGCCGCTATCGCCGGGGCATCCCCAGCTACTGGCGCCAGCAACCGGATCGTGCCGCGGCGGCGGAATAGCGGAACAACGGAAGGAAAATCCACGATGCGAGACAAGGCTCTGCCCGCAGTGCCGATGCCCGGGTCGATCGCTTGGCCGGCTGTTGCGGTCGTCTACGCCGCCGCCTTCGTGCAGGGGATGACGCTGGTGAGTTTCCCGGCCTTGAGTGCCGTGCTTAAAGAAACGCTCGGCCTTTCGGACGCAGCCTATGGCGCCATCTTCCTGCCGCAGGTTGCCTGCGCTGTCCTGGGCGCGTTGGCGGGCGGCAGTCTCGCGCGCAAGCTCGGGTTGCGCGCGCTGCTCGCCCTCGCCCTTGCCGGCAACGGCTTGAGCCAGGGGCTGCTCGCCGCCACCGCCATGCTGCCCGGCTCAACCGGCATTACCGTGCTGTTTGTCGGCACGGCATGCCTCGGTCTCGGCTTCGGGCTGAGCGGCGCGCCGATCAACAGCTATCCGCGGCTGCTCTTCCCCGAAAAGGGCGAGCCGGCACTGGTTGCCGCCCATACCTTGATCGGCTTGGGCCTCGCGACCGCACCCCTGGCCGCCGCACCGCTGATCGAAGCGGGTTCATGGGCCAGCCTGCCGTTGCTGCTGGCCCTCGTCTGTGCAGCGCTCGCGGCCGCGGTGCTGATCACGGCGTTGCCGCAGCCAGCCGACGTCACAACCGGGGCCAGTCATCCGCGCCCGCCCGTTGCCGCACCGCTGTTCTGGCTGTTTGCCGCAATCACCGTCGTCTACGCCTTCGCCGAGGGAACCTTCGCCAACTGGGCGGTGATCTACCTCCGCGATAACCGGGGCCTGCCTGAGATGACCGCAGGCCTCGCGCTGTCGGCGTTCTGGGGTGCGATCGTCGCCGGCCGGTTGCTGATCACGCTCCTCGTCGTTTACATCCCCGCGCGGGTCATCTGGCTCACGCTGCCGTGCCTGATGATCGCGGCCTTCTGGCTGCTGCCGCTCGCCGACAGCGCGCTCACCGGTATCGGCTTCTTCGCGCTTGCCGGCCTTGCCTGCTCGGCATTCCTGCCGTTGACGATCAGCCTCGCGGTGGAGCGCTTTCCGCAAGCCGTCGCCTGGGTGTCGTCAATGCTGATTGCGGCGCTGATGGTGGGCGTCGGTATCGGGTCCTGGCTGGTCGGCGCCCTGCAGGCTGCGCTGCCGCTGGAAACGCTCTACCGCTTGTCGTCCGCATACCCGCTTACGGTTCTGTTGCTGGCGGGTCTCGTCGTGCGCTCGGCCGCCGCGCATCGAGCAGGCCCGGCGCCAGCCCAGTGAAGGGGAGTCCGATGACGATAAGCGCTGTTCACTCGGCCGCCTCCGCGTGACCCTGTAGGGCGCTGACCTGGGTTAGTGCGCGGGGCGAACAGTGAGGTCTCTACTCCGGGGTCCGATGGGTGCATTGGGGGATGCTTGTCCGATGATGCGGCGACGCGTGAGCCGGAAGGCATCGACGATGTATTGGACGAGCGAGATCAATTGGAAAATGGATGGGAACCTGGAAATGAACAACATCTTCTGGATTATTGGCGTGGTTGTCGTCATCGTTGTCGTCCTGGGCTTTCTTGGGCTTGGCTGAGACCTGAACGCGACCAAATTCGGTTGGAGATGTGCGTCGGGTGCGGCCTTTATCCGGCCGGATGGCTCGCCACCTCGTAGACGTGGATCGGCAGGAAGCAGCGTTCGTCGTAAGGGCCGGTAAACCTCGTCAGCTGCTTGTAGCCGGCGACCGTCGCAGATAGCTGTAATCGAGCGTCACCGCGGGGACGGCGCACAGGAGCTGGCGAGCCATGGATCGAGCATGATCCGGCCCCGCCCAGCAGGATCACGCTGCGTGGGACATCGTCGGTCGGAAGCACAGATGTGGGCGCGCCCTCTGGCAGCTTGGCTACTTACGCGCATGGAACCAGCGCTCGCCCATAACTTGAATCCGATGATATCTGCGTCAGGATTGCTGTAGGCCCGCCGTGGGGAGCACGGGCAGGCCCGGCTCCCCACGATCGCTCATTTACTGTATGTGAACTCTGGAAGGCTCTGCAACGTCTCTTTGGTGGCGCCGGGGAGCACCATCCGCTTGTCGTGCACTTCGAGTGCGCTGTAGGGCACCACGACGTACTTCGTGCCCATGCCCAGGAAGCCGCCGACCGACAGCACCGCGAAGGGCACCTTCTCGTTGGGGGTGACGATCAGATCGTCGATCGTTCCCACGGTCTCGTTGGACTCGTTAACGACGGCGCTGCCGACCACCTTGGATGTCCGGTAGCCGGTCGCCAGCGAGTGCGGGTCGACCTTCATCACGGACAGCGTCTGCGGCGTGCCTTGCGAAAAGGCCGAGCCGCTCAGCGCTACCACGATGGCGGCTGCACCCGTCAGAAGTCTAATCGAATGTGTCATAGCCGTTCCTTTCAATTGATCGATCACGCGCTTACTTCTTCAGCGTATCTTTATTACGTTGAGCGGCCAACTTAGCGCGTCACAGTAACTTACTTCCAGTAGCTTTCCGCCTTGTAGTAGCTGTCGACTTTGCGGCCGTAGTCAGGCGTCCATTCGAACTCCGAACTGCGATCGTAGTTCGGCGCGCCTTCCAGCTGGTTCTTGTCCAGATTGACCACGTAGCCGCCCTTCTGCGCGTCATACTTCAGGTTCGCCCACGGCAGCGGATAGTACTTCTCGCCCATGCCGAGAAAACCGCCGAATGACATCACCGCATAGATCGCGCGACCGCTGACCTTGTCGATCATGATATCATCAACGTTGCCGAGCTTGTCCCCCGCCTGATTATAGACATCGGTACCCTTCACCTTGCCGGCCGCGATGAGGGTTCCGGAAGTAATCGAAGTGGCTTCACTCATAATCACGCTCCTTTGCACGAAAAAGACGCTGCTTGACTTCAAACTGGCGATACAAGGTTGAACGTGGAATGAACCCCACGATGACTTCGGCTTCGTCCAGTTCGGAGACAACCTACACAGTAATCGTGGTGCCCGGCGGCGCACTGATTTGGATCAGGGTCACGACAAAATACCAACCGGAGCCAAGCGCGAGCGCCATGGTGATCCCGCGTAGTACGTCGCCGTTGCTGGTGCGGGATCGAGCTTGATGGCCAAGCTGCCATCCTTGCCCGGCCGTGCGCTAAGGCGGCCTGGCTGGCGGCAGTGATTGCGCGCCGAACCAGCCGCGCATAACGAATTCGCCATTTCGCCTCGATAGAGTGCTCCGGCGCTTGTCTTCACCCGTCTCCATCGGGCACATGTGGACACACGATGACAGACCGGAAAATCACCCGCCGATCCCGCAGCCAGGTCGCTGCCCTGCCGTTTCGTGTCCGCGACGGCGTCCTTGAGGTGATGCTGATCACGTCGCGCGAAACCGCGCGTTGGATCATCCCCAAGGGCTGGGCACAGAGTGGTCGTAAAGCGCATGCGGCCAGTGCGCGAGAAGCGCGGGAAGAGGCTGGCGTGATTGGCAAGATCACGAAGCGGCCGATCGGCACCTTCCGCTATCAGAAGCGACTGTCGCCCGAGCAGGAGATTACCTGCAAGGTCCAAGTGTTCCCGTTCGAGGTCGGCGAGGTTCGGAGCGAATGGCCGGAGCAAGCCGACCGCCAGCGCTGCTGGCTGCCGGTGGCCGAGGCGGCTCGTCTGGTTGCGGACAGCGGTCTGCGCAGGCTTCTGCTCAAACTTCCCCGACTGTTGAGGCGCGCCGGCAGCTAATCCAAGGCGGCCGGTCTGCGTTCCGATGGTCCAGGGACCGCAGGCTTGATGTGTGACCGGCGATGACGACAGCGGTTACCATCGGATGTCTCCCGTCATTACCCCCATAGCGGGTAGAAACGCGGAGAGTGCGCGGTTCGCCAAGATGGGCTAGCATTGCCCGAAGCGGCGAGGTCGTGCCATTCGATCGGCGGCGAAAGAAGAACTGGGCACTACGATGGCCTTGGCGCAAAAGGGACGAACGCGATGACCGTCGCCGGTGAGCCCGTCTCCGCGATGAGTTCGGTGGTTGCTGCTCCGCCACGTGAAAGGTTGCTGGCCGCCGATGAGCCGGCCGCCTTTGAAATCGTTAATGCTGACGGTGCGGGAAGCGCCGTTCTGGTCTGCGACCACGCCACCAATCGGTTGCCGCGCCGGCTGGGAACGCTCGGGCTTAGCGCTGCCAATCTCGCTGATCACATCGCCTGGGACTTAGGCGCAGCCGATGTCGCACGCCGTCTATCGGATCTGCTGGACGCCCCCTTGGTGTTGAGCGGTTATTCGCGCCTGGTCATCGACTGCAACCGACCGCTCGACAATCCGGAGTCGATCCCGGCACAAACGGACGGGGTACTGGTGCCGGGCAACGGGATGCTGACAGCGGAACACCGGGCACTGCGCGTCGAGGCCCTGTTCAAACCTTACCATCGGGCGATCGGCGCCACGCTCGATCGCCGTGCTGGCAGGCCCAGCCTGTTGCTGAGCATTCACAGCTTCACGGCGGTTCTTGCCGGCCAATCGCGACCCTGGTCCATCGGCTTTGCGCACGGGCGCGACCGCCGTTTTGCCGCCCTCATTCTCGAGGCGATGAACCGCGACACAAACCTCGTCGTCGGCGACAACCAACCCTACGCGGTGGACGATGCCAGCGACTACACGATCCCCGTCCACGGCGAGAACCGAGGGTTGCCGCATGTGCTGGTTGAGATCCGGCAGGATGGTCTCGCAACGCCGGCGGACGCTTGCACCTGGGCAGCACGACTGGCCGAGGGGTTCAGGCAGATCGAGCCGGCGGCGCTTGCGCTCTGCTCACTGTCACGGCGATGAGG
Organism: Defluviicoccus sp.; assembly: GCA_049291695.1. Taxonomy (GTDB): domain Bacteria; phylum Pseudomonadota; class Alphaproteobacteria; order Rhodospirillales; family Defluviicoccaceae; genus Defluviicoccus. Next base: position 25,029 of record JBATPX010000206.1, read on the forward strand.
AGGTTCTGGCGGCCGATTACCCTCGGTTGTCGCAGACCTCGTCCGTCCAGACCTTAAAGCTCTTCAGCGTATTGGGGCCGAAGGTATGGCTGATCGGGACGTCGGCCGCGTCACGGCCGCGTGCGATCAAGACCCGGCCGATGCGCGGGATGTTGTTGCGGGCATCGAAGGTGTACCAGGCGCCGCCGAGAAAGACCTCGAACCACGCGGAGAAATCCATCGGATCGGCGGACACCGGCACCCCGATATCGCCGAGATAGCCGGTGCAATAGCGTGCCGGGAAGTTCATGCAGCGGCAGAATGCGATGGCGAGGTGTGCATAATCGCGACAAACGCCCTGCCTCTCGGTGAAAACCTCCAAGGCGGTCTTGGTCGCCCGGGCGTGCTGGTAGCCGAAGGTGATATGGTTGTGGACAAAATCGCAAATCGCCTGGACGCGTGCCCATCCGGGTGGCGTTTGGCCAAACAGACTCCAAGCCGCCTCCGACAGCCGGTCGGTCTCGCAGTAGCGGCTGCCCAGCAGGAACACCAGGGACTCTTCGGGCAGACACTCCACCGGATGCTGCGGCGCCGATGGCACCACCAAGTCCGGGCGGCCAGTGTCGTTGATGATCGCGTCGGCCGAAAGCCGGGTCTCGCCGTTTGGCGCGACGATCCGCGAGCACCAGTTGCCGAAGCCATCGCGGTAGGCGGAGAACGGGATCGACGGCGTCGTGATCAGATGGTCGGGAACGACGAGATCGGAGACGCGGCTGAAATGGATGCTCAAGGTCAGCAGCATCGGTGTCGGTTGCGGGCAGTCGTAAATCAGTTCATAGCCGAGCCGGATCTGCATAGATTCCTCCGCCAGACGGCGTTGCTTAATGTCCCGTCAGCCTACCAACGGCAACGCCGGCAACTGGCTGAAGACCTGCCGCACGCCTTCGCTCCACTGACGACTCAACGTGGTGAAATATCGATCCCCCTCATCGAACCGGCGACGCATCTGCACTTGGAGACTGTCCCGATGGTAGCAGATCAGATCGATCGGCATGCCGACTGAGAGGTTGCTGCGCATCGTCGAGTCGAAAGAAACCAGCACACACTTTGCCGCGTCGGCAAGAGACGTCGAAGGGATAATCACACGATCGATGATCGGTTTGCCGTACTTTGTTTCACCGGTCTGCAGGAACGGCGTATCGATCCCGGCCTCGATAAAATTGCCCTCCGCGTAGATCCGAAACAGCCGCATCGGCTCGCCGCTGATCTGTCCGCCCAGGATGAACGAGGCGTTGAATTTAAGAGCGCTTTCCGCAAGATGCTGACCGTCGCGGCGCTCAATGTCGCGCATCGCGTCGGCGACCAGATTCGCGACATCGAACATGGTGTGTGCGTTCCACAGATTGTCGACGTCTGCCCTGGCGTCCCCCCGTTGCTTCAGCACGCTGATCACGGCCTGAGTGCCAGCCAGGCTACCAGAGCTCAACAGCACGATCACTCTGTTGCCGGCGCGCTCGAACACCGTCATTTTGCAAAATTTCGCGAAATCGTCGACTTCAGCATGCGTGCGCGAGTCGGACGCGAAAATCATCCCATCATCAAGGATAACGCCTACGCAGTAGGTCATTTTGGATCGCTTCTGACGGTCGGGCTCGGCCTCGATCGAGGCTTGATGATCGCAACCGCGGTGCATACGGCAGCCGTTCGAGGCAGCGCGGGACCGCTGGCAAGGCTATCGGCGTCCATTCGACGCATGGGAGCGCACTGGCATTCCCTCCCGCCAGGCGATGGTGTGCTTGCAGCGATCGCAAATCCGGTTTCCCTCCCAAACGCTGACAAACGGCGTCTGGCACCTGAGGCACCGGCGCAACTTATCCGTGTTGGGTACAGGCTTGCCGATCTCGGTATTCTCCATACAAATGATATGGGGATAGCAGAACCGAATTGCGAGTGGTCTGTCACGAGAAGCGACCACGCGGGAAACGTTGCTCATCAACGTCGAGTTCTTCTCAGGAAGACGATGGCCTCATGCAGCGCTGACAGAAATTTTGAGCGATCAGTCGGTGAAAGCGGTTTCGGTCCACGCGTTGCCGTTCCGGCAGCGCGGAGATCTGTCATCAGATTTCGGGTCGCGAGCGCGAGGCCAATCGTGTCTTCCGTGAATACGCGTCCGTTCGGTCCAAGCACGGTTGCTCCAGCTTTCACACATCGGCTGGCCAGGGGGATGTCGGAGGTCACGACGATGTGCCGACCATCGACGCGCTGAGCAATCCAGTCATCGGCAGCATCGAGTTCTGAGCCGACAACAACCCGCTGGACCAGCGGATCGCAGGGCACGGCGATGAAGCTGTTCGAAACAACGTAAACTGTGAGCGAGTGTCGCTCGGCAACGCGGTAGATTTCGCGTTTTACAGGACAGGCGTCGGCATCGATATAAATCGCCGCTGGGCTTTTCACATCAGACATGATCTGAGAGCCGTTGTCGGGACGGCCGCCCGCGGCAAGGTTGCGGCAAGCGGCGCGACGCAAGGCGTTCGCGGCGAGCTCCATATCTCACCTTGGAACTAAGGGGCTGCTTGAAGCACCACGCAACGAGGATAAGGCGCGAGGCCGATTGTCATCTCTGTCCAGCGCCGCCGCTGCGTTCTTGCCCCCAGCAGATCGAGCTTCTGTCCCTTGCGCGCCGGAAGCCGTAGGCGAACACGTCAGCTTAGGAGCTGCCTATTGCTGCCGGGTTCGTGAGCTGCTCCAGGGCATGGGAGAAATCCGCCTCCACCGCGGCCCGATCCCGCTCAAGCGTCATCTGCCCCAGCATCTGCTGCCGCAGTTCCCTGGTGAGATGCATCAGATCGCGTTGATCGTCCGCTTCTCGTGCGCAAGCCGCGACAGCCATGAGCGACTTGAGAACGACGGTGGCGACATCGCCATTGCTTCCGCCAGCACGGGCGATGGGATCAAAGGCTGCATGGGCCATCGTCTGCAGGCTCGCAGGCTCTGCTATCACCCGGAGCTTGCCGTCCTCGTCGAGGCGCCGCGCCGAGGGGCGTGGCCGGCGAGCGGCGACACACAGGGCTTCTGCGAGGCGGTTGGTGCAAGCGATGGCCGTAAACGGATCGTTTATTCCAGGGGAGAGGGCGCGCAACGCGACCTCCACGAACTGCTGGATGGCGAAAGCCACATCTTGGATTGGCGTCCGGTCCTGCCCGAGGATGATGCACTCGCGCAAACGCTGCTCAACCTGTTCGGAAACTCGACGACCCGGTGCAGCCCGGAGCAGACCGGTACCCTCCAGGACAAACGCGCCCGGCTGCTGCTCGACTCGCAGGACCAGGTCATGCTGACGCGCAGTCGACATCAGCATGTCGGCGTCAATATGGCGGATGTAGCCCGCACGAGCGGCCCGCACGGGCCGGTCGCCGACGCCTGTTGCGTTCTCTTCCGGTGTGTCCGCTGGCAGCGCATTGCTTTCCTCACCCATTTCGCAAGGGAACTGTTCATCAATCGCGGACCGCAGCTGGCTATTGAGCCTGTCGAGCAGGGACTCGATGCGGATCGACGTTGCAAGGTGGTGAACGAAGTAGATCAGCACGGCGACGTCGATAGTGCCGAGAACGATTCCGGTTGCGGTCGAGACCTGCGGCACAAAGCCGATTTCCGCCCGAACCGTGCCCATGATGAGAAGGTAGAATACAAACGACGACGTGAACGTTCCGAGGACGACCTGCGTCCCTTTGCTCGTCATGAAGGTGCGCAGGAGTCGGGGGCCGAACTGAGAGGAGGCAAGCTGCAAGGCGACGATGGTGAGGGAGAAGACGACCCCGGTCACAGTGAGCATCCCGGCGGCAAGCATTGACAGGATGGATCGCGCTGCGTCGGCCCCAAATTTGGGAAACCACAAGGGCGAAGCGACTTCGTCGTTTAAGTTGAGGTACAGATCGAATCTGAAGGTCAGCAACGCGAGCGCCAGTGCGCCCAGGAACATGATTGACGGCACAAACCAGTAAGAGCTCTTCATGCGGTCCCACGCGTCGACAAGGCGGCTGCGGCGCAACATCTGGTTGTCCTTCTCAATGTGTAGATGAACCGCGCTGAGTTTCCCGGAGGCCCCTTTTTGGGAGAAAGGGGTATCATGGAGAAGCAACGGAAGAACAGGAAGTTTCCCGGCGAAGTGCGCGAGCGGGCTGTCCACTTGGTGCGTGAAAGCGAGGCAAGCCACGCCACGCTTCGCGCTGGGCGGCTCTGGTGTCTGGGTCCGCCAAGATCAGCCGCACGGCTGAGACGCTGCGGCCCTGGGTCCAGGAAGCCGAGATCGACGCAGCTCGAGACAGCCCGAGGAACCGGGGATGAAGACCTCGGTGGAGCGGTACGACGCCGCCCTCGCACTGAGGCCCCATCGCGCCGACCCGCCGTGACGGCCGCGGGCGGCTGGGTTGGGGGGCGGTGCCCGCCCATCCCGTCCCAGCCGCCCGGATCGGTCGGCACTCTCAAGGTGCCGGGCTAGAGGATGAAATCACTGGCAGACAGATTCGAGATGTTGTCCAGAGTGATCTCCATCTCGATCGTGTTGTCGCCGTCGGTGTTTACCCACACCCAGTAGGTGCCGGCGCTGTTGTGACCGATCCCGACCTGCCAGCCGCCAACCGTGCCGCCATTGGTATCGTAGGACACGTTGAGGTCGCTCAAGTCGATCTTGTCGACGCCGCTCTGGAAGTCCGTGATGACATCGCCCGCGCCCGAGTACGGGCTGTCGGAGGCGGCTGAGTACTTGAACACGTCGGCGCCGGAGCCGCCCGACAGCGTATCCCCGCCGGCGTTGCCGAACAGCGTGTCGTTGCCCTGGTCGCCCTTCAGCACGTTCGCGCTGGCGCCGCCCTCGATGTAATCGTTGCCGACGCCGCCCTTGATCTCCTGGTAGTCGCCGACGACGTGGTCGTTGTAGCGGGACGCAAGGATCTTCTCGATCGACATCAGATCGTCAATGTCGGAGCCCGAATACGCCTTGGCGTTGCCGACGACGACGGCGCTGGTAAAATGCGCCGTATCGATGCCTTCGCCGCCGGAGAGCATATCGGAGCCGCCGTCGCCACGCAGCAGGTCGTCGCCAGTGCCACCGTAGAGGGTGTCGTTGCCGGTACCGCCGTAGAGCCAATCGTTGTCGGATTCGCCCCACAGCACGTCGTTGCCGTCGTCGCCCGCCAGGAGGTCGTTGCCATGGCCGCCATACAGCGTGTCCTGATCAGCGCCGGCGTAGAGGTAGTCGTTGCCGGAGAAGCCATAGAGCTCGTCGTTGCCCTCGGCGCCATAGACCGTGTCGTTGCCATCCATGGCGAACACCGTGTCGTTGCCCTGGAAGACGTAGATCAGATCGGCGTTGTTGGTTCCGTCCTTGTGCTCGCTCGAAGAATTTCCGTAGATTGTCATCGTCCCAATCCTTTCCTGTTCCTTGTCGCCGCGGCGCGATTGCCGCTCCCGATGGACGGAAAGGTAGCCGCCGAATGTTTCAATCTTCGGCCGGGAGGGCGGGAAAAGTGTTTCAGTTATGGCAGCGCCGGCCGGGGACGAGGGTTCTCAAGTCCCCTCAACGGCAGCGAGGAGCGCGTTTACACGCTGCCGTAGCGCCGCCGGGTCGAGCGGCTTCTCCAGCACTGGCAGGCCGCTCTCGTTGATCAGCGCCGCCGCCGAGGCGCTCAGCACGTCGCCGGTGAGAAACACCAAGCGGCCGGCAAGATCGGGGCGCATTTTCCTGAGGTGCCGGTAGAGTGCCTCCCCGTCGGTATCCGGCATCCTGAGATCGCTCAAAATCAGATCGAATGGTTGTGTTCCCAGGCGATCGATTGCGGCGCGCCCGCTCGCGGCCTCCGCTACGTCGTGGCCGTCGACCGCGAGCGTTTCGGCGACGAAGGCGCGGATGTCGGCCTCGTCATCGACGATCAGCACCCGGGCCGGCCGCCTGTGCGTGGCGGCCGGCGTTTCGTGCGGGTGTTCGACGCGTTCAACCGCCTGCGGCAGTTCGACGCGGAACTGAGCACCGCCGCCCGGCCGCGGCTCATAGCTCAAGCTTCCGCCATGCGCGGCGATAATCCCGCGCGAGACCGAGAGCCCGAGCCCGGTGCCGGCGCCCACTTCCTTGGTGGTGAAGAACGGATCGAAGATGCGGGCGCGGATGGCCTCCGGTACGCCGGGTCCGTTATCGGCGACCTCAATCCGCACGGTGTCGGCTGCCGCGCTGGTCGCGATCCACAGCCGCCGCGGCACCGGCACCGAGCGCAGCGCGGCCTGGGCGTTGACGATGAGATTGATGAATACCTGCGCCAGCTGGTCGCCGTCGGCCCACAGCCGCGGCAGGTCGGGCCCTAGATCGCGGATCACCTCGATGTCGGAGGTCTGCAGCTGGTACCCCAGCATCTCGATCGTGCCCGCAAGGATCGCGTTGACATCGACGGCAGCCTTATTCTGCGGCTTCTGCCGCGCCAGCGCGAGGAAGGTCTTGACGATCCGCGCGCAGCGGTCGGCAGCGGCACAGACCCGCTCCGCACGCGCCCGGGTGCCGGGGTCGGCAGCAAGATCGCGTAACAGCGCAGCGTAACCGATGACGACCGTCAGGGGGTTGTTCAGCTCATGCGCAACGCCGGCCAGGAGCGAGCCGAGGGCGGCCAGCTTTTCGTTCTGGTGCAAAGCCTCGCGCTGGCGGGCGATCTCCGCCTCGGCGCTCTTGAGCAGCATCAGATCGGAGATCGCGAACAGGAAGGCTGGCACGCCGCCGTAGATCAGCTTTCGCGCCGAGATCAGCGCGGGGAACGGCGTCCCGTCGACGCGGCGGAGTTCGGTCTCGTAGCCGTCCACCCGCTCACCCTGCTCCACGCGCTCAATCAGGCGTGTCCGCGCACCCAAGTCCGACCACAGGCGCGGGATCGCGGCGGAATCGTCGGTCGCAACCGTGCCGAACAGTTCGCGCGCGAGGGAGTTCGCGTAGACCATGCGCGGCGGATCGTCTTGCGCGATCGTCACCGCGACCGGCGCACCCTCGGCAATCGCCCGGAACCGCTCCTCGCTTTCCATCAGCGCCCGATCGCGGGCGTGCCGGTCGGTCACATCGGCGGCCAACAGCACTCGGCCGCCGTCCGGCATTCGGCTCTCGCGGATTCGCACCCAGCGGCCGTCGATGAGCTGGTGCTCGTGATCGGCAAACTCCTTCTGGCGAAGGGCAAACCGCCGCGCCGGGAAGTCGGCACCCATGTCCGGATGGTAGATCGGGCCGATCGCAAGCCCCTCGCGAACCCAGATCTCGAACGGCTTTCCCAGGGCGATAACCGCGCGCAGGCTGGCGGCCAAGTGCTGCGGATAAGCCTCGTTGTAGTAGACCAGCCGGTCGGCGGCATCAAAAATGGCAAGGCCGTCGCGCAGGCTGCGGGCCGCGGTCTCGAACCGCTGCTCGCTCTGCTGCAGCTGCCAGTTGCGCTCTTGGAGGGCCGCGAACAGCCCATGCAGCGAGCGGCGCATCTCCTCCATGCTGGCACCGAGCCGGCCCACCTCGTCGAGCCGGCTCCAGACGCTCGCGTGCCCCAGCTCGCCGGCTGCGATCCGCTTCGACTGCGCCAACAGCTGCCGCAACGGCTGAACAACCTTGTGATGCAACAGAATCATGATGATGGCGATGCTGGCGATGAGTTGCAGGCCCAGCACAACGGCGGCACGGCTGGTATCGCTCGCCAGCTCCTGATCAAGCTGGGCCGTCGCCATTTCGAGGCGGACCTCGCCGATCTCCTGCATGCCGCGCCGGATCGGTGCCGCCAGCGCCAAGACCTCCCCAACTGGCGCCGTCTCCGTCCGGGCGTGCAGGAAATCCGCGTCGAACGGCGTGGCAACGTGCACGGAGACGACGCGCGGGTCGCTCAGGACCGCAGCCAGCAAGGGCCGGCCGGCGTCCGGGTCGAGGTTCCACACCGGCGTGGTAAGGCCCTGGGCGAGGACGTCCACCAGTTTGCGGTGATCGTCGGCCAAGTTGGCGCGCAGGGTGGCGCGGCGAAACTGCCAGTCGAGCAGGGTCGACAGCGCGAGCGGAATGACCAGGCCCGCGACTAGCGCGCCAGCGATTACCGTCTGCAGGGAAAGGTTCTCGTATGCAGCCCTGAGCCGCCGCAGCGACCCCAACACCCTCATGGCTCCCAGTCCGCTATGCCGTAGCGGACCAGGATCCGCGCCAGCTCGCCGGAACTCCGGATCCGCGCCAAGCCGTCGTTGAACATTCGCACCAGTGTCTGGGAGCGCTCGTTTGCCGGCGAAAAGCCCATCAACAGAGGTTGAACCTCACTCGGAACCAGATGGACCTCGACCGCGTCGGTCGCGTTCAGCCGCGCGAGCGTGTGCTTCAAGACCAGTTCGCCGTCGGCGATCACGTCGACGCGGCCCGCGAGCAGCTTGCGCACGTTCATGACGTAGGGATCGTCGCCGCCAGAAAAGTCGATCCTGTCTGGGTTATCGCGGTTGGCGGCGATGTACCCGCTGACCTCGCTGCCCCAGGATTCGATACCGATCACAGCGCCAAGCCGCAGTGGCGCAAGCGACTCCGGCCCTCGCCAGACAAAGCCGCTGCCCTTACGGGTGGCGAGCACGGTCGGGCTCCAGCCCACGGCGTTGGAAAAGACGAATCCGGGCGTGTCTTCGACGGCGACCGCGGCAACGGCGTCAAACTCGCCGCGCCTTGTCGCCTCGATCGCGCGTGCGTAGGGGATGACCTCGTAATCGACACGGTAGCCGAAGGCAGCAAACGCGGCGCGGGTCAGCTCAATGACGTAGCCCGGCTGATCGCTCTCAGCCGCGCAGACGTACGGGCAATACATGTCCGAGCGGACGGTGACGACGTGCGCGTCATCACCCGCAGGCTGGCAGCGCGCTGACGCCGGCAGGCCTGCCGCGCTGGCCACCGCGGCCAGTGCAAACACCACCCGAGCAAGCATCAATGTGCGCTGCAACCGATTGCCCCGCCTCCCGTTTCAACGCTAGTCTAGCGCAACGCCGGCCGGCGGCAACACGCCTGCGGCCGCGCGCCCCGAACGGCACCACAGTCGCGAGCCGCCCGATGGCAGAGATCATCGTCGTCGATGACGAGCCGGACATCCGAATCATCGTCAGCGAGTTTCTCGCCCACGCCGGCCATCGCGTGCGCACCGCGGCCGATGGCGCTGCCTTACACGCGCTGCTCGACCGACAGGTTCCGGATCTCGTCGTCCTCGACCTGGTCATGCCCGGCGTGGACGGCTTCACAATCGCCCGCAGCCTGAGGGAACGTTACGCGCTCGGCATCATCATGCTGACCGCGTCGGGTACCGTCGTCGACCGCGTCGTCGGCCTTGAGATCGGCGCCGACGATTACCTCGTCAAGCCGTTCGAGCCGCGCGAGCTGCTGGCCCGCGTCGATGCCGTGCTGCGCCGCAGGAAGGCTCAGGGTGCGCCGGCACTGCCGCCGGGCACGGTCGCGGTCGGCCGCTTCATGTTCGACCCGGCGCACCGAACGCTCACCGATGCGGAAGGCGCCTGCGTGGCGCTGACGGCGAAGGAGGTCGAGCTGCTGGCGGTGCTGACGGCGCATCGAGGTCAAGTCCTGACGCGCCAGGCGCTGTTGGACCTGTTGCCGGCGGAAGGCGATGAGCCGTTCGATCGCAGCATCGACAGCCGCATCAAGCGCCTGCGTCAGAAGATTGAGACCGACCCGCACAAACCGGCGCTGATCAAGACCATCCATGGCACCGGCTACATCATCCTGGCCGCGGACGGCGGTTAACCATCGCTGGCGGGTCGTTTACGGCTTGGTGGCAGGGCTCGGCGTCGATAGTCTCTCGTGGAGCGGCGATGGCGGCGAAGGCAGGCGAGGAGGACAGGGTGAGGGCCGCGGCCCGTCTGGTCGTTGTCGATGACGAAGAAGACGTGCGCGCGATGATGGTGGAGTATCTCTCCGCCCAGGGGTTTGCCGTGCGCGCCGCCGAGTCCGGGGCCGCACTCCGCGAGCTGCTTGCCGCCGAGCCGGCCGATCTGGTGCTGCTCGATGTCAACATGCCGGGGGAAACGGGGCTGTCCCTGGCGCGCCACATCCGTGCGAGCGGGCCCTGCGGCATCATCATGGTGACCGCGGCATGCGAACTCGGCGATCGGGTGGCCGGTTTTGAAACCGGCGCCGATGACTATGTCACCAAGCCGTTCGATCCGCGCGAGCTGCTGGCCCGCATTCGCAGCGTCCTGCGCCGGATCGGCGACGCCCGCTCACTGGCGGAAGCGGAACCGGCTGCTCTGGCGCCGGTACTGCAGGGGCGGCTGCCGTTTGGGCGCTGCCTGTTGGATCTCGACCGGCGCATGCTCGTAGGCCCGGACGGCGGGGAGATTGCTGTTACGGCGATGGAGTTCGATCTCCTGCGGGCGTTCGCGGCGCGGCCGAACCGGGCGCTCAGCCGCGATCAGCTCTGCCAATTGGCGCACAACCGGGACTGGGACCCGCTTGACCGCGCGCTCGACATCCGCATCGCCCGGCTGCGCCGCAAGATCGAGGCCGACCCGGCCCAGCCGCAGACGATCCGCACCGTCCGCGGCGTCGGCTACATGTTCGTTCCCAGCTGAGGCTAGGGTCCTGTTCCGCAAATATCGACAAAGATCGGTGGGGGAGGAGTATTGCTGGCGCTCGATGCCGGCCGCCATCACCTCGTCCCACGGGTTCGGCTTCGCCGGCCCGAGGGGCGGTTGCGCGCCTCATCGCTTGGCCCTCCCTTTGCGCAACGTCTGCCGCTGGTCCTTCGGGCGAGAGGGATAGCAGGTGACGACCGTTGCGCCGGCCACAACTACAGTTCCTAAAGCGACCCGCTACTCTAAGGCCAAGTCCTCCTTGCCCCTGCGAATAACACTCATTACGCTACTCGCCCAGTGTGTTTCGGCGAGGGAGTGGCTGTGAAGATCGTGCTGCGACGGGGGAGACGCGAGGACGCTGAGGCCTGCGATAGGGTTTGCTTCGAGGCGTTCAGGGCTATAGCGCGTGCCCATAACTTCACGCCCGATTTTCCCTCCGCCGACGTCGCGATCGAATTGATGCCGAGGCTGCTTGATCATTCATCGTTCTACCCTGTCGTTGCCGAACACGATGGGCGTATCATCGGCAGCAACTTTCTCGACAAACGCAACCCCATCGCCGGTGTCGGTCCGCTCACCGTTGATCCGGCATTTCAGGACAAGGCTGTGGGTGGCCGGCTGATGGCTGACGTCCATCAGCACGCAAGAGAGAACGGTTTCGATGGCGTGCGTCTGCTTCAAGCCGCCTATCACAATCGTTCGCTGTCGCTCTACGCCAAATTGGGCTACGACGTGCGCGAGCCCTTGGCCTGCATGCAAGGCTCGCCGTTCGAATTCGCCCAGGGTGGAAGTACCGTTCGACCCGCGACCGAGTCCGACATCGAAGCCTGCAATCAGCTTTGCCGCACAATTCATGGCTACCACCGTGACGGCGAACTGCGTGACGCGGTCACTCAAGGGGCAGCGACCGTCGTCGAGCGGGATGGCCGTGTCACCGGCTACGCCACGACCATCGGCTTTTTCGGTCATGCAGTCGGTGAGCAAAACGACGACCTGCAGGCCCTGATTGGTGCGGCCACCTCGTTTGTCGGACCCGGGTTTCTGTTGCCGACGCGGAACACCGATCTGTTGCGCTGGTGTCTGCACCAGGGCCTTCGCGTCACGCAGCCGCTGACGCTGATGTCCCGTGGCGCTTACAACGATCCTTCCGGCGCGTTCCTGCCGTCAATCTTCTACTGATCGCGAGGATCCGAGGGGGCGAACTTGACACACTGGGAGATTGCGATGCGAGAGCTGGACCCGTCGCACATCATTCAGGTCGGCATGGGTTTCTTTGCCTCCAAGGCGCTGCTTTCGGCAGTAGAGCTCGGCTTGTTCACGGAACTGGCCCGGAAGCCTCAAACCGCGTCAGAGCTCGCCGCCCGCCTCGGTCTCCATCGGCGCGCCGTTCCGGATTTCCCGGACGCGCTCGTCGCTCTTGGGTTTCTGGAGCGCGCGGGTGACGGGCCCGAGGGAATTTACTCGAACACGCGCGAAACCGCGGCGTTTCTCAACCGCGACAGCCCGGAGTACATCGGCGGAATCCTGGAGATGGCAAATGCGCGCCTCTACCGCTTCTGGGCCGATCTCTCCGAGGCGCTCAGAACCGGTTCGCCGCAAAACGAAACGAAGCATTCGGGCGAACCGATGTTCGCCAAGCTGTACGAGGTGCCCGAGCGCCTTGAGCAATTCATGAATGCCATGTCGGGGATCTCTGCCGGCAACTTCAGGGCGTTCGCCCACGACTTCGACTTCTCGCAATACGGGAGTTTGTGCGACGTGGGGGGAGCGACTGGTCAGTTATCGTGTCTGGTCGCCGCCGCGCACCCGCACATGCGCTGCATCAGCTTCGATCTTCCGAAGGTCGTACCGATTGCCCAGCGCAAGATCGAACAGGCCGGTCTCTCGGATCGTGTCGCCGCCGTTGGAGGCGATTTCTTCGTCGATCCGCTGCCCCGCGCGGACGTCGTCACGATGGGCATGATTCTGCACGACTGGAACCTCGAGAAGAAAAAGATCCTTGTTCGCAAGGCCTATGACGCTCTGCCGCCGGGCGGAGCGTTCGTCGTCATCGAGGCGCTCATCGACGATGCGCGCCGGACCAACGCCTTCGGCCTTCTCATGTCCCTGAATATGCTGATTGAGTTCGGCGACGCCTTCGATTACTCGGCCGCCGATTTCTTCGAATGGTGCCGAGCAGCAGGTTTCCGCGATTTCAAGCGCATGCCGCTGACCGGACCATCGAGCGCGGCCATCGCCTACAAATAAGCAAACGCGCCGCTTTTCCGGAGGGACTTACATGGCCACGCATAGAGGCAGTTGTTTCTGTGGCGCAGTGGGGATCGAGGTGACGGACGAGCCCGAAGAAATCGGTTACTGCCACTGCTCGTCCTGTCGGTCTTATTCAGGAGGACCGATCAGCGCCTTTACGTTGTGGAAGGCAGAGAAGGTGAGAATTACGAGGGGAGAGATCTCGCTCGGGGGCTTCAACAAGACAGGTCTGAGTAACCGGCGGTTTTGCACGGAATGCGGCGGGCATGTCATGACCGAACATCCGACTCTCGGCTATACCGACGTCTATGCTGCAATTCTCCCGACCCTCCCGTTCAAGCCGACTGTCCATCTCAACTATGCCGAAACGGTGCTGCCGATAACGGACGGCCTTCCCAAGTTGCGGGACTTCCCCTCCCACGCGGGCGGATCCGGCGATCTGATACCCGAATAGCTGTCGCTGCAGGCCGACGACGTGCCAGACGCAACTGCCGGCGGAGGTGGTGAGGCCGAGCTTCCGCTTGACGCGGCAAACGCGTGCGCCGTCAGGCGTTGACGGCGGCGGCGCTGGCGATGGGCCGGAACATCCGGCGGTACTGGCCCGGCGTCAGGCCGGTCGCGCGCTTGAACAGACGGCGGAAGAACGCCGCATTCTCGTAGCCGACCTCGGCGGCGATCGCCTCGGCGGCAATCGTGTCCGCCTCCAGGAGCCGCTTCGCTTCCTCGATCCGCAGGTTCTGCACGCAGTCGATCAGCGTTGATCCGGTCGCAGACTTGAACCGCCGCTTCAGCGTCCGTTCAGGGATCCCGGCCGCCGCGACGACCGCCGCCACGGCATGCGGCTCGCGAAAGTGGCTGGCGAGCCAGTTCTCGGCATGACGGACGACCGAGTCGGCGTGCGGCTGGCGGCGCACGAGGCTGGCATAAGGCATCTGGCCTTCGCCGTGCCACTTCAAGAGATAAACCTTGGCGATCCGCAGCGCCTCGCCGGGGCTGCAATGCCGCGAGATGATGTGGATCGCCAGATCGTGCCAGGACGTCGTGCCGCCGGCGGTAACGATGCGTCCGCTCGCATCGGCGAAACAGAGGTTGGGCTCGGGTTGGAAATCGACGTCCGAAAAGCGTGCCCGAAACAGTTCCTGGTATGCCCAGTGCGACGTGGCGGCGCGGCCGTCGAGCAAACCCGTCGCGGCGAGCAGGATGGCGCCGCTGCAGGCAGAATAGAGGACGCTGCCGCTTCGGTACCGACGACGGATCCACTCCAAGAGGTCCGGATACCGCCCCCGCATGTCGTCATCGGGCGCCAGCCACAGTTCCGGCAGGATGACGATGCCGGCCTCGGGGTCCTCGTCCAAACCGAAGTCAGGGCAGACCGGGATCCCGTTGCCGCAGCGGAAGGGTTCGCGGGAAAGCGCAACGATCCTTGGCTGCAGGAGAGGCTCTCCCGGTGGCTCGCCGACCAGTTGGCGCCACAGCGTCCCGGTCGCGCCAAGCACGTCGACCATGCCGTACAGCGCCGAGCCGGCGGTTTCCGGCAGCGCTACAATCAGGACGTCGAGGGGTGGTTGTTCAGGGCGCTCCATGGATCGCTCTCCGCTTCATGGCACGATCGGATCGTTTCTGGCCAAAGTCAATCTGATGCCGTTAGGCCTCCGGCACTAAACTGTTCCCATCAGCGCAACCGAGCGCCTTACCCCTAGACAAGGAGATCAGCAATGCCAGTCGTCCAAAGCACCACCGAAGTCGTTACTCACATGAACGGCCTCAATGTGCAGGCAGCTTTCGATACGATCGATGCGATCAAGGCCGATGCGAGTCTGGCCCGGTTCCAGTTCCGCGCGAGGAACACCTGGATCGACGGCGGTACCAACCGCTCGATGATCCGCGACTTCTACGGAGCCGGGCGAGAGGACGAGTCACGGCAGGCGTCGTTCGAGTTCACCAACGGTGAGCCGCCGGTTTTGCTCGGCGACAACGAAGGGGCCAATCCCGTCGAGTTTCTCCTCCATGCCCTGGCGGGGTGCGTGACCACAACGTTCGTGCTCCACGCCACCGCACGCGGGATCCCCATCCGGGAACTCTCAACCGAGCTGGAGGGCGATCTCGATGTCCGCGGATTGCTCGGCCTCGACGAGTCCGTCTCGCCCGGCTACGAGCGCATCCGCATTCGCATGAAGGTCAAGGCCGACTGCCCGGATGAGCAGATCGACGAGCTGCTCGCCTACACCCAGAAGCACTCACCGGTGTGCAACACCGTCTGCCGGCCGGTTCCCGTCGAGATCACGCGCGTGTCCGCGTGAATTCCCTTGCCCCTGAAGACAGAGCTCCCCGCCATCCGCCCGCGGACCGGCGGGGAACTCATGTCGATAACCGGAAAGAGATGCATTTTCTCAAGAGATCATCGTGAGGCGTATCCATACCACCCCGCCAGCGTCCCCAGCGCCGCCACCAGGATGCCCTGCGCCCGCTCGACGCGCACCGGCCGTCCGCCCCAGCCCTGCCGCATCGCGCAGAAGCGGATCGAGCGCTGCAGATCTGCTCGCACGGCGCGACGTTCGTTGGTGCGCGTAGACCCGGCGGCAGAGGCGCTGAACATTTTGGCTTCGATCAATCCACCTCAATCTTAAGCGGCTGGTCTGACGTTCAGGTTGACCTGAAATAGATTGCTCGGGTCGTACTTGGCCTTGAGAGACGCGAGCCGGTTATAGTTGGATCCGTAGGCCGCGCGGACGCGCTCTTGTTCATCTGCCGTCATGAAGTTCACGTAAACGCCGCCCGTGGCGTGAGGCGCTGTTGCCTCGAAGAATTGGCGCGCCCATGAAATGCATTTGTCGTCTTGATCGGCATCGTCCCAGCGCGTGTGCACGTTGAGACCGAATTTGGCGTTGCGATGCGGATAGGCCATCGCGTCCGACGCAACCCGTCCAGCCGCTCCACCCAGATTTGCAACAAAGATCTCGCAACCGGGCGTCGGCAGCGTGCCCGCGTACTGGACGATCAGGTCGATGGCCGGATCGCTCAACTCCGAGAAGTCGTGAGACTTCCAATAATTGCGAGCACCAGGCGTCAGCAATGGATCGAAGGCGCTCTGCCAGGCCGTATATGGCTGCGAGCCAATATGCTCGCCAACGGGCGTCCCGAAGTGTCTCATCGGTTCAATGGTGCGTTGGCCATCGGCCATGCCGCCCACATACAACAACGGAAAGACGACGACCTCCTTGCCGTGAACATCAGCGGGAAGGAACGGCAGAGGCGGTGCTTTTCGAAGCACCGTCCAGACGGTGAGGGCGTCCGGGGCGTTGGCGACGAACGACCGATACGCCCTCAAAACGTCTCCTGCCTGATCGAATGGATAAACGATCAGGCCGGCGAGCACCTCCGGTCCGACCGGATGCAGGCGGAACGTAAAGGACGTGACGACGCCGAGGTTGCCGCCGCCCCCTCGAAGGCCCCAAAACAGATCGGCGTTCTCGTCCTCGCTGGCGCGTACGAGCTCGCCTCCGGCGGTGACGACATCGGCCGAGATGAGGTTGTCGATGGAATGGCCGAAGCTGCGGCTGAGCCAGCCGAAGCCGCCCCCGAGCGTCAGTCCCGCGACGCCGGTCGTCGAGTTGATCCCCAGCGGCGTGGCCAGGCCAAAAGTCTGCGCCTCGCGGTCAAATTCGCCGAGAGTGACGCCGGGCTCGACCCTTGCAGTCCGATTCCCTGGGTCGACATGGACCGACTTCATTGGCGACAGGTCGAGCATCAGTCCGCCATCGCAGACAGCGCTGCCGGCGATGTTGTGGCCGGCGCCCTTGACGGCGATCAGGAGACCATGGTCTCGCCCAAAACGGATCGCTTGAAGGACGTCGGCCGCGCCGGCGCACCGGAGAATCAACCCCGGGCGCTTGTCGATCATGGCGTTCCAGACCGTTCGCGCTTCGTCGTAGCCCGCTTCGCCAGGAAGCAGGACCGAACCCCGCAAGCTGGCTCGCAACCTCTCCACGACGTCCGTCGAGATCTCCACATTCTCGCCCGCTGGCGTCGAAACCTGAATAGCTTTCATGACGCTCCCTCTCCAGGCTGTGCTGACTTGTGAGAATTAATCTTAACATAAATGAATGGAGGCCCGCCCCCAAACTTCTAGTGTTTGTCAAGTCCTCGCTGTTCCCCTCCGGCGACCTCCTGCCATCGGACCGACAGCTGAGGTGGCGGAGTGCAGCCTGGCCCTCCGACAAGTGGAACAACCGCCGCCCATGAAACGGCCGCTCCGCCAAAGAACGGTCATTGCCTACCTTAGCCGTAATGCCCCGCCAGGACCCCCAGCGCCGCCACCAGGATCCCCTTCGCCTGCTCGACGTGGAGGCGTTTACGAGTGCACGGCGGCGCCACCCTCGGCGCGATCGCCAGAAAGAACGGACTCGACGATCGCGATGAGTTCGTTCCGCCCGAAGGGCTTGGAGATCAGCCTGTAATCTTCGTGGTTTTGAAGGACGGCCGGTTCTGCATAACCACTCATGTACAAGACCCGCAATGAGGGATCGCGCATCCGTGCCACCGCTGCAACCTCAGCGCCATTCATGCCGCCAGGCAGGCCGACGTCGGTAATCATCAGCTGGAACGGCCCCGCATCCCCCAAACGCAGCAGCGCCTCCGGGCCATCGCCAGCCTCGATCACGTCGTAGCCGTGGCCGGCGAGCATGGCGACAGCCATCCGGCGCAGCCGCGGGTTATCCTCAACAACGAGAATGCGGGCCGACGCCGCGCGCGCGGCGACCACAGGCCTTGGAGCAACCGCCGCCGCCTCGTCCCCGCCGGCACGCGGCAGATACAGCTTCACGCTCGTTCCCTGTCCGACTTCGCTGTAGAGGCGGATATGGCCGCGCGACTGCTTGGCAAAACCGTAGGCGACACTCAGCCCGAGGCCACTGCCTTTGCCGGTCTCTTTCGTGGTGAAAAACGGATCGAATGCGCGCTCGAGGACGTGAGCCGGCATGCCCGTGCCGGTATCGCTGACGGACAGCAGAACATAATCCCCTGGTAACACCTCTTCAAATTGGCGGGCATAGTCCTCATCGAGCGTAACGTTGCTCGTGTCGATGCGGAGCACGCCACCGTCCGCCATGGCATCGCGGGCATTGAGGACGAGGTTCAAGAGCACGTGCTCCAGCTCGTGCGGGTCGACCTGCGCCGTCCAGAGTCCAGGTGAGGATCGATGGCGGACCTCGATTTTCTCGCCGAGCGTCCGGCGAAACAGCTGTTCGAGGTTGGAGACGAGTTGATCCAGGTCGCTCGGTTTGGCGTTCAATGGCTGGCGGCGGGAAAAGGCCAGCAGGCGCCGGGTGAGCGACGAGCCGGCTTCGATCGCCTCCAAAAGCTCGCGCAAGATCTCCAAGTGCCGGCGAGGATCGGCGATCGAGTCCTGGAGCAGATCAAGATTGCCGCGAATGATGCCAAGCAGGTTGTTGAAGTCGTGCGCGACGCCGCCGGTGAGCTGGCCGATCGCCTCCATCTTTTGGGCGTGGCGCAGCTGCTCTTCAAGTTTCACCTGATCGGTAACGTCTTCGCCGATGCCCAAATACCCGACGATGTTCGTCTTTTTGTCTTTCAACGGCGAAATCAGCGTATTTACCCAATACAGGCTGCCATCCTTTCTCCGGTTCCTCAACCGATGCGTCCAACTTCTCCCCACCGAAATCGTGGACCACAGGTCAGCGTAAACCCGTTCTGGCGTTTCGCCCGACTTCAGTATGCTCGGCGTCTTGCCCTCGATATCGTCGCTCGTATAGCCGGTAATCTGGGTAAAGGCGGGGTTGACGTATCGGATCACACCGCGTTCGTCGGTCATGACGATCGAGGCGGGTGTCTGTTCGACCGCGTGGGCCAGGTCGCGCGCCCGGGTTTCCGAGCGCTTTTGGGCGACGATGCGCCAGACCTGATCCGTCAGGATGGTGAGGTCCCGGACGTCATCATCCGCATAGGCATGAGCCTTGTTGCCAACCCCGAGCAACACACGAACCATGTCGCCTTCGAGTAACGGCATGGAAATGAACCGATCAAGGCGGGCGTGGCCTTCCGGAAGGCCGCGCTTGTTCGCCGCCGTGGCGTAGTCGTTGACGACGACGGCCTGTCTCGTCCGAAACGCTTGGGCCCAGATGCCCGCCTGGGATATGGGATAATGGCGATTGAGATCGTCTACATGGCAATAGTCGCGGAGCGTCCTTTTCGACCACGTCACCAGCTCGATCGTTTCCTGATCATCATTGACAAAGTGAAAGAACGAAACGGTGCTGCCGGTTATCGCCTCGCACCATGACAATACCAATTGCAGCAGCGGCTCTTCGGCCAGGTCGTTTGATTGCAGGGCGATATCGAGTTGGGCTTGGCGAAGTCGCTCCGAACGCACACGAGCGGTAACATCGACAAACGTGACGACGACATTTGCAATGGTGTTCGCTTCATCATATTCGGGATAGGCGCAAACATTCACCCACGCCGTTCGTCCGCTGCTGGCGTTGACAATGGCTATGACTTGATCGCGAATGGCCGCATTGGCGCTGATCACCCGATTGACGGGGTAATCCTCGACCGGCATCTCCCGCCCATGGCTATCGAGAAATTGCCAGTAGGGATCCCAAGCAACCTTCCCAAGTATTTGGTCCAAGGTGAGTTGCAAGAGTTGCAGCGCCTTCGGGTTCGCATAACGGATTGCGGTATCGGCGCCGTGAACAATAATGCCTGCTTCCAGCGCATCCGCCAGAGTCATCGGGTCAATGACGTAGCGTTGAGACTCGGACAAGGATACCTACCTCACGGATGGTCCGGGTGAGAGCGTGTATCCACCGGTGCGATCACCGGTCAGCCCCTCCATCCTATCAAAACCCCAGCAAAGCCCTCAATCAAGACACTGACCGGTATACCCCCGCCCGTAGCACGCCCCCAGCCTTTTCCCTGATCGTCCTGCCGCCTCGTCCGTGTCGGTTGTCCGGCTCCCGATTGAGGAGCAGAATTGATCTGACGAATTCACCGGCCTCCGATACGGTCAAGGATCATGACTCCGAGGCGGGGAGAGCAAGGATGCGCCAGACAACAGGATGCCACCTCAACGAACTGATGGTTCTTTACGACCAAGCCGCTGCTCAGCGCTCTCGCGGAACACCGCGCGCGGACGTTGCCGAGGAAGCGTTCGATCGACTTTGTGACGGGGTCATCAGGCCGGCAATGGCCCAATTCGCCGAAGTCCTCGAAACTCGCGGGCACCGCTGCCGCATCTACAGCAAGCCGATGTCCGTGACCACGCCGGGAAACCTGACCCAGGGCGCCCAGATCGTGATGCAGATTTTGCCGAAGTCACTCAGCGAACCGTCGGCAGCGGGCGGCGGCTGCCAGATCTCGTTCGTTCTGGCTCTGGAGCACGCGAAGGTACTGGCGCAGATGTCGCACGGAGCATCGGCGGAGCCGTGCTCGAGGTGTCCTCACGATCTCCATCCGCTGGCGGGCGTGACCCAGGAGTTGATCGAAGCCGAACTCCTCGAAATGGTCCAGCACGTGTTTGCAACGGCTTGGCGCACCGGTGATCCGCGATGAACGACTGTCCCCCGCCTCCTGCCGCGCCCTGGCGCGTCTATCCGTTCACCTTGGTGCCGGGCGACCCGGAGATGATCTTTCCCGCCGCCGAAGGCCATCAGGCGGTGGCGACAGATACGTACTACGCCTCGGGCATCCTGACCGGCACAGCTTCGGGGCATCGTTATGCCTTTCTCACGATCTTTGCCAAGAACGAGAAGATCTTCAGCGTGCTGTCGGCGGACTTCTTCGTTTTTGCGCTGTTCGATCTCGAGACCGGCCGCTACGACACCGCCTCCGAGTTTGATCTGCCACCGGGACACGCAATCAATTCCGACAACATCAACGTCAGCCAGGGCAGGCTGGAGGTCAGCTATACCGCCGGCCAGCGCGTCAGCCGCTTTCAGGCTCGTCAGACTCCAGCGGGTGAGCTGATCCCTTTCGCCTACGAGCTGGACCTCGTCGGCCGCGGCCGGACCGGTGCCTGGATGGACCTGAAGCTCTGCGCCGACGCGCTTAAGCCGCCACAGGCCGTGGGCGGCTCGGCCCTGGGCGGCCGGATCAGGGTGATGGGCCAGGACGACACCCACTCCTACTTCCAGAGCCTGGGCTACGCCGGCACGCTGCGCTGGGGTGGTGCCGAAGAGGCGGTCGCAGGGTCGATCGGCTGGCTCGATCGGCAATGGTTTCCTGACTACGTCGGCAAGTCTGCCGGCGTTCTTGCCGAGCGCTATGGTCACCAGTGGTCACAGCTGTCGCTCGATAACGGCTGGGAGTTCGGCCTCTGGCGGCACTTCAACCGGCTGAGCCAGGATCGCGTCGTTCCCTTCAGCGGCTTGACCGCGACCGATCCCACCGGCCAGACCCTGTTCATCGACGACTATACGATCGAGAGCCTGAGCTACGTCCGCGATCCGAACCTGATCAAGCCCTTGTTGGCCGATGCCCAGACCGCCACCGGCATCCGCGCGCAGACCCGTTACTTCTTCGATGCCTTTCGTCTGCGGGCGCCGTCGCTCGGGCTCGAGGTGGTGTCGGCACCGCTTGTCGCCGCACCGGCGCATCTGATGCCCGTCGACTATTTCTCCGGTCCAACCAGCCTTACCGGCACCATGAACGGCCATTCCGTCGCAGGGTTCGGCTTCCACGAACGCACGCTGGCTTTCTGGAAGCCGCGCCAACTGCTGGTGGTCCTGCGCGACTCGCTGATGCACCTTCCACCGGAGGCACTGGCCAACAGCCCGTTGAGCGCGGAACAACTGGCGGCGCGGGCCTGGCGCGCGAAGCCGCTGATCGACCGCCACCGTTACTTGAGCGCGCGCCTCCACCTGAATAACAAGGTTCGTCCCACCCTGGCGCCGATTGCCGTCTCTCACCGCGGCCATCTCGTTCGGATTCTCGACGATTTGATCGATCAGATCTCGTTCTTCAGCTGATACCGCCTTGCAGCCGGGCCCGCACGGGTGACCGGGCGGGCTCCGCAGAGGAGGGAACGATGCCCAAAGGGCTTGAGGGGCCCGGCCTGCCGGCTGGACGGGGTGGCCCGGCGGGGGTAGGCTCGCCCTGCAACCAGAGATAAGCCGCGGCCCGCGCGGCAACGGGAGGAGGGGGTCATGGTACCGCCGACAGCGCATGCATCACAGCTTGGCGCGCAGTATGGCGCCTTGCAGCCTTACGTGCTCACGTGCGAGGACTACCGGGACGCCTGCACCTGGCGCTGGGTGCTGCGCGACGCCCGCGGCAACTTCCTTGCCGACCACGACGTTCGCCTCGATGACGCGGAGCCGCATTACCCCGCCCTGATCGACCTCGCCGGCCACCTCGATCGCCAGTCCGCGCCGGACCGCTGGCGCACCGACCACGCCCGCCTGCTCGAAGACATCGGCCGCTGGCTCGGCGCATCGGTCCTCGGCGAGGCGATCGGCGCCAAGCTCGTGGCCCCGCGCGTTCCGCTCACCGTCCGCGTCGCGGTACCGGCC